>CAYZAI010000413.1:0-4017 GCA_964476305.1 uncultured Myxococcales bacterium
TCCGCGGGCGGTGGCGGATCGGGCCGGGGGGCTCGGCGGGCTGGTCGGCCGCCTCGGGGGCGGGTACCACGGGCGGTGGCACCCGCGGCTCCTCGACAAGCGCGACCGGCAGTGGCGGCGCGACTTCTTCCCTGCTGCGCTCGGGCCAGCGTCGGACAACCGCACAGAGCAACAGCCCGTGGACGGCGATCGAGATCGCGATGAAGACGGCCCATCTTCGCGGCGGGTGGCGCACTTCGCGGTCCCTTCGCGTCGATCCTCTGGCGGACATCGGGGAAACAGCGGCGCGAGCGGCGCTATTCCGTCAGTCGCAGGGGTCGGGCTGGCAGGCGCCGTGGGCCCAGCCGAACAGGAACGCCGGGCAGCAGTGCCCGGCTCCGCAATCGCCGTCCGTGTGGCAGGCCGCCTGCAAGGTCTGGCACGATCCGACCGCGCACCACGTCGCCATGATCGCACCGGACGGCAGGCAGCACTCGCCGTCCCCGGCGCAGTCCTCCGGCCCGTCGCAGACCACCATGAGGTCGCCCGAGCAGGCGCCGGCGTCGACGCACTCCTGGAAGGGCGCGTCCGAGGTGATGCAGCACGCCTGGGGCGAGGTGCAGATCCCCCAACCGCAGAGGACCCCCGCCCAGGCGTCGGTGTCGGTGTCCGTGTCGGTATCCGTGTCGGCGTCCGAGTCCGAGTCCGTGTCCGAATCCGAGTCCGAGTCCGTGTCCGTGTCCGAATCCGCGTCCGTGTCGGAGTCCGAGTCCGAGTCCGTGTCGCCGTCCGTGCCGGCGTCCGTTTCCGTGCTCGAGGCCGTCTGGCAGCCGAAGGCCGCGATCAGTCCGGCGATCAGCACGAGCAGCGCTCTCGTCGCGGTCATGGTGTTCCTCTCTCCCGGCGCTCCCGGCGCCGATTCTCTACTCGAAGGACGGTCCGCAAAGCGCGACGCCCCACTCCACGACCGTGAAGCCCGCGCGGACGAAAGGCTCCACGGCCGGCGCCGGAAGGTCCTCGCACTCGGTCGCGCCCTCGATCATCAGCCACAGCCGCAGCACGCTGTCCGGCGCGGGGTCGACGACGAGCCCCACCTCCTGTTCGACGATCGCCAGGGGCTGGGGGAACACGCGGTAGCACGGCGCGTAGGGCAGGTGCGCGGTCCAGTAGTCCAGGAAGTCCGCGGTCTCGTCTTCGGTCAAACCCAGCTCCGGCAGCTCGGCGGCGAACCACTCGAAGATCTCCGGGGCGGGCACGGCAAAGCCCTCTTCGTTCTGGAACACCCAGAGCACCGTGGCCTCGTAGAACAGGTAGTCCCATTGGCCGCCCAGCAGGCCCGACGGCTCGGCCCACACGCTCCAGCCGCTTGCGTACTCGGGCTCGGAGTCCGTGATGCTCATGCCGTCGGCCGGCAGCAGGGTGACGTCCACCTGCGTCGCCTGCTCGGGGTAGAGGTAGATGTACGGCGCGTCGACGTCGGCCCAGAGCGTGAAGTCCTGCTCCACCGATTCGCCTTCGCCCACCACCACGCCGAAGGCCGTCGACTCGCTGAGGAGGCCTTGGTATTCGCCTTGGGGATTGGCCGTCACGTCGTACACGCCGGGCGGGAGCGGCAGCAGGTAGGCGCCGCCGGACCCGGAGACGGCCGGGCCATAGGAGTCCGAGTCCTCGTCCACGGCGATCACGTCGATGCCGCTCGCCCCCCAGCAATCCGGCCCGCCGCCGGTATCCCAGCACTGTTCCACTTCCCCGTGCACGTCGCCCCAGTCCGCGTCGCCGTCGGCGTCCCCGTCGGTGTCGGCATCGGCGTCCCCATCGGTATCCGCGTCGGCGTCCCCATCGGCGTCGGCGTCGGCGTCGGTGTCGGTGTCCGAATCACCGTCGGTGTCGGCGTCGGTGTCGGTGTCCGAATCCGAATCGCCGTCCGTGCCGGCGTCCGTGTCCGGGTTCGCGGCCGTCTGGCAGCCGAAGGCCGCGAACAGCGCTGCGGCAGCCAAGAGCAGTGTTCTCGTGGTGATCATAGCGTCCCTCCCCGCGCTCCGGCGAAGCGCGTCGCTTCCCGGGCATGATACCACGCTCCCGGGATCGGGTTTTCGTTCTTTGCCGGGAAGTCATCGATGCCGGCCGGATATCGTCGGCAGGAACAGCCGCGCCACCGTTCTTGACCCTCGCACCGCCCGGGTAGTACGTTCGGGCCAACCGACGCGGGGTACAAAATGAAGATCTGCAAGCTGATGTTCCGAGGCTTCCGGCAGTTCGGCGACACCGACCTGGACTTCACCGGCCCGGACGGCGAGCCCGTGGACCGCGTCTGCCTGATCGGGCCCAACGGGACCGGAAAGTCGACGGTGCTGGTTTTTCTGAGAGACCTCCTGGTGTCTTTTCCCAGCCGTGGGCGAAGCCTCGATGCCGCCATCGCGGTGAAGCTGAAATTGGCCCAGGGGAATGTGTACCTGGTCCGCTCCAAGTTCGCCGATTTTTTTCTTCGAGACAGCATCGAGGACGAGAAGAACTGGCTGGACGAGTTCGTCGAGCCGAAGAACCAGGAAGACAAGAAGCTGCTGTCCGAGATGGTCCGCCGGCATCTTCTTCCCGAGAACGAGCGGGCGAAAGCCGCAACTGACCTCCAGCTGAAGCCGAGATCTTCCGACCTGCTCGTCTACTCGCCCCCCGAGACGTCGACAAACGAAGCGATGGCGGTGACCGGTGTCCCGAAAACGAACGTCAACGAGGCGCTGAAGCTCCGCGGAGGGCTCCCAGTCTACCACGAAATCTCGACTGCAACGGTGGTCCAAGCCTGGCGCGTCCTGGTCTACCTCATCAAGGAGCGCCAGAGCGAGCGCGAGGAGTTCGAGACCCGGCCCGAGAACATCAACCGGAGCAAACGCGAGTTGATCGATGATTTCGATCGGTTGCACCCGGATCCGCTGCGCATGCTGGCCCCGCTGTGGGACAGGATCCTCGGTCAGGCCGGGCTGGAGCTGGATCTCGAGCACGCCAAGCTCCCGATCCAGCTCACGGACAACCTCGATGCCTTTGTTCGCCTGAAATCCACGGGCGAGAGAATCGGATACAACCTGCTGAGCACGGGTATCCGCAACTTCATCTTCCGGGTCGGGCACATCTTCCTGCTGTACTTCGGCCGGAAGATCGAGCGCGGCTTCCTGCTCATCGACGAGCCGGAAAACAGCCTGTTCCCGGACTTCCTGTTCGACCTGATGGCGATCTACGACGAGCTCGTTCGTGGCGATGACGGCAGGACCACGACCCAGACGTTCGTCGCGACCCACAGCCCCATCGTCGCGGCCCAGTTCGAGCCCCACGAGCGGATCATCCTGAACTGGGACGACAGCTACCGCGTGGTGGCGAAGAAGGGAGTCGCTCCCGTAGGCGACGATCCCAACGACTTGCTGCGCAAGGACTTCGGGCTGTCGCGCCTGATGGGCGACAAGGGCCAGGAGAAGTGGAGCGAGTACCTGGGCCTGCGCAAGCAGATCCGGCGTTCCAATGACGACAACGAGAAGATGCAGTTGATCGAACGCGCGGCGGAAATCGGGAACCAGTACGGTTTTGAGACGCCGGAAAACATCCCAGCGGAATGAAGTTCCTCGGCAAGAGAGCGGACTCGGCGATCCTGGCCGAGGACCTGAGGTATCACAGGAACCGCGGCAACAGCCGGCTCAGGAACATGCTCCTCGCCGAGCAGATGGGATTCTGCGCCTACACCGAGAAGCGCATCTCCGAATTGGACTCGGTCGACGTCGAGCACTTCGATCCCGGCAAAAAATACGAGGACGACTACTACAACTACTACGCGGTCCTGCGCGATGCCAACCAGCGCAAGCGGAAGAAGGAAGCGAGACACCGAGGGGCGGGCTTCTTCGAATCGCGGTTCTTCCAGGACGCCGAGCAGTTCGGGCGTCGGGTGCGCTACGTCGCCGAGGAGAACGTCTACGAGGAGACCGACGAGGCCGACACCGAGGCAGCCGGTCTGATCGACTACCTCGGGTTCAACGATTCCGAGGTGTGCGAGGATCG
>CAYZAI010000414.1:0-4015 GCA_964476305.1 uncultured Myxococcales bacterium
TCCTGCACATCGTCCAGCCAGAATTCCTCCCGCCCGGCCGGCGATGCATCGACCTTACGAACTCGCAGCGGGCCGTTGCCACGGCGGCGCGACACCAGCGCGAAGGCGGCGAGGCCCACGGTGACGGCTGTGAGCAACAAGAACGGCCAGGCGGGCAGCCCGGGTGCCGCGGCCAGGGCCAGCATCAGCACCGCGGCCGCGAACAGCGCCCGGGGCTCGGCGGCGAGCTGGTGACCGACCTGCTCGCCGAGCCTGCGGTCGTCTGCGGGTTGCCCGACGCGGGTCACGAGCAGCCCGGCCGCGGTGGAAACCAGCAGGGCCGGCACCAGCGTGACGAGCCCGTCACCGACGGTCAGCCGACCGTAGACGTCCAGGGCCTCCGCCGCCGACATCCCGCGCCTGATGATGCCCACCGCCAGCCCACCGGCGATGTTGACGGCGATGATCACCAGGCTGGCCACGGCATCGCCGCGCACGAACTTCATCGCGCCGTCGAGGGCGCCGGTGTAGTGGCTGCGCCGCTCGAGGTCGGTGCGCCTTCTGGCCACCTCTCGTGGTCCGATGGCACCGGCCCTGAGGTCGGCGTCGATGGCGAGCTGCATCCCGGGCAAGGCATCGAGGGTGAAGCGGGCCGCGACCTCGGCCACCCGCTCCGCGCCCTTCGTGATGACCAGGAACATGACCATCGCCAGGATGCCGAAGATCACCGCTCCCACCAGGATGTCGCCGCCGACCAGCACCGTTCCGAAGGCGCCGATGATCCGCCCGGCGTCGGCCTCGAGCAGGATCAGCCGCGTCGACGACACGTTGAGCGCCAGACGAAACAGCGTGGCAACCAGCAGCACCGACGGCAGCACCGTGAAGCCGAGCGGCCGGCGGATGAAGATCGCCGTCGTGAAGATCATCGCGGACAGGCAGAGGTTGAGCCCGATCAGCAGGTCGAGCACCCACTGGGCCAGGGGCACGACCAGCATCACGATGATCGCCAGCACCAGGACCGCCAGGGCGAGATCCCCCAGCCCCAACCGCCGCAGGAACCCGCCCGGCGGCTTCCGCTCGTTCCCGCTCAAAGGCCCGCTCCTCGCTCGGTGTTCTTCGAGGATCCCACGACCCGGTCGAATACCATGGCTCCCGGTCGTCGAAAAGCACCCAGATCGTGGCCTCAGCGGACGCCGATGGCCGCGGGGAGATCCTCCAGGCAATCCAGCACCAGGTCCGGCGCCTCGGCGGCGAGCGTGGCGGCGTCGTGGATCCCGTGGGTCACGGCACAGGTCCTGACGCCCGCGGCCCGGCCCGCCCGCAGATCCCAGACCGTGTCGCCCACCATCCACGACCCCTCGCGCCGCCCGCCGAGCAAGGTCAGCACCTGGTCGATCACGGCCGGGTCGGGCTTGTGGGGGATCTCGTCGGGCCCGTGCACCAGGCCGAGGCGGCCGGCGAGGCCGAGCCGCTCGGCCACCCGTACCGCCTGGAAGGTCTGCTTGGTGGTGGCGATGGCCCGCTTCACCGCGCGAAGGGCATCGAGGCACTCGATCACCCCCGGGAACAGCCGGCTCTTGCTGGCGCAGTTCTCGAAATAGTCGGCACGATACGCTTCGGCGGCGAGCGGCGCTCTCACGACGAGCCCCTCGGGCAACAGGGCGAGGAAGATCTCCTCGAGGGGGCGGCCGATCATCGGGTGGATCTCGGCGGCCGCGCGCTCGGGTGCCCCGACGGCGCAGAGCCCGGCGTTGACGGACGCGGTGATGTCCTCCCGGCTGTCCACCAGGGTCCCGTCCATGTCGAAGATGACGAGCTCGACGGTCACGTCAGCGGCCCGCGACCCAGGACCGGAGGAACTCGGCCTGGACCGCGGTCTCGGCCTCGGTCTTCTCGAGGCCGATGCTCTCGGCCTTGCGACCGACGAGCGGGATCTTCACTTCGAGGGTGGTGTTGTAGGTCACTCGGGTCCCCTCCCCGTCCGCAGCGAAGTCGATGCGCCCCGAGAGGAGGAACACGTCCGCCATGCGATCGGGCGTCACCTTCCACGTCAGCGTACCGGCCCGCGGATCGAGCAGCGAATCGTCGACATACGTGTCGGTCTCGGACTTGCGCAGGAAGGCCGGGACACGGGACGGCTCGGTGACCCGGGCCTTGAGGCGGAAAGCGCCGTCGGGCAGGCTCGAGGCCTCCAGGATCTCGACCGCTGTCGCTCCGGAGTTCCGCTGCTTCAGCTCGTAGAACTCGGCCGAGCGGTAGGCGTCGATCACCTTCGCGAGCGGCGCGGGGATTCGGTGCGTGAAGCTGACCTTCATCTCATTTCGGTTGTTCGTCCTCGGCGAAGAGGTCGGCCTTGCGCCGGTCGGTGGAAGCCGGTCTGGCGCGCTTGCGGGCCCATTCCCGCAGCTTCTTGATCTCGGGCTCGAAGGTTTCGTAGAGCGACACCGACTCCCGGGCTGCCCGCGCCAGGTCCGCGGCGACCGTCTTCTCGCCGCGGCTGAAGGCCGAGTACATCGCTGAGATCACGATCTGCTCGATCTCGCTGCCCGTGAGCCGCTCGGTGGCCCGCACCATCCCGTCGAGGTCGAAGCCACCCGGATCGAGGCCCCTCCTGGCGAGGTGGATGCGGAGGATCTCGCGGCGGTCGTGCGTGCCGGGCAGGTCGATGAAGAAGATCTCGTCGAACCGGCCCTTGCGCGGCAGCTCGGGGGGCAGGGATGCGACGCGGTTCGCCGTGGCCACCACGAACACGTCGTGCTGCTTCTCCTGGAGCCAGGTGACCATCCCACCCAGCAGGCGGGCGGCCGGACCCTCGCCCCCCTGGTCGAAGCCCTTCTCGATCTCGTCAATCCACAACACGACCGGGGCCATGGCCTCGGCCACGCGCAGGGCCGAGCGCAGGGCCTCCTCGGGCCTGGGCTGACCGAAGACCGCCGAGATGTCGAGCCGTACCAGGGGCAGGCGCCAGAAGCCCGCCACGGCCTTGGCGGTCAGCGACTTGCCGCAGCCCTGCACGCCCATCAGCAGCAGGCCGCGCGGCGCAGGCAGGCCGAACTCCCGGGCCCTTGCCGTGAACGCATCCCTGCGCGAGACCAGCCACTCCTTGAGCAGGTCGAGCCCCCCGACGTCGTCCATCGACGACGGCGTGTCCACGTGTTCGAGCACGCGGCTTCGGCGCAAGGTACGGCGCTTGTCCGCTTCCACCGACAGCCGTGCCTTTTCCACGTCCCCTGGCCACCCCGCGAGGGCCTTGCGCAGGGCGCGCTCTGCCTCGACCTGGGTCAGCCCTTGAGAGACTCGGACCATGTGCTCCGCGTCCCCGTCGGTGAGCAGGACACCGCTGTCCGCCAGCACGCCGTCCAGCACGGCCCTCAGCTCTACCGGGTCGGGCAACGGCAACTCGACCACGGCGGCGATGCGCTCGAGCTCGGGGGGCAGATCCATCCAGGGGACGAGCGCGACGAGGCTGCGCCCGTCCGCCTGGCCACGTCCGGCGGCGTCGGCCAGAAGCCTGAGGGTCCCGGCGTCGTCGAGCCGCCGGTGCACGTCGTCGATCACGACCAGCGCCCGCTTGGGGGATGGCACCGCCAGCAACTCGGCCAGGGAGAGGCAGGCGCCGGGAGCCCGCGGGATGAACAGCTCGCGACCTGCCGCGTCGGCGATCCGTTCCAGCACCTCGAGGGCGCGCTGCTCGTCCTGCGTGACCAGGAAGACGAGGGGGTAGCCCGCCTCGAAATGCAATGCGAGCTCTCGTTCGAAACCTGCGGACATGCATCCTCCACCCGCAACACGGCGGGCGCATCCATCCTAGCAGAAAAGGGCGGTTCGGGAACTGGAGAAAACGGAGAGCGGGGACGACGAGGTCAATCGCAGATCAGACACTTCCACATGTTCTTGTAGTTGGCGTCGGTGTCCGAGTCGGCATCCGAGTCCGCGTCGGTGTCCGCGTCGGAATCGGCGTCCGCGTCCGCGTCGGAATCGGCGTCGGAATCGGCGTCGGAATCGGCATCCGCGTCGGTGTCCGCGTCGGTGCTGC
>CAYZAI010000415.1:0-4006 GCA_964476305.1 uncultured Myxococcales bacterium
CGGCGGAAGCGCTCCGCGGCCGAGTAGATCTCGTCGAGGCGCTTGGATTCCCAGAAGACGTGCAGGAAGCGCTGGGTCTGGCGCTGGGCCCGGGCGATCTGGATCCACTTGTAGGCGATGATGAACAGGCACGCGAGGATGGACACCACCAGCAGGGCGATGACGCCCTGCACGATGGGCGAGGCCTCGACCACCAGCCGCAGCATCTCCACCAGGTTGCCGGCGGCGTCGGTCGGGGCCCCGTGGGTTCCCCCCGCGCCCGCGTCGAACAGCAGAAGATCGAGTCTCGGGTTCATCCCGTACACCTCCCTGCGGCCGGGCCGCGCCCGTCCACCGCGATGTCGATGCCCGCATTCAAGCCGCGTTCTGCGGCCAAGTCAACGCGCGAGACGCGGGCGGCTATTTCCCGAATCCGCCACGGGTCCTTTACACCCCCCACGCCGTGGGATACAAAAACGCGATGCCAGAAGGCGTGACGAAACCCCTGCCAAGCCCCGTCCCGGCTGGCGACGAGCACACCTTCGAGGACGCCCACCTGATGCTCGAGGTGCTCGGGCCGGGCGGCGAGCTGCTCCAGGTGATGCAGCGGGAGCTTGCGCTCCACATGGGCCAGCGCGGGCAGACCGTGTTCCTGCGCGGGGAACCCGAGCACGTGGCCGCGGGACTGCGCCTGCTCGACCAGCTCACGCGCATCTGCCGCGGGGGTCGGCGGCTCGGCCCCGCGGAGATGCTGCGGGGCGCCAGGATCCTGGCCGACGACCCTGGGTCCGACCTGGTCGGGATCTTCGGCGACGTCGTCCACGTCACGGCCAGCCGCCGCATCGTGACGCCCCGGGGCCTGGCCCAGAAGCGTTACGTGGACGCGATCCGCGGCAACGACGTCACCTTGGGTATCGGACCAGCGGGCACGGGCAAGACGTACCTGGCCGTGGCCCTGGCCGTCGCCGATCTCACCGCCGGGCGGCACCGCCGGATCGTGCTGACCCGCCCTGCCGTGGAGGCCGGGGAACGCCTGGGCTTCCTCCCGGGCGACCTGGCCGAGAAGATCAACCCGTACCTTCGGCCTCTCTACGACGCGCTGAACGACATGCTCGAGCCGGACCGCACCCAGACCCTGCTGGCCCAGGGCCAGATCGAGATCGCGCCGCTGGCCTTCATGCGCGGCCGCACGCTGAACGACTCCTTCGTGATCCTCGACGAGGCCCAGAACACCACCGTGGACCAGATGAAGATGTTCCTCACGCGCCTGGGCTACTCCTCCAAGGCCGTGGTCACCGGTGACATCAGCCAGGTGGACCTGCCACCCGGCGTGGTTTCCGGCCTCGTGGACGCGCGGGATGTGCTGCGGGGCATCGAGGGCATCTCGCTTTGCCACTTCACGGAGGTGGACGTGGTGCGCCACCCGCTGGTCCAGGATATCATCCGCGCCTACGGAGCTCGCGACAACGGGCGGGCCGCGCGCGGCTCGCGCAGCGAGGAGGGGGACCGATGACAGTGATGGAACTTCGGGACTGGCTCACCGCGAGGCTCGGGACCGCCGCAGCCGAACGCGGCTGGTCACTGACGCCGCTGGCCGGGGGCTCCGTGCTCGTGGCCGACGACGAGGCCGAGGCCCTGGTCGAGGACACGGGCGGTTCCACGGCCGACCCGGGTGGCAGGCCGCGGATCCTGGTGGCCGATGGGCCGGTGGAAGGACACCCCGCGGGGTTCTTCGACGTGCTCCCGCGGGATGCGACGCCGTACAGGGTCTCCAGCTCGCTCCGAAACGCCCTCGAGCTGCACCGGCTGCGGCGGGACGAGCAGGACCGGGAGCGGAGCCTGCGCCGCCGCGACTACGAGCTGAAGGAGCTGATCGAAATCGGCAAGAGCCTGTCCGCGGTCAAGGACGTGGATGCCCTGCTCGGCGCGATCCTCGAGCGGGCTCGTCGCCTGGCCGGGGCAGACGCGGGCAGCATCTACGTCGTCGAAGACCCGAGCGGCGGGGGCGAAGGCCGGCAGCTCAGGTTCAAGCTCTCCCAGAACGACAGCCTCGACTACGCCTCGGCCGAGTTCGTCGTGCCGGTCTCGAACGAGTCCATCGCCGGCGCGGCCGTCGTGATGAAACGCTCCATCGACATCCCGGACGTGGGCCGCATCCCGGCCAACGCACCGTACTCCTTCGATCACAGCTTCGACGAGCGCACCGGATACCAGACGCGCTCCGTGCTCGCCGTCCCGATGATCAACCAGGAGGGCGCGGTGCTCGGCGTGGTGCAGCTGATCAACAAGAAACGGAACCCCTCCGCGCGGCTGCTCTCCCCGGGGGACTTCGACCGCGAGGTGGTGGCCATCGACTCCCGCTCCCGGGAGCTGGTCGAGACGTTGGCCTCCCAGGCCGCGGTGGCCATGGAGAACGCCCAGCTCTACGCCGAGATCCGGCACATCTTCGAGGGCTTCGTCCGCGCCTCGGTCCACGCCATCGAGCAGAGGGACCCGACCACTTCCGGGCACTCCTTCCGAGTGGCGGCGCTGACCCGGCGGCTGGCCGAGGTCGTCTCGCGCCAGGCCGAGGGGCCGTTTGCCGGCGTGAGCTTCACCGAGGGGCAGCTCGCCGAGATCGAGACCGCGGGGCTGCTGCACGACTTCGGCAAGGTCGGCGTGCGCGAGGAGGTCCTGGTCAAGGCCAAGAAGCTCTACCCGCCGGAGCTGGAGATCATCCGCGCCCGGTTCGACTACATCCGGCGCGACATCGAGAACGATCACCTGCAGCGGCGGATCATGATGATCGAGACCGGGGTCGGGTCCGAGGAGGTGGCGATCCTCGACTCGTCCTGCGAGCGGACCATCGGCGAGATTGACGAGTGCTGGCGCATCATCTCCGCGGCCAACGAACCCACGGTGCTCCCCGAGGGCGACTTCGCCAAGGTCGAGGACATCGCGCAGCGGACCTACTTCGACGTGGACCGCAACCGCCGGCCGTACCTCAGGCCCGAGGAGGTCCGCGCCCTGCTCACGGCCAAGGGCAGCCTGACCGAGGAAGAGCTGGTCGAAATCCGGTCCCACGCCGAGCACACGATCTCGTTCCTGGCGCGGATCCCGTGGGGCCGGGGCCTGCGCCGCGTGCCGGAAATCGCCGGAGCGCACCACGAGAAGCTCGACGGCTCCGGCTATCCCCGGGGCCTGCGCGAGGCCGAGATCCCGATCGAGGCGCGGATGATGGCCGTGGCCGACATCTTCGACGCACTGACCGCCTCGGATCGGCCCTACAAGAAGGCCGTCAGCCTGGAGCGCGCGTTCCAGATCCTGGGGTTCGAGGTCAAGGACGGCCACATCGACGCCGAGCTCTTGCACCTCTTCCGCGAGCACGAGGTGCACAAGGTCCTGTCGGAAAAGAACGACGGCCGGTTCGGGTCCTTCCAGAACGGAGCTGTCTGAGGGTTGGGCGGGGAACCGGGTCGGTCTAGAAGACCCATCCCGTGAGCAGCACGTTGTCGAGGCGCCACGTGCCGGGATTCCCGGACGCGCCTGTGGCTGTGAGCCGGATGATGACGTCCGAGTCGAACGGGCCTTCGTATCCGGTGAAGCTCACGGCGTTCATCGGCGTGGCGCTGAAATCCTCGTGGGTCGCGCCCGAGCCGACGACGTAGGTATCCACCCCGACCAGGAGCCAGACCTCCCAGCTCGTCGGTCCCGTGCTCGAACGGCGGTCGTCGAAGAAGAGATCCGCCAACTGTAGCGCTCCGCCCATCGGCGGGGTGACCGTGAACTCGTAGTACTGGACCCCCAGGTCGCCGGTCCAGCCATTCGCCGAGATGGCATCGCCGGTGGAGGGGTTTCCGTTGAAGAAGCTCGGCGTGCCGTTGGCGAGGCCCATCGGGGTCGCCGAGAGGTCGTCCTGCACGTACGAGGCGTTCGGCGTGTCGCCATCGAAGTCGTATTCCACCAGATCATACGCGTCTCCCAACCCCGTTCCCGTGCCGGTGTCCGTGCCGGTGTCCGTGCCGGTATCCGTGTCGGTGTCCGTGTC
>CAYZAI010000416.1:0-3999 GCA_964476305.1 uncultured Myxococcales bacterium
TGCGCAGGCAGCACCCCAGGCCGCGCCCGCCTGGGACACGGACCCGGTGAACGCCGAGTCCACCGAGGAGCTGCAGCGCCTGCTCGAACAGATCATCAAGGCCAACCCCGGCGACGAGCCCCTCGATTCACCGGCCCCGCCACCCTGATCCCCGGCTCCCTGACCTTCTCGCGGCTACGGGAAGGGCGGCGTACCCCAGGCGAAGTTATAGTAGTACTGGGTCTCGACCCAGTAGTCGTCTGCGACGGTGAGGATCGGGTACAGGTCGCAGGTGGTCACTCCGCCCGTGACGTGGGCGACGATATCGACGACCTTCCAGCCGTCACCCTGGTAGGACCAGCCGCCCGCAGTGTCGAAGCCCGCCACCTGCGGGACGATGCCGTAGGTCGCCTGGAGGATCCCCTCGCAGTAGACGTTGACCACCGGGTGGGTCACGACGGTGCCGCTGAAGTAGTGCACGAACACGCGGAACTGGTCTCCGTCGTTGGGGTTGTCGAGGTTGACGTTCTCGGGCACGCCGGGGCCGTTGAAGTTGTTGTCGATATCGATGCGGGGGTTGGGGCAGTAGCCGTAGTAGCTCCAGTCACCGTAGGGGATGTCGCTGCACATCGAGTAGGGCGAGGGCGCATAGCCCCAGTTGACGTGGGTGTAGCTCGTGCCCGACCAGTTGGACGCGCAGTTGAAGGCGAAGCACGGGTCGTGGGTCGGGTCGGTGTAACCGAACCAGTTGTCCGTGACGCCCACCTTGCCCAGCTGGATGTCGATGTCGGTGCTGGTGGTCGTGTCCCAGCACAGCTCCACGCGCAGCCCGGGACCGACGACGTGGATCACCCACGAGCAGGAGAGCGGGCCGCTCGGGGTCTGCACCGTCATCGTCAGCGTGTACTGGCCCGAGAGGGTGAAGAACAGGGTCAGCGTGCTCATGGTCGGCCCCGAGACCTGGGTCACGTTGGACTGCCCGTTCATCGTGAAGCTGGTGCGGTTGCCGTTGGTCTCGTAGCACGGCCCCGGGGTCATCTCCCAGGTCCAGCCCGTGGCGTCGCCGCCGGTGTAGAAATCCGTGCCGTCGACCACGTAGGCCTGGAACGGCTGCGCGTCGGGCAGGTTGCCCGAGCAGTCGATGAGCGGGTCGCAGCACAGGTCGTCGTCCGTGCACCCGTCGCAATCATTGTCCACGTTGTCGCAGATTTCCGGGGTCGGCCAGATGCCGCCCGTGCATGCTCCCCACACGCCGAACTCGCCCGCGGCCACGCAGGTCTGGGTCCCGTCCGTGCACTGGCCCACATCGCGGAAGTTGGGCGGGCCAATGAAGCAAGGCTGGACCTGGCCCACGCCGCACGTACAGCCCTCGTCGACAGTTCCGTCGCAGTCGTTGTCGAGCTGGTCGCACAGCCCCTGGGCGTCCTCGCTGGCCATGGCCGGCTGGCAGACCGGCGAGGCCTCGGTGCAGTCGTCTATGCACTGGCTGTCGGTATCCACGTCGGAATCCGCGTCGGTGTCCGAGTCGCCGTCCGTGTCGGTGTCGCCGTCGCCGCCGGTCTCGTCGGTCAGGCCGTTGCAGTCGTCGTCCACCCCGTTGCCCGATTGCTCGGGCACACCGGGGTTGACATCCGGGTCGCCGTCGTCGCAGTCGAAGGGCACGCACCACCAGTCCTCGTCCTCGTCGACGCAGGGCGGGTCCGAGTCGGCGTCGGTGTCGGCATCGCCGTCCGAGTCGGCGTCGGCATCGGTATCGGCGTCACTGTCCGAGTCCGAGTCCGCGTCGGTGTCGGCATCGCCGTCCGCGTCGGAATCGCCGTCCGCGTCCGTGTCCACGTCCGAATCCGAGTCCGCGTCCGCGTCCGCATCGCCGCCATCGGCGAGGCCTCCCGGCGCGGTCCCGCCCGCCTCGCAGGCGAATATCGCGAGAGCCAGGAGCGCGGGCACCAGGGCGTTGCGATGCATGGGCCACCTCCTCGATCGTTTCGACTGTGGTCTGCCTGCCCATGATACGCCCGATCGCTGACCGGATCAACGCGCCCGGCCCGCCGTCTCCGCCGGCTGGCCGAAAACCCGATAATTTGCGGCGCGGGCCCGGTCCCGCTACCTTGGGGCGGGGCAGGAAACCCGGAGGATTCGCCATGGAGTTCAACGTCCGTATCCGCCGCGATCCCGATCAGCTGCTCGACCAGGTCTGCACAGTGGCCCAGGACCGGGTGGTGGTCAGCGGCAACAGCCGCCGCGGCCGCTTCACCGGCTGGTTCGACGGCTCGTACGAGGTGGAGGGGAACCAGGTGCAGCTGCGTATCCAGCGCAAGCCCCTGTTCGTCACCTGGTCGATGGTCCAGAAGGGCCTCGAGGTCCTCTCGGCCTAGCGGATCCAGCCCACACCCGTCTCCAGCGCACGCAGCATGGCCACGACGTATGGCGGCGGCGACCCGTCCCGCCAGCGGGGGTAGCCGCCGAGCCGCACGTAGCGCACCAGCTCCCGGAAGTTTTCGAGGGTGAACCCGATCCCGCCGATGGAGATCCCGCTGGAGGCCCGATCCGCGACCACGGCGACGGCCTCGCGACGCGCCCACCGATCGATCATCTCGCGCACTTCCTCCTGCGTCCGATCCCCCTCCGGCTGCTGCCGGAAGCCCTCGGGGTCGGCCGGGAACGGGAAGCGGCGGTAGACCTCGCCGATGAAGCCGGCGAACCGGATCCCGCGGATCGCGCCCGTCAGGTCGCCGATGTCCTCGGGACAGTCGATGGTCCAGACGTCCCATGTCGTCTCGTGGCGATCCGCGGTCACTTCGCCAAGGTCCGTCACCCGGCGAGCGAAATCCGTGGCGAAAAAGAACCGGTTCTCGAGGAGCAGCAGGTCTGTCTCGATGTTGAAGAATCCGAAGGCCACGGTGCCGTGGGTCGTGGAGCGGAACGCGAGGGGCACGGAAGCGGCCTCCCGTCACTCTGCCCCGCCGAACAGGCGGGCCAGGGCCGCTAACTGCTCGGGTGACCCGTCGGCCACGGCCACGCCCGCCACGCGCGGCTCCCCCCCGGGCAGGATCGTGTTCTCGAGCGCCTGGGGCAACAGCGCGAATGGCAGCAGTGCCTCGGGGATGCCCTTCGCCGGGACCGAGATCGATCGCGAATAGGAACCCCAGCTGTCGTCCGAGTCGGCAAAGGAAGCCCCGGCCGTGAACTGGTAACGCAGCTGGAGGCCCGCGCCCGTTACCCAGGTGGGCTCGATGGCCGTCAGCTCCAGGTCCGCTGCGCTCTGTGCCTGCGCCAGGGGATCGCCGCGCATGGCGGAGAAGGCCGCCTCCCGCTCGTTGTTTTCGACGGCCGCGCGCTCGTGTGCGGCGAGGATATCGACGGGCTCACCGGCCGAGATGTCGAAAGCCGTGAAGGTCGAGGCCCAGGAGTGGTGCGCCGCGCCGCAGCCCAGGGACTGCTCGTAGGTCCGAACGAAGAGGTACGGCCCCACCGCGCCCACGGGCTCCATGCCGAAGCCGAAGTCGGCGAAGGCCGGGCCATCCTCAGTGTCCGTCACCGGAGCCGGGAGGATCTCGAGCACCTCGCCGGTCACCAGATCCTCGAGCCGAGCGTACGTGCCGTGGGCGGTCTCGGCGGACGCCGGGCAGGCGCTCTCCATGCCGGCCACCTCCCAGGCCGGGCAGTCGCACAGGACGATCGGAACCTTCTCTGCGCGCCAGACCCAGACGCGGCCGTCCAGGGGCAGCACCAGCCCCTCCACGGCCGCAACGACCTGGTTGTCCAGCGAGCTGCCACGGACCCACCAGCTCTCCTGGCGGCCGTCGCTGCGGGCGGTCCATAGCACGACGTCCTGATCCGGCGTGGTGGCGATGGCCAGGGCCAGATCCGCGGCCGCGTCCCCGGTGTCCGAGCGGCGCGGCCCGCAGGCCGCAAGCGCGAGCGCCGCCGCCGCGATGACGGCCGGCAGGAGGAGAGTGGTGCGATTTCGTCCCATGGACCCTCGCGTCCGAACGCGGAACCGAGCCTATCCCATTCCCC
>CAYZAI010000417.1:0-3989 GCA_964476305.1 uncultured Myxococcales bacterium
GCGCGTCGCTTTCACGCTCGGGAGGTGGCGCCGGGATAGTGGACGGCCCGCCGAGATGAAGGGCTTCCTGGCCACCGTTCCGCCCTCTCAGCGGGCCATACTACCAACGTAGCCAGCAGTCCCGCGTTCGCAAGGGGTGCGTGCGATCTTCCCGGCGGGCTTCTACCTGTTTGGTCAGCAACCGTTCTTTTCTCCCTCTTTTTCCTCCTCCGGTGCCACTATGGGAGGTGGAAGTACGCACTTCCCGCACCGAGACAAGGAGGTCCGCCATGCAGTGGATGTGGAGAATCGTCGCGATCCTCGCGCTGGGGCTCGCGGTCGTCGCCTGGGGCTGCGGGGACGACGATGACGACAACGACGATGACGACGCCGATGGGGATGACGACGACGGTCAGGGCCAGTTCCCGTGGGCGGCCGTGGACGTGCTGCTGGTGGTGGACAACTCCGGGTCCATGGACGCGGAGCAGACCATCTTCGCCACCTCGGTGTTCAAGCTGGTGAACTCCCTGGTGGCGCCGTTGCCGGGCTCCCTGTGGCCGGCGGCGGACGACGTGCGCGTGGCCGTGGTCAGCACGGACATGGGCCTGTCCTGGGGCGGCAACGCCTACCAGGACGGCGACGGCTGGCCCGAGGCGCTCCCGGCTGGCTGCTCTTCCTTCGGTGACGACGGCGTGTTCCAGGCCTACGCGGGCGGCAAGACCGTCAACCTGAAGAGCGGCGCCATCCCCTGCGACGAGTCGAACGCCCAGTGCCCGGCGGGCTGGGACTGCGAGCAGATCGGCGACGACGGGATCGGCCTCTGCCTGGAGCCCAACAACAACGGCGCCAACCAGGTCTGCCCGGCCTTCGACGGCCCATGGGCCGAGACCACGAAGCAGGATCCCAACGGCCTGATGGCGATGCAGGTCGCCTGCCTCTCGAACCTCGGCACGAGCGGCTGCGGTTTCGAGCAGCAGCTCCAGTCCGCGGCCGTGGCCGTGACCCGCACGGACCAGGCCGTGTTCATGCGCGAGGACGCGCTGCTGGCGGTGATCGTGGTCAGCGACGAGGAGGACTGCTCCATCGAGCACAAGGAGCTGTTCCAGGTGCCGGAGATCCAGCAACTGGAGAACAGAAAGGTCAACATCGCCTGCAACCTCGACAACAACGAGCAGTATCTCTACAGCACGACCTCGTTCTACCAGCGGCTCGTGGATGCCAAGCAGGGGCGGGTGTCCGGGGTGGTCTTCGGCGCCATCGTGGGCGTACCCAAGGCGGAAGACTGCCAGGGCCTGGGCTCGGACATCTCCGTATGCCTGAACCACGCCGACATGCAGAACGTACCCGTGCAGGAGGAGACGGCCAGCGGTCTGACCTGGTTCTTCAAGCCCGCCTGCAACCGGATGGAGGGCGACGTCGAGGTGACCAAGGCCCGCCCGGGCCGGCGCTTCGTGGCGCTGGCCCAGAGCTTCCAGTCCGGGGGCTACATCTACTCGATCTGCAACGAGGACTGGACCCCTGCCATGGCCGACCTGGCCGCCATCATCGCCGAGCGCCTGCAGGACTGATATCGACCGGGCGCCGGGTTCGCTGAGGCACATGGACTGCTGAAATCGACAAAAGCAGCACGCTCGGCCGAGCGTCCCACTGCAGCATCCGGGGAGTATCGACGGATGACGTGTAGCCAATCGTCGAGAAGCGCAGCGTTTCAACCCTGGCGGGCTCGGCCGGCTGGCGGCATGTGCTTTCCCAGCTCTGGTGATTGCCGAAAACCTCTCGATTCTTCCCTTCAGAACGCCAGTGGCTATTGAAAACATGCGATATCGTCCCCATGTTGCCACTGCAGCGTTTTTTTTCGTCTAGGAGGCACGACCCGGATGGACCCAACGCGGATTCCCTCGGAAACCCTCGCCATGAGTGTCCTCGACACCCTGCTCGAAGGCTGCCAGGTCATCGGGCCCGACTTCCGCTATCTCTACGTCAACACCGCGGCCGCAGCCCACGGCCGCACGACCCGGGAAGAACTTCTCGGTCGGACCATGATGGAGGCCTACCCGGGGATCGAGCGCACGGAGATGTTCTCCGTCCTGCGCCGCTGCATGGAGCGGCGGACGCCGGACACGATGGAGAGCGAGTTCACGTTCCCGAACGGCTCCAAGGGCTGGTTCGAGCTGCGGTTCGAGCCCGTGCCCGAGGGGGTGGCAGTCCTCTCCGTGGACATCACCGAGCGGCGGCGTGCCGAGGAGACGCTGGGCAGATCCCGGCGCGCGCTCCATGTGCTCGCCGAGAGCAACCATACCCTGGTGCATGCCATGGACGAACAGAGGTTCATGGAGGACGTCTGCCGCATTGCGGAGAAGAGCGGCTATCTCCTGGCCTGGATCGGGTTCAAGCAGGACGATCCCGAGCGCTCCGTCCTGCCCGTGGCGCGGGCGGGTCGGGACGACGGCTACCTCGAAGTCGCCCGGATCACCTGGGAGGAGACCGAGCGCGGGTCGGGGCCCGTGGGTACGGCCATCCGCACGGGGAGGCCGTCGGTGGCGCGGTTCATCGCTTCGGATCCGGCGTTCGCCCCCTGGCGCGAGGCGGCCATCGAGCGCGGATTCGCCTCGTGCGTCGCGCTGCCGATCAAGGATCACGACGGGACCTCTGGTGCGCTGACGATCTACGCTTCCGAGCCTGATGCCTTCGATGCCGCCGAGTGCGCGCTGTTGGAGGAATTGGCCCTGGATCTGGGTTACGGCATCACGACCTTGCGCGGCCGGGTCATCCAGCAGGAGGGCGTGGAAGCGCTGAGGCGATCGCAGAAGAGATACCGGGACCTGGTGGAGAACATCGAGGACGTGGTCTTCTCTCTCGATGCCGAGGGGCGGGTCGAGTTCATCAGCCCGGCGGTCGAGCGGGTCTACGGTTTCACGCCGGAGGAGGTCACCGGCCGGAGCTTCCTGGAGTTCATGCACCCGGACGACATTCCCGGACTCGTGGCGAGCTTCGAGCGTGGTCTGGCGGGCGTGATCGAGCCCTACGAATGTCGCGGCTTCGACAAGGAAGGCCGCGTGCGATACCTGCGCTCCACGAGCCGGGTCAGGCTGGAGGAGGGCAAACCCCTCGGCGTCGATGGCGTGATAGTCGAGATCACGGATCTCAGGCAGGCGCAGGACGCGCTACAGGCCTCGATTGATCGCTGGCAGGAGACATTCGACGCCATCTCGGATATCGTCTGTGTCCTTACGCCGGATCACGAGTTCGTCGAGATGAACCGGGCTGGTTGTGTAGCCCTCGGGCTGCCCCGGGAGGAGATCGTCGGCCGGAAGTGCTTCGAACTCGTCCATGGGACGGATGCCCCCATCGCGGCGTGCCCGTGTACCAGCCGTGCCCGACCAAACGAACCCGCTTCGGCTCGCTATCGGGAGAACGGCAGGACCTACGACCTCGTCGTTTGGCCTCTGGCCCGGTCCAGCGGCCGGGAGACCGGGTTCGTTCACATCGTGAAGGACGTCACGGGTGAAGTGGAAGCCGGCCTCAAGAAGGCGCAACTCGAGAAACAGCTCGTACTCTCCCAGCGACTGGAGGCCGTCGGCAGCCTCGCCGGCGGTGTGGCCCACGACTTCAACAACCTGCTCAGTGTGATCATCAGCTACGCAGCCTTCGCGATGGACGACTTGCGCGAGTCCGATCCCCTGCGGGCGGATCTGAAGGAGATCAGGAAGGCGGGCGAGCGCGCCGCCATCCTGACCAGGCAGCTCCTGGCCTTCAGTCGTAAACAGGTTCTGGAGCCCCGGGTGCTCGATCTGAACCGGGTCATCGGCGGCATCGATGGCATGCTGCGGCGCCTGCTGGGCGAGGACATCGAAATCGCGATCTCCCCCGCCGAGGGACTCGGCAGCGTGGTGGCCGACCCCGCTCAGATCGAGCAGGTGATCATGAACCTGGCGGTCAACGCCAGGGACGCCATGCCGCAGGGGGGCAAGCTGACCATCGAGACGGCCAACGTCGAGTTGGATGAGGAC
>CAYZAI010000418.1:0-2509 GCA_964476305.1 uncultured Myxococcales bacterium
GGTGATGGGCGCGGCCGCCACCCCGGAGCTCATGGCGGGAACGGAGGAGTCCTCGGCCGCCTCCACGTCGTAGGCGGGAGTGAAGGTGACGTGCGTGCCGTCCTCCACCGCCACCACCGTGATCTCCCCGCGCTCGAAGCCCGGGCTCTCGGTCTCGTGACCCCAGGGCCAGGTCGTGCCGATGTACTCCTTGTCCAGCGCGGTGACCGGCAGCAGCAGCGAGGCGTCGGCGGTGTTCATCTGCGTGCCGTAGGTGTTCCACTGGTAGGCGAGGATCGGCACGTCCGAGACGACGCGGAAGGCCGAGAGCGGGTTGAGTCCCGTCTCCTCGACATGTACCTTGGGCAGGTTGAACTGCAGCGGGCCCGGCTCCACCACGGGGCAGTCGCCCTGGTTCTCCGCGCACGAGACCTCGAACACCTGCAGCTGCCCGGGCTGCAGGGTCGCCTCGAGGCCCGGGATCGTGCGCAGCGTGCCGCCGGTGCCCCGCATGTCCTCGATCCGCACCGTTGCCTCGCTCGAGATCTGGGGGTTGGAGACGACGATGGCGTAGACGTAGCCCTCGGCGATGTTCTCGAGATCCGCTGCGAAGAACGAGCAACCCACCGAGTTCTTGGCCTCGGCGGCCTGCTCGCAGGTCTCGGGGATCGCCGGACCGGTATACCCGGTGTCGGTGTCCGAATCGGCGTCGGCGTCCGCGTCGGCGTCGGTATCGGTGTCGGTGTCCGAATCGGTGTCGGCGTCTGTGCCCGGATTGCCGTTCTTGTCGTCATCGGCTCCCGAGCACGCGAGCAGGGCGCAGGCACAGGCGGCGATCACGAGGGTCGTTCGGATTCGTTCCATGGCGAGACTCCTTTCCCTGATGAAGATCCGTCGTGCTTCGATCCGCAGATTATACAATGGGTACGTGTGATTTCGCAATCAACGCGGCACGGTGGATGAGCATCATCCGAATTCCGGGTGGATTCCCGTCCGTTTTCCTCGTCAAATGAACTATGTTATCAGACCGTCCTGAGATCGGTTCCAGCAACAAGGAGAATATCCATGACGTTTTCCCGAATGATCCTGCTTTTGGGCTTGGTGTCGCTCTTTGCCGCGCTCGCCCTTCCCGCTTGCGGCGATGACGATGACGACGGCGCGGCCACGGACGCCGACACGGATGCCGATACCGACGCGGACACGGACGCCGACACGGATGCCGATACCGACGCGGACACGGATGCCGACACGGATGCCGACACGGACGCGGACACAGACACCGAAACCGTCGTGGGCGAGCTCGTCGTGACCGGCACGGTCATCCGCACGGCGGATATCCCCAACGGCGGGGACGGCGTCGGCACCCTCTGCCTGGCGGTCCTGGACGGGTGCCCGTCCATGACGAACATGAACCCGGCCACGTTTGCCGGCGGGCAGGAGCTGGACTTCGACCTGTCCGGGAGCCAGGCAATGCCGTTCGACCTCGAGTTCGAGGTGATGACCACTCTCGAGGACGACGCCGTGTACGTCATCGGCGGCTTCCTGCAGGAGGCGGGTGGCCCGTGCAGCATGGACGGCCCGGATCTGGGCGATCCGGTCGCGTTCGGCGCCACCGACTGCCCGTCGTTCACCTACGACGGCGACTCCGTCACGGGCATGGACGTCGTCTTCAGCATGAACATGCCGTTCTAGCCGGCGCCCTTCCGACTCCCATTTCCTGCCGCCCGTTTCACCGACCAGTGCTAGAATCACCCCGTCGAGGGAAGCAATGGGGATGAAGAACTGCACATGGACGATGGTCTGGCTGGTCACGATCTGTGGCATGGCTCTGCTCCCGTCCTGCCGTCACATCGCGTCCAGTGATGCCGACACGGGGTCGGACGGCGACAGCGATGCGGATGCCGACGCGGATGCCGATGCTCCACTCAGATCCCGACCTTGAAAATCGTGCCTCGTGACTTCTTCCCGGCCCTGGTAGGGTGATCCGGTCGTGAGGAAACTTGTCGCAGAAGACGTGATCGGTCAACTCCGAGCGACGAGATCGGCCCGGAGAACCTGGTCGGATTCGCGGTGATCACCGCGACCTTCGGCTGCGAGTCGGTCCCGATCCGGTAGCCTCCCGGGATCGGCTCACCCCGGTGCCGGCGGGGTTTCGGCGTCGATCGGGCGGGAACGCAGGGACGAGATACTTGCGGCCCGGTTCCCACGACAGTACGTTCACCTCGGCGTGAACGACCGCGGAGACGGACGGACTTCTGGAGATCTGAAGCAACACAACCCAAGGAGAAGAGAATGAACGGGATCACGTTCAAGGACATCGCCATCGTGTCCTGCGGCACACTCAAATTGGAACTCTCCCATCTTCGAGAGGAAGGATTCCTGGACACCGAGCAGATCCTGTACACGACACCCGGGTTGCACGAAGACGCCAAGGAGCTCGAGCACCAGCTGATCAGGAGGATCCGGCAGGCGAAGGAGCAGGCGCCCAGGGTGCTGGTCGTGTTCGGCGGCAAGTTCTGTTACATAAACG
>CAYZAI010000418.1:2519-3985 GCA_964476305.1 uncultured Myxococcales bacterium
TGAAGACCATCGTCTCCGAACAGGGCGGCAGCGTTTCGCGGATCAACGCGACCCACTGCATGGACATGCTGGCCAGCGAGAGCCAGCGCGAGCAACTGGCCGGAGGAGAGAAGATCCTCTGGTTGACCCCCGGCTGGATCGAGTTCAGGTACCAAGTGTACAAGGACCGGGACAAGGGCTTCGCCGTGGAGAACTTTCCCAGGCACACCGGCGGAGCCATGGTCCTGGACGGCATCGGCTACATGGACGAGTACATGGCCGAGCATACCGAGGAGCTGCTCGAGTACTCGGATTGGATGGGCATCCCGATCCAGCCGGCGCCGGTCACCCTCGACCGGTTCAAGGCGCTGCTCGCGGAGCAGGCGCGGATCCTCCACTCCGTTCCGGACTGAGTTGCTCACCCTCATTGCACGCGGACCTCGAAGAACGGAACCTGCCCGGCGGGCGGTTTCGGGGCGGCCGGGCAAGGGACGCAAGAAACGCAAGAGACCGAAGGGACCGCCCTTCGGGGTCGGCGTGGCTTCCTGGCCCCCAGCGGGCGTGCCATCGGTCTCAGGGTTGCAGCTCGAAGGCGCCGAGGTCCGAGAGGGTCCCGGAGTTGCCGACGCCCGCGATATCGTGCCGGGGCCGGCCGAGGATGTCGAGGGACGGCGCCGACGCGTCGACGCCGCGATCCACGCAGGGCGAGGTGTCGCCGGCGAGGTCGAGGTCGATGATCTCGACGGTGTCCCCCGGGGCGACCCCCGCGGTGACCGCGTCGCCCAGCACGACGAGCTCGGAGGACCAGTTGTCGGTGATCAGGTACCACTGGGTCGGGTTGGTCGAGACGCGCGCCAGCAGGCCGACGTGCTCGCCGGGGGTCCAGCTCACGGTCGCGTCGAAGGTGATGGAGCTTCTGTGGGACCACGACCAGTAGTCGATCGAGACGGCGTTGTTCGAGTCCAGGGTGCCAACGAAGAGCGGATCCGAGCTGAAGACCTGGTTCGGCAGATCGAGCATGTCCTGGACGTCGCTGTGCGTCACCGTCAGGTAGTCGGAGTCGCCGGAGATCTCTGGCTGCGTGTCGCCCCAGAGGATGGAGTTGACGACCGAGATCGTCCCCCCGGCGTCGTTGCCGATGGCGCTGCCGTCGTTCCCGGCGGCGTTCCCGGTGAAGGTGCAGTTCACCAGGTTCAGCACCCCGTCGTTCTGTGTGCCCGCTGCGCCGTCGTCCATGTCGGCGATGTTGCCGGCGAACACGGTATTCGAGACGTCGCACGTGCCGCCCCAGCAATCGAGGGCGCCCCGGTGGAGTCCCGAGGAGTTGTCGAGGAACCAGCAGTCGGCGATGGTGACGCCGAAGTCCACGGAGAGGGCCCCGCCCAGGGCGCTGGCCGATGCCGTCGCGCTGTTCCCCTGGAAGATGCAGTCGTCGAACGTGCCGGCGACGACCTGCGGCAGGTACACGGCCCCGCCGTACATCGCTG
>CAYZAI010000419.1:0-3929 GCA_964476305.1 uncultured Myxococcales bacterium
CACCAGCACCTCGGCGCCGGTGTCGGCGTCCTGGTCGTACTCGAAGCGCGAGGCCGAGGCGTTCTGCACCGCCGGGTAGCTCCCCAGGGTCTCGGCGGAGACCCCCGGGAAGGCGAACATGTAGTCGAAGTACAGCGCCGCGCCCAGGGCGTGGGTGGCCTGGCCGCCCGGCATGTCCTCGGTCTGGGTCGACCACGCCTCGTTGTCGCCGTCCGGGGACAGGAGCTCGCAGACCTCGAAGGTGTTCAGCCCGTCGTTGTTCGCGCCTGGGTGCGCGTCGTCGCCCATGATCGCCAGCAGGTGCAGCGCGCCCTCGGCCACGGACTTGGTCAGGGGGATGTCCGGATCGTCGCCGGGGTCGAAGCCCGAGCTCTTCTGGCCCTGGTTGGTCAGCAGCACGTAGAACGCCCGCGGCGTGTTCAGCGGGTAGCTGAGCGCCTCGAAGGCGGCCAGGGTCCCGTCCTCGAGCACCTCGGCCTTCTCGCCGCTGGTGAGGTAGCCCGCGCCCGTGGCGTCGGGGCGGCCGCCCACCGCGTAGAGGAAGGTCTTGTCGTCCACGTCCTCCTCGCCGCTCGGAACGGTGATCACCAGCGAGTCCAGGCCCTCGCGGGCGTGGATCATCTCCTCCTCGAGAACCTCGAAGCGCCCCAGGGAGCCGAAGGGCAGCGGCCGCACCGCGTCCTCGGCAGGCGTGGCCGAGCCGTCGTCGGCGAAGCTGGTGCCGGTCACGCCCGAGGCCAGCAGCCGCGTCACCCCGCCGTTCCCGCCGGGCTCCCGGTTGCGATAGACGTTGTAGCTATCGGCGCCGTCCACCGCGCTCCAGGTGACGGTCACGGTCCCCGACGCGCCGTAGATCATCTTCACCGCCGAGGCCAGGGATTCGCCCCAGGCGCCCACCGCGCTCACCTTGTAGAACCAGGTGCCGAGCTCGAGGCTCCCGCCGGTGGTGGCCTCGACCGACGAGATCACCGGCCTGTTCTGCAGGCCCAGGATCCGCGCGCGCTCCACCACCGCCAGGGCGTCCGCCACCGGGGCGGCCACGTGGGTGTCGGCCTCGGTGCCGCCCACGGCGTAGAGCCACTTGCCGGCTCGCACCAGGGCGTGGCCGTTGCGCGGGACGTTCAGCAGGTTGGGCGCTCGCGGCGTCTCCGCGTCGACCCACTGCTCGGCGACCCAGGGGGCCCCGGCCTGGCCGAAGACGCTTACGGGCAGGATCTCGACGTCGCCGAGGACCGTGCCGTCGCCGTCCAGGCCGCCGGAGGAGTAGATGTAGGTCCCTTCGAAATCGTCGAACCCGGCCGCGGAGCCGTGGCGCCAGCGCGCCGTGAACATGGACTGCCCCGAGGGCCCGAACGAGTCCAGGTGGCCGTCCGAGGAAGAGGTGGCCTGGTAGCTGTACCAGACGTCGTACTGGTCGTCCGGGTTGGTCACGCGCACGGGGTAGGTGCCGCCCTGCCCCACCGTTCCGGCCGGCAGGCCGGCCGTGAGGTTGCTGTCGTCCACGAAGGTCGTGACCAGCGGCACCAGGGTCTGGTCGGGCAGGGTCATGGCCGCCACCGCTCCGTTCAGGAAGTAGTTGCCGGTGAGGGTCAGGGTCACGTCGGACGCGGCCGGCGATCGGAACGGGCTCACCGAGAGGATGGAGGGCGGCGCGGTGGCCGTGACCTCGAACTGGCCGAGGACGTCCCCGTCCATCCAGAAGCCCGACAGGCCGTTCGGGTTGACCACCTCGACGTAGTAGAACCCGGCGGGCATGGACTCGGTCTCGGTGGGGCAGACCGCGCCGAGGTGCTCGGCGTCGGTGAACAGCACCACCGAGGCCAGGAAGCGCTGATCCGAGTCGTCGACGCCGACCCAGTAGACCGCCGGCGTCTCCTCGAAGTTCGTGCCGGTGATGGCCACCTGCTTGTCCGAGACGATCTCGTCGGTGTCGGTGCCGGTCCAGGCGCTGGGGGGCTCCACCGCGGTGACCGTGGGCGGCGGCTCGGCGAGCCAGGCCACGGTTCCCGGGCAGACCGCGGTCTCGCTGTCGGGGTTGGTCAGCGTGACCTGGTAGGTGCCCACCGCCACCTCGCCCGTGGTGGCCGTGACCTGGGCCCCGTGGGTGTCGAGCCACGTGGCCGCGCCGAGGTCCACGCTGGCGCTGGTGGTGGTCTCGGTGACCGCCACCGTCATGCCCTCGTGGAACCCGGTGCCGATCAGCGACAGCAGCGCGTCGGCCAGGGTCGAGGCCGCCTCCGGCTGCACCGCCGAGCACACGAAGTCCTCGGGGGGATAGGTGTCGCTCTCCGTCCCGGTGTCGGTGTCCGCGTCGGTGTCCGCGTCCGTGTCGGCGTCGGTGTCCGCGTCCGTGTCGGCGTCCGTGTCCGCGTCCGTGTCGGCGTCGGTGCCGGCGTCCGTGCCGGCATCGTCATCGGCCGGACTGTCCCCGTCCCCGCAGGCCGCGGCCGCCAGGGCCGCCACGAGCAGGGCAATCGAGAGATGACCAAAGCTCTTCATCTTCGCATCCCCTTTCCCGCCGGCGGTCGCTTCGCCGGCTCTTCTCGCCTTTACTCGACCACCGATTCCGACTCGCAGCCGAAGGTCGCGGTCACCTCGTCCCAGGTGCCGCCCTTGAGGTCCTGGCAGGACTCGTCGCAGAACAGGACCGTGTCCTCGTCGAGCCACATCCAGCCCTCGTCGCTGGAGCAGTCCTCGTCGTACGGGATCAGCTCCCCGTCACCATAGAAATTGACCAGGGACTGATCCTCGGCCGCGTCCTCGGGCAGGCTCTCCCAGTCGATGTCGAACTCGCAGCTCATGGCCTCACCCACGATCTCGTCGAGGGCCTCGGCCAGGGCGGTGGCGTTCTCGGCGGGGTAGTAGTCCCCGGTGCCGCCGGCCGCGGCGATGGCGTCCATCACGGTCTGCCAGTCGAGGCTGGCGCCCACGCCGACGACGTAGACCGGCGTGCCGTCGTCGCTCAGGTCGCCGGCCGCGGCGATGGCGTTCGTGTCGTCCAGGCAGTTCAGGTTGTAGTAGGCCCCGCCGTCACAGGGGTACTCGGTCGAGGTGCAGGTGCAGGTCGAGCCGTCGAGATCGCCGTTGCAGTTCGGCGCGCCATCCGTGGCCAGCAGCACGAACTTGGCGAAGCCGTCGTCGAGTCCCGCCAGGTAGGTCCCGGCCGCGGCCAGGGCCGGCGCCGACGGCGTCCCGCCGCAGCAGTCCACGCCGCTCTGGGGGTCCACCGCCACCGCGATGTCGGCGGTGGCGCCCGCGGAGCCGATCCCCACATAGGGACCGGTGGGCGCGGCGCACTGGTTGGTGTTGCCGGAGCAGGCCAGGGTCGGGAAGAGCATCAGACCGAAGTTGATCCGGCCCTCGAGGGACGCCGTGACCTGGGTCAGGGCCTCGCCCATGGTCTCCCACAGGCTCGGGTCGCCCGTCTGGCACATGCTGTTCGAGCGATCGAGGACGATCAGCAGGTCGATGGGCACGCCCGTGACGCTGAACGGGGTCTGGCCGCAGACGTCCGTATCGGTGAAGGTGTCGGTATCGCCGTCGCCGTCGGAGTCCGTGTCCGAGTCCCCGTCGCCGTCCGTGTCGGAATCCCCGTCGGTGTCGCCGTCCGTGTCCGCGTCCGTTCCGGGGTCCGTGGCCGGAGCATCTCCTCCGCAGGCGGAAAGGGTCGTCGCGGCGGTCACCAGCAGCGTGATGATTGCGATATTTCTGAGCATGTCTTCTCCTCCCGATTCCTAATCCTGGTGTCCGGGAACTCGTTTTGGAAACATAACTGTTTTCTGAAGACAGTATAACCAGTTCCTGGCCGGTCCGGTCCGTTTTTTACTCGCCATCCAGGAGGCGCGGGGGGATCAGCGGCGAAGGGGTCTGGGTCGTCAGGATCCAGAGCTGGTGCGTGTTCTGGCCCCAGGCGTACATGGCAACCGGCA
>CAYZAI010000420.1:0-3923 GCA_964476305.1 uncultured Myxococcales bacterium
AGCCTCCCGTCGGCCTCCGTGGAGTAGAAGAGCTCATCGGCCAGCCCGGCGCCGTACTGGTCGACACTGGCCAGGCAGTCCTGCGCCTCGTCGCAAACTCCGAGCAACCGCACGGCCACGTCGAACCCGGTTCCCGGGGTGACCGTGACATCGAGCTGATCGCCATCGAGGACATCGATGGCGTAGACCTGGTCCGGGGAAGGCTGTACGGTCGTCCCGCACCCCGCGCCGTAGTTCGTCAGCGAGCTGATCTCATCGGTCGTTTGGCTCGACTCCGAGTACGGCACGGTCTCGATGACGATCGGATCTGCGCAGGTCCCGGGGATATCCACGCCTTGGCACACGCCCCCGGACTCGCAGACGTCGTCCTCGGTCCAGGGATCCCCGTCGTCGCAATCCTCGTAGTTCTCCCAGACGACGTCCGTCGGGCACGTCGTGATGACGCCATCGCAGGATTCACTCGGATCGCAGGAGCCGGTGCTGGCGCGGCACACGCCGGTGAGTTTGCTGTCGAACGGACAGTCATCCGAGGTGCCGTTGCAGGATTCTGCGACGTCACAGTTCCCGGCCGACGGTCGGCAGGTGTCAACGGACTTCTCGTCAGGGACGCAGAGGTCCGAGAACCCGTCGCAGTAGTCGGCCACGTCGCAAACCCCGTTCGACGCGCGGCAAAGGCCGGTGGACTTCTCGTCGCTCGGGCAGAGGATCGAGAACCCGGTGCAGTTCTCGGCCACGTCGCACTCGCCGAACGCGGAGCGACACTCCACGCTGGAGTCCAGGACATCGTCGGTCGGGCAGGCGGCGTTCAGCCCGTCGCACGACTCGACCGCGTCGCAGTCGCCGGCCGCACTTCGGCACACGATCCCTTCCGCGGCATAGCCGTCAGCCGGGCAGTCGTCGTTGATTCCGTCGCAGGTCTCGACGACGTCGCAGACTCCCGAGATGCCGCGACAGACGGCCGTGGACTTGGCGTCTGTCGGACAGTCATTGTCGACTCCGTTGCAGTTTTCGGCCGGATCGCACGCGCCCATCGAGGCCCGACAAACGGCGGTCGACTTGGAATCGGTCGGGCAGGCTGCAGAAGATCCGGAGCACACCTCCTGCGGGTCACAGGCGCCGAGCGAGGTGCGGCACACGAAATCCAACGGCCGGAAGCCGTCGGCCGGGCAGGTCGGAGACGAGCCGTCGCAGGCCTCGGCCACGTCGCAGATGTCAGTCGCGGAGCGGCACACGTAGCCCGAGGCGCGCGTCTGGTCGGCCGGGCAGGCGTTATCGATGCCGTTGCAGCTGTCCGCGATGTCGCAACCGCCGGCCGAGGCACGGCAGAGGGCTGTCGACTTGGCGTCAGCCGGGCAGTCGTCGTTGACACCGTCGCACACCTCGACGTAGTCGCAGACACCGGCGGAAGGCCGGCAGATGTCGATCGCCTTCTCGTCGTCCGGGCAGGTGTCGTCGAATCCGTCGCAGAACTCCGGCGGATCGCAGTCACCCCCTGACGCGCGGCAGAGGGCGAACGACTTGGCGTCCGCCGGGCAGGTGGTGGCCGATCCGCTGCAGGTCTCCTCGGGATCGCAGTCCCCCGCGGAGGGCCGGCAGACGGTGCCGGAAAGCTCGAAGCCGTCCACCGGACAGGTTGGCGAGCTGCCGCTGCATGTCTCGGCCACGTCGCAGTCTCCGGCCGCGGCCCGGCAGACGGCTCCCAGCGGAGACAGCACGTCCGCGGGGCAGGTGTCATTCAGGCCGTCGCAGTACTCGGCCTGGTCGCAGTCGTCGGTCGCCGCGTTGCAGACGTGGGTCGACGGCAAGGTGACGCAATAGCCGTTGGCAGGCGCGCCAGCGAGTTCGCTGCACCCGCGGCAGTCGGTGAGGTCCCCGCCGTCGCAGGCGTCATTGCAGCAGACGCCGTCCACGCAGAAGCCTGAGTTGCAGTCGGTGTCGAAATCGCAGGGTTGGCCGAGCGTCTCGTCCTCTGTCCCGATGATGGAGATGTCGTCGAAGGCGAAACCGCCCGAGGACGACATGCCCATGTTCCCGTACTCCTGGAACTTGATCAGGGTCTTGTCGGTGAGGGCGAGCCCGTTGGTCGTAGCCACGTCGTACAGATCCGCGACGAACTCCGTGTAGGTGGTGCTGGCGCCCTCGGCCCCGGTCAGGCCGACCAGCTTGTACCAGTTCACGCCGTCGACGCTCATCGAGACGCCCTGGCTGTTCTCGTGATCGGTGAACGAGTCGGACATGGTGCCGGTCAGCGGGGTGAGGTGCTTGTGGAAGAGGCTGAGGTCGGCGCTGGTGATCCCCACGAGATCGATGAACAGGATCGCCTCGTTGAGCGCGTACTGGTTGTCCACCTCGCTGTCCATGAGCACGTGGTAGCTGCCCGTGTTGGGCGTGAAGGCGTTCCACACGCGGGTGCGGTAGGGGCCGACGCCCATGCCCACCCAGTGCACGGAGAAGCTGCCGTCCTCGAAGCTGTCGGTGAAGTCGATCTCGGCCGAGGGCCGGTCGTCGACGGTGATGGTCACCGTGTCCGTTCCGCAATCCATTCCGTCACAGACCTCGACCTGGAAGACGAGGGTCTGGGGCGTGAGGGTGAACGGCGCGCGGAAGACGGTCGTCTGCAGCCAGTCCTCCTCGATGGTCACGGAGGGTCCGGAGAGCTGTGTCCACTCGTAGGTGAGGAAGCCGTTCGGCCCGTTGTCCGCGTCCGCGGACCCCACCGCGCTCAGCGTCACGATCTCCCAGTCCATGGCCAGATAGTCCGCGCCGGCCTGTGCCGCTGGCACGGCGTTGGGGATCGAGTCTGTAACGTTGACCGTCACGGTGTCGGTGGAGCAGTTGATGGCGTCGCAGACCTCGAGTCGGAAGACGAAGGTCTGCCCGGCCCAGATCGGCGTGGCGGTGGTGAAGGTCGGGTTCGCCGTGTTCGCCCCGACCAGCGTCACCGCCGGGCCGGAGACCTTGGTCCAGGCGTAAGTCAAGGCCGCCATCTCGGGATCGTACGAAGCGCTCCCGTCCAGGGTCACCAGCACGCCCTCGCCGACTGTCTGATCCACGCCGGCGTTGGCCACGGGCGGGGAGTCGACGACAAGTTGGATGTTGTCGAAGGCCCGGCCGCCGTAGCTGGCGTAGTAGTCGTCGTAGCGCTGGAACTTGATCAGCATGTGATCGGTCAGCGTCAGTCCCAGGCCCGCCGCCCAGGTGTCGAGCCGCACCCGGTGCTGCGTGAAGCTCGAGGTCGTCGTCAGGGTGATCAGCTTGTGCCAGTTCACGCCGTCCAGAGAGGCCGCCACGCCGTCGGCGTTGGTGTGCCCGGTGAACGTCGCGGCCATCGAGTTCGAGCCTTCGTAGGACGTGAACGCCTTCTGGTAGAACTGCAGGTAGACGTCCGTCTCGCCGGCCAGGTCGACGAACAGCACCGCCTCGTCGAGCGTCGTGCTGGTGTTGCTCGAGTCGAGGATCATCTGGTAGGTGCCGTAGTACGGCGTGTACGACGACGTGATGTACGCCCGCCCGTATGAGCTCGACCCGTAGGTCGACCAGCTGTCGCTGAAGATCGTGCTCTCGAACCCGTCGAACCACTCTGGCGACACCGTCGGCCGCCGCGTCACATTGACGGAGACCGAGTCGGTGGCGCAGCCCGTGACCGGCCCGTCGCCGTCGCAGACCTCCACCTGGAAGGTCAGCGTCGCGCTCGTTCCCGAGAGGAACGGCGCCCAGAAGCCGGTGGTCGTCCCGGTGGTGCTGCTCAGCGTCACGGTCGGGCCGGCGGTCTGGGTCCAGGTGTAGGTCATGGAGCTCGGCCCGCCGTCGGGATCCGTGGCCGAGGCGGCGAGCGAGACCTGGGTCCACTCCAGCACGTTCTGGTCGCTGCCGGCGCTCGGCACCGGCTTGGCGTTGGGGATCGTGTCGTTGACGCTGACCAC
>CAYZAI010000421.1:0-3816 GCA_964476305.1 uncultured Myxococcales bacterium
GGGCCTTCTTGGCGGCCTTCTTCGCCGGGGCCTTCTTGGCGGCCTTCTTCGCCGGCGCTTTCTTGGCGGCCTTCTTCACTGGGGCTTTCTTGGCGGCTTTCTTCGTTGCCATTGCTAATCTCCTGTTGAAGGTGGATGGCCACATCGACAGCGTTCTCGTTGTTCGGTTCTGATTCTAGAGGCAATTCTCCCTGCGAAACAAGTTTTTTTCCAAAATGGGGGATCTCCAGGGTCGCAATTCGCGAATTCCCGGGCGGGATCCGGACAAATGGAGGCGAGCCGTGGTCACGGCTCGAGCATCCGGGCGTCCAGGAACGGGTAGTCGGCGTTCAGCGCGTCGATGCGCTCGACGAACGCCCCGTTGATGCGCTCGATCATCTCCGCCTGGAGCGTCTCCTGCCCCTCCGGGCGCTGGGCGTGCAACAGGTTCATCCCGTAGTCCTTGAGCACTCCCATCCGCTGGATGGCCTCGCGAGCCGCCGGCGCCATGGGCACCGGGTTCGCCGGATCCCCGAGGCTCCGCGCGTGGTAGGTCTCGCCGTAGAGCCTGTTCATCTCGCGCACCAGGTCCGGTGCCGTCCGGTTCAGGAGGGCCTCGCGCAACCGGTCGGGAGAGTAGAAGCCCTCCATCACCCCGCGCAGGGCCGTCTTTTCGGCGTCCGTCAGCCGCGCTGGTGATCGGTCCTCGTCCTCCGGAGGGGCCGCCAAGGGGTCGGGTTCGGCGTGTCGGGCGGCCATGTTCCTCCGTCTGGCCTCGATGGTCCGACGCAACCGCACCGCCTGGTTCTCGCGCCTGTCGTCCCGGCGTTCCTTGTGCGCCTCGACGGATTCCTCGGTGGTCTCGATCCCCGTCCCGGTCTTGCTGCCGAAATAGAGCCAGCCGGCGACCACCGCGACCGCGAGCACGAGCGCCGACATCGCGACGTTGAGCAGAAGCCTCTTCCTGTCCTTCATCGGTGTACCTCCCTGCTCAGCACTCAGCCGCCGGCCCGACCGGCGGCGGCGATCCAGCGGGCGAGCAAAGCGATGCCCGCGGCGCCGGAAAGCTCCGGGTGAAACTGGCAGGCGAGCACCGGACCGTCCTCGAAGGCAGCGACGAAGGGCCCGCCGTGATCGGCCATGGCCGCGCGCCAGCCCACGGGCGCCCGCTCGAGCCTGTAGGAGTTGGCGAAATAGCGGTAGCCGCTCTCCAGCAACCCCGGACCGGGCCCGGCCTCCACCCGGTTCCAGCCCAGCTGGGGCACGCACACGCCGGCCGGGAAGCTCGTGGCCCGGCACGGCACGGCGCCGATGCCCGCCACACCGGGGCTCTCCTCGCTGCCGTCGCAGAGGAGCTGCAGGCCCAGGCACACGGCCAAGAGCGGCTTCCTGGCCAGCACCCGCTCCTTCAGCCGCGGGGCGCGCCCGTCCGCCACGAGGCTCGTCATGGCCGCGGCCAGGGTCCCGACCCCGGGCAGCACCAGCAACGGCGCGGCCTCCACGTCGGCGGGATCGTCGCTCACCCGCGGCCGGGCGCCGGCCCGTCGCAGCCCGGCCTCCATCGACGCCAGGTTCGCGGTGCCGGTGCGCACCACCACCACCTCGGGCCCGTCCGTCACAGAGCCTCCTTGGTGCTCGGCACGCGGTCCGAGCCCGAGGCCGCCACGGCCTGGCGCAGAGCCAGGGCCAGCGCCTTGAACGCGGCCTCGGCCCGGTGGTGGTCGTTCTCGCCGCGCAACACGTCCACGTGAATCGTCGCCCGGGCGGTCACGGCCAGCGAGCGGATCGCATGACCGACGTTCTCGGCAGACATCTCGCCGATCCGGACCCGGCAGAGGCCCAGGTCCACCGCGGCGAAGGGTCGCCCCGAGAGATCGACCACGGCCCGGGCCAGTGCCTCGTCCAGCGGGGCGTAGGCAAAGCCGAAGCGTACGATGCCGCGCCGCTCCCCGAGGGCACGATCGATGGCCGTCCCCAGAGCCAGGGCGCAGTCCTCCACGGTGTGGTGGTCATCCACCTGCAGATCGCCCTCGCAAGCCAGGTCGAGATCGAACCCGCCGTGCCGGACCAGGGCGGTGAGCAGGTGGTCGAAGAATCCCACGCCTGTCCGCACGCTGGCCCGGCCCTCGCCGTCCAGGTCGAGGGCGACCTCGATGCGGGTCTCGGCGGTCTCGCGCTTCACTTCGGCCCGTCTCGTCGTCATCCCAACACCTCCTCGATGTGCGCCGCACAATCCAGCACGCGGGCGGCTCCGGCCCGGTACAGCGCCTCCCGGGCGATGGTCGGGTCGTCCGCGGGAGCGATTGCGCCCACGGGCACCACGCCCGCCGCCCGGGCGGCCCGCACGTCGTCGGGCGTGTCGCCGATCATCCAGGCTCGCCGGACCCCCAGCTGTCGGAGCGCCATCCGGATCGGCGCCGGGTCCGGCTTGAGCGGGCCGTCGTCCATGGTCACCAGCGCGCCGAACAGATCGCGGATGCCCTGCTGCTCCAGGAAGATCTCCGCGTCCCGCCGCGGCCGGCCGGTGACGATCCCCAGGGGCAGCCGTGCAGCGAGCCGCTCGAGCGCGGCGCGCTCGACCAGCAGCGACTCGGTGGCCCGGAGTCCCGGCCGTTTCGAGGTGCCCTGGTAGAGGTCCTCGAACCGCGCGGTGACCTCTTCCAGCGAGGCCTCCACACCGCGCTCGCGGATCATGCGCCAGGTGAGCTTCCAATCGTCGTTGGCGTCGCCCGCGGCCTTGGCCTCGGTAATCTCCCCGAGGGTGATCGCCACACCGAACGAGGCCGCGGTCTCGATGGTGGCTTGTCGATACGATCGCCCGGCGTCAGCCAGGGTGTCGTCCATGTCGAGGAGCAGCGCCTGCGGCGCCAGCGCCGTCTCGAGGGCATGACGGAGCCTGTCGAAGGCGCGCTCGTCCCCGGGAAGGGAGATCCGCAGGGCATCCTCAAGGCCGAAGGCTCCGGGGAAGGCCCGAACCGCGATGCCGAGGCCCGCGAGGGCGTCCCGCACCCAGGTCGCGTCGGCGAAACGGCCGAGCACGAAGTTGGCCTGGGAAGGCGCGGCCGCCGCGCCCAGCTCGTCGAGCAGCCGGACCAGAGCGGCCCGCTCCTCACGCACCCTGCCGGCCCAGGCGCGAACATGGTCCCCGCCGGTCTCCAGCCGAAGCCGCGCCGCGGCCAGGGACGGGCCGGCGACCGCGTACGGGTGCCCCGCGGCCCGCAGCCAGTCGACGATCCGTGCCGGGCCGGCCGCGTAGCCCACCCGCGCCCCGGCCAGCCCCCAGGCCTTGGACAGCGAGCGGATCGCGACGGCGTTGGGCAGGGCCAGCGCCAACGGTGTAAGGTCCTCGTCCGCCAGCTCGGTGTAGGCCAGATCGACGATCAGCAGGGCCCCGGGGGCGCCACGGGACAGCCGCTCGAGGTCGCTGACCGTGGCCGCGAGCCCGGTGGGGCTGCACGGCGTGACAACGACGATGGCCGCGGTCCGCTCCGAGACCCGGGAAAGCGCGTCGTCCACGGGGAACGGGCCCTCGAGCCAGGTCACCCTGGTCACGTCACAGCCCGTGAGCGCGGCGTAGCGCTCGATCATCTCGAAGGCGGGCACGGGCAGGATCAGCTCGCGGCCCGGGCCGAGCACCGACCGCAGGGCCCGCTCCAGTGCGTCGTCCGCGCCGGCTGTGACCACCACCTGCTCCGGATCCAGGCCGAGCCGTCCGGCCAGCATCCCCTCGAGGTCGCCGGGACGGGGGTAGGCGCGCAGGATCTCGGGACCGGCCGCGACGATGGCATCGAGCACCGCCGGGTCCGGGGCCGGGCCCTCGTTGCCGTCCAGGCGCAG
>CAYZAI010000422.1:0-3805 GCA_964476305.1 uncultured Myxococcales bacterium
ACCCGGGTGCGGTTGCCGACCGCCTGCTCGCCCTGCTTGATGGCGCCGATGCGGCGGATGTCGAGGCGCACCGACGCGTAGAACTTGAGCGCATTGCCGCCGGTGGTCGTCTCGGGGCTGCCGAACATCACGCCGATCTTCATCCGGATCTGGTTGATGAACATGATGCAGGTGCTGGACTTGGCCAGGGCGCCGGTGAGCTTGCGCAGGGCCTGGCTCATCAGCCTGGCCTGGAGCCCGACGTGGGAGTCGCCCATCTCGCCCTCCAGCTCGGCCCTCGGCGTGAGGGCCGCCACCGAGTCGACGACGATCAGATCCACCGCGCCGGAGCGCACGAGCATGTCCGCGATCTCGAGGGCCTGCTCGCCGCAGTCGGGCTGGGAGATCAGCAACTCGGAGGTGCTGACCCCGAGCTTGCGCGCGTAGGCCACGTCCAGGGCGTGCTCGGCGTCGATGAAGGCGCAGACGCCGCCCTGCTTCTGGGCCTCGGCCACGGCGTGGAGCGTCAGAGTGGTCTTGCCCGACGACTCGGGGCCGTAGACCTCGACGACCCGGCCGCGGGGGTAGCCGCCCACGCCCAGCGCGATGTCCAGCCCGATGGCTCCCGTGGGGATGACGCGGACGCCCTCCACCAGGGTCTGGTCGTCGCCGAGGCGCATGATCGCCCCCTTGCCGTAGCTCTTCTCGATGGCGGAGATCGCGACGCCGAGCGCCCGGTCCCGGTTCTTGTCCTGGCTGTTGTTCATCTCGGATCACTCCTTTGGTTGTCGCTCCGGCGCCGCGGCCCGCCCGTGGAGGGGCAGCCGCCACAACAGGTGATAGTCGGCCCCCCGGGGATCGAGGTCACTGCGGTAGCAGGCCAGATCTCCGACCCGTGTCCGGCCGAACCCCCCCTCGGCCGGGGCCCCCGCCAGGAGGCAGGCCGCGAGGCCGTCTTCCCCAGCCTCGCGCACCCGGCCGATGGTGACGTGGGATCGGAACGGCTTGTCGTCCAGGTTGAACCCCGTGGCGCCGAGGATGCCCGCCACCCGGGAGTGGAGGTCCTCGAGCTCGCCGCCCGGGGTCTCGACCCCGACCCAGATCACCCGGGGACGGTGCTCGTCCGGGAAGGCGCCGACGCCCGAGCAGTTCACGTCGAACGGCGGAACGGCGGCCACCGGCGCGAGCACGCTGGACAGGGCGTCGACCATGGACTCCGTGACCTGGCCGAGGAAGGCGATGGTTACGTGCAGGTTCTGCGGTGGGACCCAACTCACCCGGGCGCCGGCCTCGCGGCAGCGCTCGGCCAGTGCCCGCTGGAAATCGGCCACGTTGCGCGCGGTCTGAAGGTTGAGATCGACCGCGAGGAAGCTGCGGATGGTCTTCATGGTGATCCGTCTCCCGTCCGCGCCGGGGCCCCTGCCGCTCGCAGGGCCATGTGGAGCGCGGTCCACGCCGCGGCGCGCTTGACGCGGCCCCGGTCAATGCCGGCGAACACGCGGCGCCGGTGATCGACACCCCCCGGGTGGGCCAGGGCGATGTGGACCAGCCCCACGGGCTTGTCAGGGCTGCCGCCATCCGGTCCGGCGATGCCCGAAGTCGCCACGGCCAGGTCCGCGCCCAGGCGCTCCCGGGCGCCGGTGGCCATGGCCCGGACGGTCTCCTCGCAGACGGCCCCTCGGTCCGCGATCAGGTCGGCGGGCACACCGAGCAGGGCGGACTTCAAGTCGTTCGAGTAGGCCACGACGCCCCCGCGGAACCACGCCGAGGAGCCCGGGACCGAGGTGACGGCATGGCCGATCAGCCCGCCGGTGCAGGACTCGGCGCAGCCCAGGGTCAGGCCGGTGGCTGTCAGCGCACGGCCGAGGGCCGTGGGCAGATCGACGGGCTCCTCGGCGAAGACCGCGTGGCCGACGAGGGCCAGCGCCTCGCGGCGGATGGGTCCGCGGTCCTTGGCGTCGAAGCCGGACAGGGTGATGCCCACCTCCGGGAACGAGACCCGGAAGGCCAGTCGCAGCTCGGGATGCGACGCCGCGAGCGGCTTCAGCGCGACCTGGAGGTTGGACTCGCCGGCGCCGAAGCAGCGCAGGACCAGGGGTTCGACGGTGTCGGCGGGGCGGGGCAGGGCCACCGCGACGTGCTCATCGAACATCGGTCGCAGCTCCGCGGGCACGCCGGGAAAGAAGCAGGCCGTGCACCTCCCGCTCTCGATGGAGAACCCGGGGGCCGTCCCCTGGCGGTTCACGAGTATCCGGCAGCCTTCGGGCAGCTCGGCCTGCCCGAGGTTGACGGGATCCATCTCATGGCCGATACGGGCGAACGCCGCCCGAACCTGTCGCTCGGCTTCGGGGAAACGAACCGTTCGTACGCCGAGGGCGGCCGCCGCGGCCCGGGCGGTGACGTCGTCGTCGGTAGGGCCGAGGCCTCCTCCCACCAGCAGCAGGTCGCTTTCCGCGAACCCGCGGCGAAGGGCTGCGGCAATCCCCTCGACGTCGTCCCCGACGACCTCGATGTGTCCGACCCGGTGGCCGAGCTCCCGGACCCGGGAGGCGACCCACGCGGCGTTGGTATCGGCAATCGAACCCGCGAGCAGCTCGTCGCCCGTGCTGATGATCGAGATTCTCATCCCTGCACTGAACATCCAGACAGCGAACCTGTATAGCGGAGTCGTCCCCGAAGGTCAAGGCGGGCAGCGTCCATTCGATGCTCGGGCCACCCGGGGGAAACCGGCGTCAGAGAGTCGGAAATACTTGTAATCGCAAGGTATTTATGAGAAGAACGAAATCGGGATGGATCGATTCCGGGTCATCTCTGTCGCAATCGCGGCTCTCGTCGCCCTGCCGGGATCGGTGGCCGCGCGGGCGGCGGATCGGTGCGGGCCGGCCGAGCAGCCCTCCCAATGGCCCGACTACGGCGGGACCCCGGACGCGGCCGTCTCCGCGGAACTCCGGCTGGGCGTGGAGGAGGTCGAAGCGCTGCTCGGGCGCCTCGAGTCCCCAGGGGTCGACGAGCGAAGGGCCGCCGCCGCGGAGCTGGCACGGAACGCCACGGGTTCTGAGCAGACCCTGCGCGAGGTCCTGTGGAGGAGCCACGGGGCGCCGAACAGCGAGCTGAAGGAGGCGGTCCAGACCGCACGGGCGAGGTCCGAGCGGGCCCAGGGCGACGAGGCGACGGGTCTGCTCGGGGCCCTGATCGAGATGGAGCCCGGGAGCGGGGAGCGGAGGCGGGGGGTCCGCGGGGCGACGAGGGTCCTGGCGATGCTGGAGGCAGCGCGGAGCCTGAACACCATGGCCGGCTACAAGGTGCTGCTCGATTTCTCGGCGCGGCACGCGGGCGTCTTCCGCCAGGAGATCGGCCGGATGCTCGTGGAGAGCGGCCTGGATGCCCTCCCGGCCCTGGTCTATGGCCGCGGCAGCCCCGACAAGGAGCTGCACATGTTCGCCGTGAAGTGGATCCGCGATCTCGGCGACCCGCTGCTCGGGGAGCAGATCCGTGCGATCAGGAACCCGCGCCGGCTCGCGCAGCTGCTCGAGTCCTACGCCTCGGTCAACGAGCTCGGCGCCGTGGACGTCACCCTCGCGCTCACGAACAACGAGTCCGTCTTCGTGCGCCGCGCGGCCCGGGCCTGTCTCGAGCGCTACGGCGTCAACGCCAAGTGGTCCCTGCGCCGGCAGTACGAGAACACGTTCTCCCGCGAACCGCCCTCGGGAACGGATTTCGAAGCCTGGCGCGAGGAGCTCTATTCCCACTACGATTCCGTTCGCATAGCGCCGGCGATGGCCCTCTTCGAAGAGGGGCTGGGGCACGCGAGGAGCGGCGACACGGC
>CAYZAI010000423.1:0-3799 GCA_964476305.1 uncultured Myxococcales bacterium
AGGAGGGGTTCGAGGTCGAGGCGGGACTCGAGGACCGCGGCGCGGCGGGGGTTGCCTTTCGTCTCGGGATGGGCCGGGACGAACAGGGCGCAGCAGTCCGGGTGCGGGCGGATCGAGATCTCGTAGGTGCCGATGCGGCGGGCGAGGATCGTGGTCTCGGCCTTGTCGAAGCCGATCAGCGGCCTGAGGATCGGCAGCGGCGAGGCGTCCTCGATGGTGGCGAGGTTGGCCAGGGTCTGGCTCGCCACCTGGCCCAGGCTCTCGCCGGTCACCAGCGCGCCGATTCGCTCGCGGGCGGCGAGGCGCGAGGCGATCCGCACCATGGCCCGGCGGTAGAGCAGCACGAGCCAGGCCGGATCCGCGCCGTCGCGCAGCGCCTCCTGGAGCCGCGTGAACGGCACGACCCACAGCGGCAGGCGCTCCTGGCGCCGCGCCAGGACCCGGGCGAGATCCACGACCTTGTCGCGGGCCCCGTCCCCGGTGTGGGGGAACGAGTGGAAGTAGACCGCCGCGAGATCGATCCCGCGCTTCTGCATCAGGTGGCCGGCCACGGGCGAGTCGATGCCGCCGGACAGCAGCAGCATCGCCCTCCCGGCGGTGCCCACGGGCAGGCCGCCGCCCCCGGGCTCCTCGCGCACCCACAGGAACGTCCAGTCCCGGCCGATCTCGATGCCCACGGCCAGGTCGGGCCGCTCGAGGTCCACGGAAAGGCCGGTGGCCTCGGCGACGGCGCGGCCCACCTCGCGGCCGATCCCGGTGGACGTGAGCGGGAACGACTTGTCCGCCCGGCGGGCCGAGATGCGGAAGGTCCGGGCTCCCGCAGCGTGCCGGAGGGCGAGGGACACGGCGGCCCCGGTGATCTCCGCGGCGTCGCGGCCGACGAATTCCGCGGGCGAGAGCGAGGCCGCGCCGAAGACCCAGCGCAGCCGCTCGAGAACGTCCTCGTCCGCGGCGCCCAGGGCGAACAGCCGCCCGTGGGCGGGCCGCACGGTGACGTCGGGCCGATCGCGCAGGGCGCGGCGGGCATTGCGCTCGAGGGCGGCCTCGAACAGCCGGCGGTTGCCGCGCTTCAGGAACAGCTCGCCGTGGCGCAGCACCACGCCCGGCCCGCGAAAGTCGCCGATGTCGCTCATCCGGTCACCACGAACCTTCGGATAGCGGCCCGCTCGATCCACGGCAAGCCCAGCAGGAAAGGCGCCAGGGCGAACAGGGCCGGCCCGAGGAAGGGTCGGGCGAGGACGTCGTGGGTCCGATGGTGGTCCGCAGCCATGGCCGCGATGGCCGCCGAGCGGGTGCCCGGCTCGCCGATCTCCCGCGCCACCTCGCCGCCCGATACCAGGGCCTGCCGGATGCCCTCGCCCGTGACCGGCGAGGCCAGCCCGGCGGCGTCCCCTGCCAGGGACACCGGGCCGAAGCGGTGACCGAGGTAGCCGCACCCGATGGTGCCGGCCTCGAACCGGCCGCGGGCGGGATCCACGCCGAGCCGGCGGAGCCACGACAGGAACGCTCGCTTGAGCGCGTCCTTGTGCAGGATCGCGGACGACGCCCCGGCGCCGAGGCGCACCTCGTCCGCCGCGGGGAAGGCCCAGCCGTAGCCGGCCCGGAAGTGGAAGGGATCGAACCACACGGCCGGGCCGCGCCGCGCGAGGCGGGCGGCAGCGGGGTCGTCCGCGGGCAGGGTCAGCTGGAACGCGCGGACCACCAGCCCGGCGGGCAGGCCCAGGCCGCGGCGCACCCTCGAGGCCGCGCCGTCCGCGCCCACCAGACAGCCGCAGGCGATCTCGCCACGGTCCAGCGAGGCGATCCCCTCGCGCCAGCCCCGGAAGCGGGTCCCGAGGCGCACGTCGCAGCCCAGGTCGCGGAGCTCGTCGATGCGGCCGGCGAGCCACGCGGCGCGATCGATGGTCATCATCACCGGCCAGTCCTGCTCGAGGCGCCGCGAGCCCAGGGGGCCGCGCACCTCCAGCGTCGAGAACAGCCGGGCCCAGGGCGGCAGCCGGCCGGGATCGAGGCGAGCCGGCTCGAAGGCGCTCCGGGGCAGGGCGCCGCCGCAGGCCTTGGCCCCGGGGCGGTCTCGGCGCTCGACGAGGACCACCCGGGCCCCGTCCCGGACCAGCTCCCGGGCCGCGCTCGTGCCCGCCGGTCCGGCGCCCACGACGCAGACGTCGGCCCGGGTCATGGGCTCGCTCGGGTCGGGAGGGGAGGGCTCAAGGGGATCCGGGAGGATCGCTTTCCGCTACCAGGCCGTCGTGCACTGCAGCAGCGAGGCGTGCTGCCGGCAGGCGTCCGAGGGGTGGGTGTCCGAGCTGCCGTCGCAGTAGTCGTGGCTGTCCACGACGCAGCGGTTCGCGTCGTCCACGTGCATCGGGCAGCAGTTGGGATCCGCGTAGTGGGGCTTCTCGTCGCCCTGGACGTCGACGACGCTCAGGTTCGTGCAGTCCCAGATGCCGTTGCCGTCGTTGTCCCGGTCGTCGCTGCAGGCCGGTCCGCTGTTCTCCTGGCAGTTGGGATCCGAGAACGAGAACTGCTGCAGGCACTGCACCGCGATGGCCATCATCTGGACCTCGGCCTTGGCCGCCTCGGTGAGCTCGACCTTGTACTTGCAGGTCTTCTCGCAGCCCATGCCGTTGCCGCCGCAGACCGGGCAGGGATAGCAGCCCGGATCTTCGCAATCGATGCCGTTCTGGTTGTCGTTGTCCAGGCCGTCGTTGCAGGCCTCGTCGAAGTTCTCGGCGTCCAGGTCCTCGGCGTTCTCGCAGTAGTACCAGCCGAAGCCGTTCTTCAGCTCGCCTTCGTTGAAGTTGTTGTCGCCGCAGTTCTTCTCGGCCGCGAGGCGCGGCAGCGGGCACCACACGCGGTAGTGTGTGACGTCGGCCTCGTCCTTGTACTCTTCGATGAGCGGATCGACGGCGTCGAAGATGGACGGGCACTCGGCGTCGCCCTCCGAGTCGAAGTCGTACTCGACCACCACGTCGCACTTGGCCTGCTTGGTCGCCGGGTCCCAGTCGAGGGGCTTGGGATAGCAGGTGCCGGCGAGCTGGGCGGCGATGAGCTTGGCGATGTCCTCCATGGCCGGGGACCAGTTCTGGTTGCAGATCGAATAGACGTAGCCCATGTTGTCGAACTGCTGGGCCAGGTCCACGTAGCGCCGGCCGGGCCGCGCCTTGGTCACCTCGACGTCGCCCTCCATCCGGTTGCACGCGGGCTCGAAGAACCAGGTCAGGCCGCTCGCGGTCTCCTCCTGGATCGGCGTGGCCGCCATGTCCGGGTGTTGGAGGCACTGGCTGATCTGGTGGCCCGGGCCCTCGCAGGCATCGCCCTTGGGCACGCCCACGATGGCCGCGAACACGGTGCCGTTCTGCTGGCCGGCGGCGTTCCGGAACACCGACAGGTAGTGGCTGGTGCTGTAGAGGTTGCCCTCGTTGGCGGGCAGGTTGCAGGCGATGTTGACCTTCTTGTCGGCCTGGTTCTGGACCTCGGGCACCAGGAACAGTTCCTTTTTCTCGATGGAGCAGTCCTCCTCGTCGCTGACCATCAGCACGGCGAGCAAGCTGTCCGTGCGCGTGAAATCGGCCTGGTCGCCGCGGTTCAGGGCCACGGCCGCGGACTGGAGCTGCTGCTCGAAGCCGCAGCCGCTGGTGCCCAGGGCGCTCAGGCACGAGACCTGGAAGGCCAGGTCCGGGTTGGGCGCGTCGACCTTGGTCTCGGCCCACGTGGCGTTGAAGGCCGGGCAGGTCTGGTTCGTGCCGTCGCCGCCGGGCGCCTGGCTGCCGCGAAAGTAGTTGCCCAGCTTGCCGCC
>CAYZAI010000424.1:0-3787 GCA_964476305.1 uncultured Myxococcales bacterium
CACGCCCAGCTCGGCGCCGAGGTCCTCGAGCCGGGGGGGGTCATCGGCCAGCCAGCGGCGCTCGACGATGGATCGCTCCCGCGGGTCGAGACCGGAAAGGGCCGTCTCGAGGCGGGCGTGGCGTTCGGCCTCGGCCTCCAGCTCGGCCAGGATCTCCTCCTGGTTCGCCTGTGCCGACGAAAGGAGCTCGGCCAGGACCGAGCCGCTCTCGGTCACCGGTGCATCGAGGGAAGCGTCGCGGCCACGCAGGTGGCGGTCCATCTCCTCGACGTCGCCGGCGGACACGCCGACCTCGCGGGCCACCGCGTCGACCACGTCCTCGCGGCGGGTCACTCCGCCGGCCTCGAGCCTCCCCTGGAGCGAGCGCAGCTTGAAGAACAGCTTGCGGTGGGCCCTCGATGTGCCGACCTTGATCATCCGCGCGGTGCCCATCAGGAAGGCGTGGATGTACGAGCGGATCCAGGACACGGCGTACGTGATCAGGCGATAGCCCCGGTCCGGATCGAAGCGCTTGACAGCCTGCATCAGCCCCACGCTGCCCTCCTGGATCAGGTCGAGCATGCGGGCGGCGTAGCCCTTGTACTCGAAGGCGATCTTGACGACGAAGCGCAGGTTGGCCGTGACCAGCGCATGGGCGGACTGCACGTCCCCGAGATCCCGCCAGCGCCGTGCCAGGCGCTGCTCGTCCTCGGCGGACAGCATCGGGTAGCGCTCCAGCTCGGCCATGTACCGATCGAGCTCGCTCACCCTCGCCAGTGCTCTCGTCGTCGTCATCCGAAGCCTCCCGACTCCATGGGCAAGGTAATCACCGCTTCCCGCCGGTCAACCCCCGGGGTAGAGTCCTGGGACACCGGATGGAGACGAAATGAAAAAACACGACATATCCAGAATGGTCCTGGCCACGGCCTGGCTCGCTGCCTGCGGCGGCCTTGCCGCATGCGGCGACGATGACACCGACGCCGAGACCGACGCCGGGGACACGGACACCGGAACCGGGAGCGACACCGGCGACCCGGAGGACCCATCCGTCTACTGCGAGGAGTTGGGCCTGCCCATCCGCCCCTTCGATGGCGGCGGGACCGACTCCAAGGCGCTGTACGCCCTGGCCACGGACTTCACCGTGCCGACCACGGGGGGCTCCTTCACGCTCTCGGCCCGCTGGTCGGGCTGCGACAACATCCTGGTGATCCAGGACCGGCCCAAGCAGAACCAGTCCGGCTTCGGCTACGACCTCTGGGAGCGGGGCGAGGACGTGGACCGCCTGTTCCAGCGGCTCCCGCGGAACACCGAGCTCCTCTTCGTGTCGTACAAGACCGACGAGACCGAGATCCAGGACTCCCTGGCGATCATCCGGTCCAACGTGGACGACACCCTCGCTGACATGGACGAGGCGGATCGCACCTGGTGGTCCCGCCGCGTCCACACCGTCACCGAGCCCGCCGGCGAGATCCCCGGCTGGCTCGGGAGCATCATGGTCTTCCCGGGCTGGGGCGTGGGCATCGACCGCTTCCAGCGCATCCGCTACATCGGCTCCTACGCGGATCCCACGCGCTTCAACTCCAGCGTCAACTGGTTCGGGCCGAACCTCTCGATGGCCGCGAACGAGGCGATCCACTACAACGCCGAGGCCGGGCGCGAGGCCGCGCTGGAGGCCGAGGACGCGCTGGTGGTCCCGGTGTTCGGCGGCGACGTCGCCACGGAGACGGTCCACGCGGACGTGGAGCTGCCGGCAGCCGCCTCGATGGAGGACTTCGACACTCTCGAATTCGACCTGACCCTGGCCTGCGACGGAGAGGGCGAGTTCGGCACCTGCCCGACCTGGGACTACCTCGTGTACCTCTACCTCTGCGACGAGGAGGACCCCGATATCTGCGACCTGGAGATCGGCCGCTGGATCACGACCTACCACCGCGAGGGCCGCTGGGTCCACGACGCGAGCGCCCTGCTGCCCTACCTCGCGGGCGGCGGCACGCGCCGGTTCGCGTTCACCACGTCGCAACCCTACGAGCTGACCCTCGATCTGCGTCTGTCGAACGCGGGCAAGGCGGCAAGGCCAGACGAGGTCGTTCTGCTCTGGCACCAGGCGCCGACCTTCGACGAGGTCTACAACGACAGCTTCGAGCCGCGCACGGTGTTCGTGCCCGCGGACGCGACCAAGGTCGAGCTCGCTACCGTGATCACCGGCCACGGCATGTCGAGCCCGGGCAACTGCGCCGAGTTCTGCAACACGGACCATCACTTCCTGGTCAACGGGACCGACAACGTGCAGGACTTCCCCGGGGCCAGCTCGCTGTACGGCTGCCAGGACCAGATCGCGGACGGCACCGTGCCCAACCAGTACGGCACCTGGTGGTACGGCCGCGGCGGCTGGTGCCCGGGAAAGCAGGTGCCGATCGTGATGACCGACGTCACGGACCAGGTGTTCCCGGAGGCGGACAACCTCTTCGAATACGAGGGCTACTACCTGGGCATGCTCTACACGGACGGGTCCGATTGGCGCCACATCGACGTCACCGCCTAGCTGGTGATCTCCCGCTAGGCTGCCATTCTTCACGCTGGTTGGGGAAGGTCGGTGGGTTCGCTCGGCCGGGCCCTGCCCGGCGTCACAACGCTCCGTATATACTGACGTTGTCCACGATGAGCCAGTAGTCGTAGTTGCCCCGATATCTGAAGGCCACAGAGAAATACGACGTTGGTCCCAGGAATCCGGTCAGGTTGTGGGTGGCATGGCCATAGCTGTCGGTATCGTAGTACACAACCTGCTGCCAGGCGCCACCGTCCACCGAGATGTAGACCCAGGCATCGTCCGTATCGTCGTTCCACTCGTAGAAGTCGTAGTCGTATTCGAGGGTCACCGTGTTGCAACCGCCCTTCGAGTAGCTGCCCGTGACGAGGTAGTCGTCCACCCAGCGGGTTCCCGCCGCGTCGGAGTTGCAGATCCAGTTGCCTTCGCTCTGCCACGCCCAGTCATTGCCATAGCCGTCGGCGTCGTACAGGTACCAGCTCGAGGGCAGCGCGGACGTGTCGAACGTCTCGAGCGCGTTCAGGACGCAGGTCACGCAGTCCCCCGGGCAGGAGCCGGTCGTCTCGCCGCAGTTGCACGTGCCGTCGCCGCACCGGTTGATCGGGGTCTGGGTGCAGCTCGAGGTGCCGTTGCAGGTCCGGGTCGTGCAGTAGTCCGTCGTGCACGTGATCGCCGTCCCGGCGCAGGTGCTGCCCGAGCACACGTCGCTGTAGGTGCAGGCGTTGCTGTCGTCGCAGCTCGTTGCCGTGCGCCAGGCCCAGGACCCGCCGGCGTTGGTGCAGCGGTAGGTCGTGCCGCCGCAGCTGATCGTCTGGCACAGGGTGTGGGTCGTGGAGTTGCAGGTGTACCCCGTACCGCCGCCGCACGTCCCGTTGGCCAGGTTCGCCCCGCACCCCGAGCACGCCCGGTTGACGGTCAGCAGGTTCGTTCCGCAGGTATCCGAGCAGCTCCCCGCCGCCGTCCCGCAGCCCGCCGCGCCCGTGCACGTCACCGTGCAGCACTGGTTCCCTCCACCCACTGCGCAGGTCGTCTGTGACGCCGTGCACGAGCAGCTGTTGCAGACATCCCCGGTCCCGCTGCAGTACCGCGTGCAGGCAGCTGGGTAGTCGTAGTAGATGCTCGACAGACAGTAATCGCCCGAGCACGCCGTGGACCCGCAGGTCGTGGACGAGGGCTTCGGCGTCTCGGTGCACGCAGCTGTGCCGTTGCACGCCTTCGTCATGCAGGTCGTCGACGTGCACGTGATTGCCGTCCCCTGGCACA
>CAYZAI010000425.1:0-3777 GCA_964476305.1 uncultured Myxococcales bacterium
GCACGCCGCGCGCTAATTCTACTCCACGGGGTAGAACCAGCCGGGTTTGCGCTCCAACCCGGGCTCCCAAACTCAGTGGGGATTGCCCCTGGCAATCCCGACTCTCCGTACCACCTTCCACTTCACGCCGCCAAGTGCGGTCCGGCGCGTGCCCCCACACGGCCACTGCGCCCCAAACCCGCCCACTGCCGCCCGATTCCCGCTTCAACGTGCCCCACTCCACACCTCGCTTGCTCCGGGGCGGCCACCCGATGCTACGCTGAGGCTCCGATGGGAAAGCCGGAAGACGAATTCGAGACGACGGCCCGCGTCCCCTTCCAGCAGCTGCGGCCGGATGTCGAGATCGTCGACGAACGCCAGGGGGCCACCCTGACCTGCCTTACCCAGCCCCGCCTCGGCTACGTGTTTCGCCTGAACCGCGGAGAGACCGTGATCGGACGCGCCGAGGAGGCCTACCCCGACGTGGCGGTCTTCGTCTTCTCACCCACCCCGCGCGACCTCGAGAAGATGTCCGGGACGATGATGCGTTTCCTCACTCGCACCGAAATCGAGCAGATGGCGTTCGAGTCGGCAGCGGCGCGGATCCGAACCGAGCACGCGTGGCTCGCCGAGGATCTGCGACGCCACGGGTTCGACCTCGAGCGTTGAGGGGGCCGAAGGGATCAGACGCCGATGAGCTCCTGGACCACGCGCCGCACCGAGCGCGCTTCTTTGTCGGGGATCCGGCGCACCGCGGCGTTCTCGGATGCGCCCTGTCCGTCCTCGCCGCCGTAGACCGCTACCTGCCAGCCGCCGTCTCCGGAGCTGAGCTTGCCGGCCACACGCCAGGCCTCTGCGCCGTCTTCGCCGGAAACCAGGACCAGCGCCGGTCGCTGGTGGTTCACGACGAGCAGGGCGTCCAGCGGATCGGCGTACACGCTCACCTCGAGGTCCTTGGCCAGCGAACGCTGCAGCACCTTCAGCGACTTCTCATCGCGATCGATGATCATCACATGAGGCCGGGTCGCCGCGAAACCGGTCGGCACCGGGTAGCCGAATTTCTTGAGGAAGGCGACCACATCCGCGCGCCGGAAGCGCAGGTGGCGGCCCGGCGTGCGGAAGAACTTCATCTCGCCCCGGTTGACCCAGTTGTGGATGGTCTTGAGATCCGTGGAGCAGATCCTGGCGACTTGAGGTGCTGTGAACAGGTCATCGTCGTGCATGGTGATTCTCCGGGTGTGGGTTCGTCAGCACAAGGGCTTCCAGCGGTCCGCGTGGTTCTTAACCGCGACCGGACGAAACGTCAAGATCGGGAAAAACTAGATCGGGCGATTCCCGGTTCCATCGGTGTTCGAAGAAATAAGCCTCACGGTTGTTTCGTTCCCGGCCAGCCTGTGGCATGATTCGAAAAATGGACATCTCGACACGACAGTGGTGGATCCGGAAGCCGGACGGCACCGAAGTCGGTCCCCTGATCGAAGACGAGTTCCAGCACCGGTTGCGCAAGGGCGAGTTCCCGCTGAGTTCGCTCCTCAAGAGCGACAGGATGGAGTCCTGGAAGTCCCTGCTGGAGGTCGTGGCGACGGACGAGACCTTTGCCCGGCCGTCGACGGTTCCTCCTCCGGTCCCCTAGAGCACGTCGCGACGACCCCGCCGCTCGAGGGATTCGACCACGCGCTTGACGTCCTGGGCCCGCTCCCGGGGACAGACAAGCAGGGCGTCGCCCGTGTCCACCACCACCAGGTCGCTCACGCCCACGAGCGCGACGACCTTGCCTTCGGGAACGCGGGCCAGGCACCGCCGGGAGTCCACCGCGATCGCCTCCGAAGGCATGGCGTTCCCGTCTCCGTCACGGCTGGCGTGATCCCAGGCCGCGGCCCAGGAACCCAGGTCGCACCAGCCGAAGGACGCTGGCACGCACCGGAGATCCTCGGCGTTCTCCATGACACCGTAGTCCACGGAAATGGAGGGGAGCCCCGGGAAGATCCGCTCGACGGCGTCGCCGGCACCCGGCCCGCGGGCCGCGGAGTCGATTTCCGCGAGTCCTCGCGCCAGTTCCGGGAGCTGGCGTTCGATCTCGCCGAGGATCCTGCCGGCCGTGAAGAAGAACATGCCCGAGTTCCAGACGTGTCGACCGGAGGCGACATAGGCCTCTGCCGTCGGAAGATCGGGCTTTTCGACGAAGCGCGTCACCGCGCGGACACCGGGCCCGATCTCCTCACCGAGCTCGATGTAGCCGAAGCCGGTCTCGGGACCGTCCGGCTCGATGCCGAAGGCGACCATCCCGCCTTGCCGGGCGGCGGCGACGGCGAGGCGGAGGGCCCGGCGGAAGGCCACGGGATCGCTCACCACGTGATCCGCCGGAAGCACCGCCAGCAGCCCCTCCGGATCCCTGCGACGCACGTGTAGCGCGGCCCAGCCGATGCAGGGCGCCGTGTTGCGGCCCACGGGCTCGGCGAGGATGTTTCCGGCCGGCACCGCCGGCAGGGCCCGCCGGACGGCCTCGGCCGTCGCGCGACCGGTCACGACGATGACCCGCTCCGGGGGGATTTCCGGTCCCAGGCGCTCCACCGTGTCCGCGATCATCGTCCGACCCGAGCCCATGAGATCGAGCAGTTGCTTGGGGGTCGCCGCCCGGCTCGACGGCCAGAACCGCGAGCCCACACCCCCGGCCATGATCACCGCGAAGGTCCGATCCATTCCGTCGCCTCCCGCCTTCGACCCGCCCGGCTCAGAGCCAGGTGAGCGAGAAAACCCCCAACGCCGCAACGTAGGGCGCGAACAGCCACAGTCGGCCACCCTTGACCAGCCGGATCAGCAGCACGAGCGCCGCCAGGCCCACGACGAACGCCGTCAGGGCGGAAAGGGCGAGGGGCAGAGCCAGTCCACCCGTGGCGATGGCCCGCGGATCGATCTCCAGCAGCGCCGCCCCGAGAATCGCCGGGATCGCCAGCAGGAACGAGAAGCGCGCCGCCTCGGCCCGATCCAGACCCAGGGCCAGGGCCGTGGCGATGGTCACACCCGAGCGGGAGACGGCTGGCAGCACTGCCACGCCCTGCACCGCGCCGATGACAAGGGCGACCTTCCAGTCGAGCTTACGCCCCCCCCCGGGCCACCAGCGGCTCCCCAGCAGCAGCGCGGCCAAGCCCAGGAAGGCCAGACCCAGGCCCTGGGGCGAAGCGGCCATGGTCTCGGCCGGGTGGCGCAGGGCCAGTCCCAGGATGCCGGTGGGCAGGGTTCCCGCGGCCACGCACAGGGCCAGGTTGACGCCCGCGTCGTCCTTGACCGCCGCGCGGATCGATCCGCCAAGCAGCGCCGCCAGGCCACGGCCCGCGCCGCGGATCAGCTCGACGACGTCCCGGCGGTAGACGGCGACCACCGCCATCAGGGTGGCCACGTGCACCGTCACCTCGAACACGAGCGGCGAGTCGCCCGCGGCCCGGCCCAGCAGCAGCTGGCCCACGGCCAGGTGCCCCGACGAGGAGACGGGCAGGAACTCGGTGGCGCCCTGCACCGCGCCGAGGAGGATCATGGGGCCGGTGTCCATCGCCTCGTCAGGTAGCCGCTCGCGCCCCGCCGGTCAAGCACGCGGCGACCGTCGCGTGCGTTCGCCGGTGGCGCTCGACCCCGGTGGCCCTTCCCGCTCCCGCTACCTGCTTCCGCGCTGCACCATCAGGTCGAGGTCCTCGCGGAGGCTCTGCAGATCCTCCTCGTGCTCGACCTCCTGCTCGAGGATGGTCAGGGCCATGTTGTACGTCACCATGTCCTTGTCCTTGGTGGCGTCCATCAGGCCCTTGT
>CAYZAI010000426.1:0-3706 GCA_964476305.1 uncultured Myxococcales bacterium
CGACCTCGGCGGCGGCGGGCTTGCCGCGAGGCGTGTACTCCCTGCTGTCGGGGCCACCCCAGCCGAACCAGTTCCAGAAGTAGAGCCCGGCGAGCCGGTCCTCGCCGTCCCAGACCCGGCGCACGGCCTCGTAGCAGCGCCGCTGGAGATCGAGGTCGAGGGGCTCGTCCGCGCCCTCGTTCCAGGGCCGCGCCGCCGCGCCGCGCTGGCTCAGGTAGCCCACCTCCGTGAGCAGCAGGGGCCTGCCCACCCGCCGCTGCCAGCGCACGAGGCGCAGGTGCTGCTCGCGCCAGCCGTGGACGAGCTCGTCGATGGACGGGTCCGGGAGGGGTGTGCGGCTCTTGTCGACGAGCTCGAAGTAGCCCGTGACCCCCGCGTAATCGAGAGCGTCGAAGAAGGCGACCTGCTCGTAGTGGTCCCAGTTGGCCGAGTAGGTGAGCCGGCCGCGGTAGACGGCGCGGACCTCGGCGATGAGCCGGCGCCAGCGCGCGTCGTGGACCTCGAGGCTGGCGAGCTCGGAGCCCACCGAGAGCAGCGGCACGCCGAGCCGCTCGGCCAGCCGGGCGAAGCCGAGGATGAAGTCGGTGTAGCTGGCGAAAAAGGCGTCGAGATCGTGTGGGGCGAGCACGCCGCGCCAGCCGCCGTCGGACTGGTCCTCGACGCGCAGGATCGGGAACAGGAAGACCTCGAGACCCCGGGCGCGGGCGCCCAGGACGCAGCGCTCGGTCGTGGACATCGGCACCGTGAGGCGCTCGTGGTCGAAGACCCGGGTGTCGGTCACGTCGGCGACGTACCAGGGCACGACGATGGCGACGTGGCTCGCCCCCGCGGCGGCGATCTCGTCGAAGAACTCGCCGTAGTCCCAGTCGGGATCCTCGCTGTAGAGCCCGAGGGCGACGCCCCTCTGCTCGGGAGGGCGGTCCGTGACCGCTCCCGGGGCCGGCTCGCCGGCCAGGGCGCCCGAGACGGGCGGCAGCGCGAGGGCCGCCAGCGCCAGCAGGGCGAGGACGGGCTCAGAGCAGCGCATCTGTGGGGTACTGGTAGACATGGCGCGTCCTGACATTGGAGTAGCGATCGAGCTTGAGCCGCATCTTGTCGAGGTGGTCCGCGAGAAGTCGCGGGGGCATCCGCTCCTTCCGGGCCCTGGCGACGATGCGCTCGATGGCTTCGTGGGACTCCCGCGGATGCAGCACCGCGCCCCGGCCCGCGGTGGGCGCGCCGTCGACGACGACGATCCGGGCCCCGATGACGTTCCCGGCGGCGATTCCGGCCACGGGCAGGGTCCAGCGCACGAGCCAGCGGCCGCCGCCGCCCAGATCGTCCAGCAGCAGGTCGGATCCGGAGACGGACAGGAGCCGCAGCACGCAGCGCTGCGTCACCGTGAGCATCTCGAAGTGGCGGCGCTCCTCCTGTTCCAGGGTCTCGCGATAGTGCGCCAGGAAGCGCTCGGCCGGCGTCCTGCCGTCCGGGCCGCGGCGATCGAGGTGGTACCAGTCGAGGAACATGGCCAGCCGGAGGTCGAACCAGGGCTCGCCCTCCTCGAACTCCCCGGTGAGGTGGTGAAACTCCTTGCGCGCCGCGATGATGTCGGAAAGATCATTGGCGGAGGTCCAACGCTGGATCCGCTCGAGACGATCCTCGTGAGTCGTGGTCATCGGGGCGGATGATGGGCGAGGTCAGAGGCACCGTCAAGGGAGACCGAAGGCGGAGTTCGGGAGCCTCGTCGGGCCGGATACCATCGGATCTTGGCGGCGGCGGCGCAGATGGGTATGATGCCCCCGGTTCCAGAAGAAGATGCCGGCACGAATCGCGGTCCGGGATCGCGAGAAGAACGGAGGGTGAAGATGCACCGAGTTGCCCGCACGAGCGCGACGATGTTCGCCTTGCTGGTCCTGTCCGCCGGCTGCGGCGGCAAGCAGCCCGAAGCCCAGGAGCCAGTGGCCGCCAAGCCCACCGGGCCCAAGCGCGACGTGTTCGCGCCCCTCGACACGATCCGCCAGCAGCCGGTGCTGCCGGCCGTGATAGGCGCGGAAGAGGATCTCCCCTGTTTCGTGGTCGCGAGCGATCTGACACCCGCCGAGGCGGATGTGGTGATCCGCGAGCTGTTCAAGGAGCAGTCCGCGGCCATCGCCAAGGTCATCCGCGCCTGGCTGGGCGACAAGCTCGCCACGAGCGGCATCTCGCCGGCGCTCGTCGAAAAGTGGTCGGTGGAGGTGGTCGAACCGCTGGTGCTGGAGGTGCCGCGGGACCGGGTCCGCTTCACCGAGAACCCGAGCTGCCTGTCCAAGAACGGCTGGCTCCCGGAAGGGCAATACCTGGCGACGACCCTGCTGGGCGGGCGGAGGTTCGCCTTCAAGTCGTCGATACCCCTCGCTGCGGACATGCAGCAGTCGATGCTCGAGTCCCTGGGGCTCGACAATATCGTGATCAGCTCCGAGGCGCTCTTTGTTTACGAGGCGGCCATGGGTGGCGATGGTCAGCCGATGATGAACCCCGAGGGCAAGCCGCTGTACACCTCCCCGTCCGGCGAGTTCATCACGCAGGATCAGGTGCCGCCGCCCGAGAAGCGGATGATGTCCGAGTGGGAGATGCAGACGGAGGTGCCTATCTGGTTCGCCTACCGATCCCTGCCCGACGACGGCTGGCGCAAGGAGGGCGACAAGGAGAAGTGCAACGTGATCCTCATCCCCGAGGCGCTCAATCCCCAGGTGCCCGAGTGCGCGGAGTTCCGAGATGCGGCGTTCACGGTGAGCATCCTCGAGGGCGAGGAGAAGCCCGTCTCGATCACCGTCACCACGGGAAAGGACGAGTACAAGGGCGTGGTGCTGGGGTGGGGCGAGGGCGCGAAGATGCAGGTCAACGACCGGATCATCCTCTGGCTGATGCCGCAGAAGGTCGAGGTCGGCGTCGAGCTGCTGGTCAACAGCCTCGTCCTCGATCCGCAGCCGCTGGCCGATGAAGGCGCTTCGCAGGACGACGATAGCTACTCCGCCCCCAGCGCGCCCGAGAAGAAGCCGGAGGAACAGCCGGCGGGCAAGGCCGCCAAGTCCGGGAAGGGCGACAAGGACAAGAAGGCCGAGCCGCCTGCCAAGAAGAAGGGCAAGGCCTCCGATACCGACGCCCTGGACGACTACCTGAACGACTGAGGATCCCGAGAAGAAGGAGGGGAGGGCGAGACGCGGGGACGGGTGGTGTTCCTACTCTTCCTCTTCGCCCTGTTCCTCTTCGCCCTGTTCCTCTTCGCCGTGTTCCTCTTCGCCCTGTTCCTCTTCGCTCTCTTCCTCGTCATCGTCGTCTGGGGGGGCCAGGTTGCCGAGCTTCTGGGCGAAGACGTCGCCGAGGGTGGCCGAGGCCGTCGGAGCCTTGTGGGCGGACTGGGCCTTGTACTCGCGAACCTCGGTCTCGTCCTCGCGGCCGATCAGGGATTTCATCGACAGCCCGATCTTGCGTTCCTGGGTATCGACGGTGATGATCTCGGCGTGCACCTTCTGCCCCTCGGCGACCACCTTGCGCGGGTCGTCCACGCGCTCGTTGCTCATCTCCGAGACGTGGATCAGGCCCTCGACGCCCGGCTCGAGCTCGACGAAGGCACCGAAGTCCGTGATCTTGATCACCTTGACCTCGAGCACCTGGCCGAGGGGGTAGTCGCGAGGGATCCGCTCCCACGGGTCCTCGTAGAGTTGCTTGATCCCGAGGCTGACCTTCT
>CAYZAI010000427.1:0-3638 GCA_964476305.1 uncultured Myxococcales bacterium
CTGCAAGAAGCCCAAGGACAAGACCGCGGACGACGTGGACGCCGGACCCGACGCGGGCAGCGTCGACGAGGAGGCCATCGACGAGGAGGCGACGGCTCCCGAGCCCGAGCCCACGCCCGAGCCCACGCCCGAGCCCCAGCCGCCGGTCAAGGGTCCCGCGGTCTATCCGCCGGCACCCGCCAACAACCAGGCGAACAGGCAGCCCAAGCCCTACCTGCTGTCGGTCCGCAAGGCCCAGATCATCCCGGCCAAGGCCTCGGGCGAGTGCTGGGACGAGTGCGACGGCAAGGCCGCCATGGCCCTGGGCACCGCCATGGGCAACATCGGCGCGCTGCCGCCCAACGATCCGGGCAAGTTCGATTTCGCGGCCAAGGCCCTCCAGACCGGCATCGGCCTGGTGGGCGGCCAGGGCGCGTTCCCGGACGTGTTCGTTCACGTCCGCTGCGGCAACGGCCAGGGCCACGTGACGCAGAAGAACGGCGCCAAGGACAAGATGGTCTCGACCTGGAACCTCGAGAACAAGACCGTCCAGCTCGACGACCGCGACGAGTGCGTGATCAGCGTCTGGGACAACGACCCGGACGGCGACGAGGAGATCGGCCGGGCCACGGTGAATCTGGTGCAGATGGCGAACTCCGGCGGCGGCACGGCGAAGATCTTCGGCTCCGAGATCGGTTTCGGCCTGGTCTACTACCTGGAAATCGGGCTCAAGGCCCAGGGCTCGGGTGGCGGCGGCGGGTCGGGTGGCGGCGGCGGCGGCTCCGCCTCCACGGCCCCCGGCGCGTCCACCTACTCGGTCACCATCGTGAAGGCCGAGATCAAGAAGACCAAGAAGGAAGGGACCAAATGGGACCAGGCCCTGCCCATGGTCGGCGGTGGCGACAACCCGGACGTCTTCGTGAACGCCTGGGTCAACGGTTACAAGAGCCCGAAGCCCTTCATGACCACCGCGGTGAAGAAAGAGAATTTCTGGCCCTCCTGGGACGAGGGCGGCTCCGGCTACCTCGGCCCGGATGACCACATCAACTTCATGGTCTGGGACAAGGACGCGGCCTCGGACGACCTGATCGGCGAGTGCAAGACCAAGCCGATGAAGGAGCAGTCCCTCGGCGAGGTCTGGCTCAAGGAGTGCGGCCAGGTGACCTACCTGCTGGTCCGCATCACCAAGAACTGAAGCCCCTCCCCCTCCCGATTCCCGTCTATTCCGGATTGATCACGCCCTTGAGCTGGGCGCCCGTCATGTCGCTGTACGTGTAGGGGCTGTTGCCGATCGGGACGGCCGCGCAGGTCTCGGCGTCCGGGTCGAACTTGTAGGCCGAGTTCGAACCCTGGGCCACGGTCCAGACGTTGCCCTCGAAATCGATCGCCACGCCGATCATGTCCATCCCGCCGATGGTGAACATCCCCGCGACCTGGACGGTCTCCTTGTCGACCTTGACCAGCGAGCCGCCGGTGTCCGCGGCCCAGACGTATCCCGCCGAGGCCCCCATCCCCACCGCGATGCCGCGCAGGAAGCTCGCGCCGGGCACGTTCACGTACACGTTCTCGTCGGTGATGGGATCGTAACGGTTGACGCAGGAGTACTCGCCCGAGCCCCAGCCGCCGGTCCAGACCCGGCCCTGGGAGTCCACGGAGATGCCGTAGCCGCAGGGCACCGAGTGGTTGTCGTAGTGCAGGGTCTCGGTGTCGATGCGGTAGATGCTCTGGCCGCTGGAGTCGTAGATCCAGAAGCCGCCGCTGCCGTCCATGGCGCCGCCGTAGGCGCAACCCAGCGGGACGTCGAGGGCCTCGAGGATATCCCCCGAGTCGCCGTCCAGCTTGTAGACCGTGTTGCCCGACGTGGACCAGCTGCACGTTCCCACCCAGACCGCGCCGCCCTGGCCGGTCTCGGGGTCGGTGTTGCCGTCCCAGGCCGTGGCCCGGGCACCCACCGAGTAGCCGCTGCCGAAGGTCGTGTTCCACAGCATGCACTCGTCCACGCCCCAATCCAGCACGTCGTTCGGCCCGGAGGACGTGTCCACGACGTCGTCGTTGTCGCGGTCGTAGCAGTCCTCGGGCCGCGCCACGAACTTGGTCACGGACGAGGGGCCGTCCCAGGGATCGCGGTTGGTGACCACCATGTCGCCGAAAAGGTTGACCGAGGTGCGCGAGGGGTCGTTGCCGGTGTCGTAGGGCCCGCTGAAGAACCGGCCGACCTCGGTGCCGGTCAGGGTGTCGACCTTGGACAGCGTGCCCTCGCCGGTATTCGAAATCCAGATGTACGAGAAGTCGATCGCGGGCGTGCCCGTGTCGGTGTCGGTCCCTGTCCCGGTGTCCGTGTCGGTGTCGCCGTCGGAGTCCGAGTCCGCGTCCGTGTCCCCGTCCGAACCGCCGTCGTCGCCCCGGTCCGCCGCACAGCCCGGAGCCAGCGCCAGTCCCGCCGCGAGCGCCGCCGCCAGCAGCCATGCCAACCGTTCTCGCATGATCGCCTCCTCGCCGGGGCCGGGCCCGTCCGATCGGTCTGCATGCCGGTCCTCAGTAGATTCTACAGTAACTCCAGGGAACGCGTCGGACGAAAAAAAATCACGGCCCGGTGGCCGGCGGGTGCCCCGGCGGGAGCGCCGGGGCGCGGGCGTCGAGCTCGGCGCGCAGGGCGCGGACCTCGTCCAGGAGGGCGTCGACCTTGTCCTCGAGCTTGTCGGTGTTGTCCGCGGTCATCTCGTCCACGAAGACCGCGTTGGCCAGGCTCAGGCCGATGATCCCGCCCACCAGGACCACCATCACGAAGTACAGCCGTGCGAACACGGCCAGGATGTCGCTGTCGGAGCCCGCGGCGATGGCATCCGGGATCTCGTACCAGCCCTCGATGGTGAAGATCCTGAACGTCGAATAGATCGACAGCAGCGGGTTTCCGAAGTGCTCGGGTGCGTACCGGCTGAAGAGCATCGATCCGCCGACGGCCAGCACGAAATTCACGATCACGATGGCCAGGAACACCCCCACCGACGCCCGCAGCGCCCGGCGGATCCCGATCATCATGTGCTCGTGGTCCGGGATGAACCGCAGGAGCCGGAACAGGCGGAACAGCCGGCCGAGCCTGAGCACCAGGAACACCGAGAAGATCCGGGTGTCCAGCATCTCCAGGGGCTCGAGCAGGGAGGGCAGGCTGAGAGCGATGATGACGAAATCGAAGCGGTTCCAGCCGCTTCGCCAGTAGCCGGAGAAGCGGTCGCGCCCGATCTTTAGCCCGGCCTCGGCCACGAAGAAGACGGTGCAGGCCCAGTCGAGCCAGGTACAGACCGAGCACGGCCAGGTCCCCTCTTGCAGCCACGAGCCGGCGAAGAGGGACACGGCGTTGAGCAGGATCACCGGGATCACGACGCGGTCGGAGACGAAGGTGTCACGGAATCTGGACATGGTTCCACCCTGGTTGGCGGCGGGCGGCCCGGGAGGACCGCCACACCCGGTTCAATGCCGCAATCTAGTGAAGAACCCGGCGGCGGACAAGGCGGCTTTCGGGATCGGTGTTCCCGGTCTTTCGGGGGAGAACCCACGTTCGATTTCGCGAAGCGCCTCGAGGGCAGTCGGAGCACACCCGGGCATTTTCGTGTAGAGCCTCGAGGGCAATCGCAACACGTATGGGCATTTTCGTGTAGGGC
>CAYZAI010000428.1:0-3632 GCA_964476305.1 uncultured Myxococcales bacterium
TGGACCAGGTGCTCGATCAGGACAAGGACGACGTGGTCAACGCCGGCGACAACTGCCCGCTGGTGCCCAACCCCGATCAGCTCGACGGGGACGGGGACGGCGTGGGCGACGCCTGCGACAACTGCCCCGCCACCTACTGCGCCGAGATTTGCCTCCCGGCGGACCTCTCGCCCCAGCTCGACGAGGACCTCTGCTACCAGGCCTGCACCTGGGGCGGCGACGACCACGGCTGGGAGTGCGACGAGGGGACCGAGTGCGTGCAGTCCTGGATCAACATCGAGTTCGGCGAGGAATGGGGTCAGATGAGCCTCGACCTGTGCGCCGGCGGCTGCCACCCGGCGGAGGATCCGTCGTCGTGCGGCGAGGGCGATTTCTGCACGATCCACGACGGATACGACAGCGATAGCGAGATGTCGGAGCCGGTCTTCGCGTGCATCCCGGAGATCTTCCGCGGCGACGAGGGCGAGGGAGCGGTCTGCGGCGGCTCCTACGACAGCTGCGCCGAGGGCCTGTTCTGCGGCGGCGACTTCTGCCGGGAGATCTGCGACACCGGCGACGACGGGGCCTGCGCCGGCTGCGCCTCCGTCGAAGTCGCCACGGGCCTGTTCGTGGACCTCTGCCCGGCGCCGAGCGGCGGCCCGAACCAGCCCTGCAACGACGCGGAGCCCTACTGCGACGGGGATCTCGAGTGCGTGATGCACGAATTGTGCATGCACGTCGGGCTGGGCGAGTGCTGCCTCTCCCTCGGCGGCGACGGGGAGCCCTGCCACGACATCCCGCCCGAATGCGACACCGGGCTCACCTGCGTCAACGACGTCGAGACCTGCGGCGGCACCAGCATGGCGGACGCGCGATGCTGCACGCCGGGGGGCGGCCTGGACCAGCCCTGCCTGGCGGGCAACGTGTGCGACGACCCCTACACCTGCGTCAACAACTGGGATCTCTGCCCGTCGGATGGGTTGACGCCGTGCTGCATCGAGGGCGGCGCCCTGGGCGAGGCCTGCGACAACGAAAACCCCTGCGGGGCCGGGCTGACCTGCGCGACCCTGGCCTCCTGCTCGCCGTACAGCCAGTGCTGCGTGACCACGCCGGGCGAGAACGAGGACTGCACCGGGATCCACGCGTGCCAGGAGGGGCTGGCCTGCGTGAGCGGCAACGACTGGGACTGCCCGGGCGGGTACTCGTACTGCTGCCTCGCCGCCGGGGGGGCCGGCGAGCCGTGCCTGTCGGGGCAGTGCGACGACGGGCTGGCGTGCATCCAGTTGATGGGCGGCACGCCGATCTGCATGGTCTCCACGGGCGAGTGCGGGCTGGGGGACGTCTGCGATCCCGGCTACGCCTGCGTGGAGAACGGACCCGACAAGTACTGCGTCGAGTCCGGCGCCGACGGCCAGCCCTGCAACACCTCGGGCGACGCCTGCGACAGCGCCGACCTGATCTGCCTGGACAGCGTGCAGTTCTGCGGCGACGTGTTCAATCCGTGCTGCACCGCGGCCGGCAGCGAGGGCGAGCCCTGCCTGGACAGCGACCTCTGCGATCCGGGCCACGCCTGCCTCGCGAGCACGGACTGCCCCGAGGGCCTCTCGAAGTGCTGCTTCCCCGAGGGCGGGACCGGCGGGCCGTGCAACGCCGTCGAGCCCTATTGCGACACCGCGGGGGACGAGTGCCTGACCCACTCGGCGTGCCCGAGCGGCGTCAGCCCCTGCTGCCTGGCCACCGGCGGTGAGGGACAGCCCTGCTACGCCGATCACACCTGCGACACAGGGCTGTCCTGCGTCAACGATCCGGGACAATGCGGCCTGCTCGGCGAGTGCTGCGTGCCCGCCGGCGGGCTGGACGAGCTCTGCCTCGACGGCGACACCTGCGACGACGGCCTCGCCTGCGTGGCCGATGCCGACTGCCCGAACGCACCGGACAAGTGCTGCCAGACCTCGGGCGGCGCCGGCGAGTGGTGCAACGGCGACGGGAGCTGCGACGACCCGGGCACCTACGCCTGCGCGGCCGCTCCAACGTGCCCGGCGGGTGTGTCGCCCTGCTGCGTGGCCGGCGTGGGCGAGGGCGAGCCCTGCGCCGCGGCCGCGCCGTGCCTCGACGGGCTGTTCTGCATCCAGGCCGACGATCTCTGCGGCGAGGGGCTCCAGTGCTGCATCACCGAGCGGGCCCTGGACCAGGACTGCTACGGCCAGCAGATCTGCGCCGATGGCCTGCGCTGCATGAGCGGAACACAGGTCACGTGCGGAGGCGGGTTCGACAACTGCTGCGTCGAGAGCGGTGGCCCGGACCAGCCCTGCAACGTCGAGGCACCGTCCTGCGACAGCGCCACCTACACCTGCACGTCAAGCATGGATCTCTGCCCGGGCGGCCTCTCGCAATGCTGCCTCGAGGCCGGCGGCCTCGACCAGCCGTGCTTCGAGGACGGCACCTGCTCGTCCGACCTCGGCTGCAACCACAGCCTCGGCTCATGTCCGAACGGGCTCGACGAGTGCTGCACGGCCGCGGGGGAGGACCAGCAGCCGTGCTACAGCGACGATAGCTGCGACGCGGGCCTGGTCTGCCTGGACAATCCGCAGTTGTGCGTGGCCGGATTCCCGCCGTGCTGCGTGAACGCCGGCGGGCTCAACCAGCCCTGCTACGACACCGATCCGCCCACCTGCGACGGCGTGTACACCTGCATGTCGAGCCCGGCCTGCGACATGTACGGGCTCGACGAGTGCTGCCAGTAGCGCGGGGCGCCGAGTTGCACCTGGAGCTTCAGTCCCCCAGGACGTAGGCGAAGATCAGCGGCGCGACGATGGCGGCGTCGGAGTTGATCATGAACCTCGGCGTGTCGATCCCGAGCTTGAACCAGGTGATCTTCTCGTTGGGCACGGCGCCGGAGTACGAGCCGTACGACGTCGTGGAGTCGCTGATCTGGCAGAAGTATCCCCACTGGCGGCGGTCGCGCTCGAGGTCCTGGAGGATCAGCGGCACCGCGCAGATGGCGAAGTCCCCGGCGATGCCGCCGCCGATCTGGAAGAAGCCGATCGAGTGCTGCTCGTCGGTGCGGCAGTACCAGTCCACCAGGTGCTCCATCTGCTCGGTGCCCGAGCGCAGCACCTGGTGGCCCGGCACCTTGCCCTCGATCACCCGGGCGGCGAAGATGTTGCCCAGGGTGCTGTCCTCGAAGCCCGGCGAGTAGACAGGGATCCCCTTCTCGCAGGCGGCGAGCAGCCACGAGTTCTCGCGGGGGATCTGGAAGTACTGCTCGAGGCGGCCGTCCAGGAGGATCTTCTTCAGGATCTCGAACGGGAAACGGCGCTCGCCCGCGGCGTGTGCCGTGCGGCACTCCTCGATGAACTCGCGCTCCACGTGACGGAACACGGTCTCGGGGATCGCGGTGTCGGTCACCCGGTTGAACCCGCGGTCGCGCAGGTCGGCCTCGGCTTCGGGCGAGAGATCGAGGTATTTCGGCAGCACCTCGTACTCGTCGTGCGCCACGAGGTTGAAGACGTCCTCCTCGAGGTTGGCGGCGGTGCACGAGATGGCGTGGACCTTGTCCTCGCGGATCATCCGCGCCAGGGTGACGCCGATCTCGCCGGTGCTCATGGCCCCGGCCATGGCCACCAGCATCTTCCCGCCCTGCTCGACGTGGG
>CAYZAI010000429.1:0-3629 GCA_964476305.1 uncultured Myxococcales bacterium
GCGGCGACGTCACCACCATCTCGGCCAAGTTCGGCTGCCCGACCCAGATCATCGAATGATTCCCCGCCGGGGGGATCTGATCACCGGACCTCCTTGCAGGCCGAGACAAGCCGGTCCAGCATGCGATGGTACTCCGGTCTCGGCCCGCCCTTGCGCTCCAGGCCCTCGATCACAGAGTGTCCTTCCGCACCGGGACCCCTCTCATCGGGGAGGGGATCCGCGACCACATCGATTTCCTTGCGGCACGCGCGGCCAATATCCCTCGCGATGTCCACGTGAAGACCGAATGCCCTAACGGCACCCGGGGGCGTGTCGGGATGGAACCGGATGGACTCGGCCTGGACCACCGTCGTCAGTGCCAGGTCCCAAACCGAGACACCTGCTGGACGTCCCCGATCCCCGGCCTGTCTCCTGTCTTCGCTGGACGGAGTGAAGAAGCCCGATAGCGGCATCACGGCATCCTCGGGCAGGAACCGCTTCCCGATCTCTGCCAAGCGAAAGACGAAAGCATCGGCCGGAAGCGGCGTGAAAGGAACCCGCGCCATGATCACCGGCAGTGAATCCAGAGCAGACGAACGAGAGCCTCGGGAGGAACAGTACACCGATCGTCGTCGGAGCCCAGCCACTCGTCCCGGACGCGGTCACGGTAGAACCACTCGAACGTCCCGTCGGACGCAATGTCTATTTCGAGACAGTGTTCCGTGGCGCTCCACGTGAACTGGAAGCCCAACTCCCCTCCAGGTCCACCAGCCGGAGCACGCAGCGTCTCCCCCACGCGGTTGCACAAGGTCCACCAGACCGACTGGACAGCCCGAGCGAACCGCGAATCGAGGTTCACCACCGGGCCGGTCAGTTGTTGCAGGTATTCGAGCCATCTGTCAGTGGTGCTCGACAGTGCATCTCTCGAAAAGGCATTGGACAAGAGTCCTTTCCTCCACGGGCAACAGGAAATCGGACTCGTGGGTTCTTCGGCCGACCCGACCATCCCCGGGGCCTCGCTGGAGAAACCGTCACGAAGCTCGTTCTTGTACCAGCTGACGGCCTCGTGCCGATGAGCTTGGAATCCGTCCGTGTTCGTTGCCGGAATCACGCCGGGACCTCTCCCTTCTGCCAGGCCTGTGTCTGAATCTCGTTGCTGGTCAGGTCCGCGAACCCGCGGACGATGGCCTCGTGTCCGACGGCAAACCAGGAGTCCATGTCTTCTCTGGCGGGCCCCCTCGCGGTGAGTTCCATCATTATCGCGGGTTCACCAGACTCCATTTTCCTGCTGGAGTTCACGTTGACTTCAAGGACACCTGTGTCCTTCGACAGGCTGAATTCGGCCGACCAGCCGATCCTCTGAGGGTCAGGAAGAAATCGTTCGCCGCTATCTCGCCAGGTGAGATCTGGGAGAACCCGGCCGATTTGGTGCCATCCACGCCAGACGGTATCCTCGCCGATGACGTTGATGTAGGAGATCTCGAACTGCCGATGGACCAACTCCGGCAGGTTCCGTTCGGCGAGGAATTCTCCCAGCGTTGCCAGGTGGTTTTTGAACTCCCCGTAGAGCGCCGGGAACTCGGGGTACGGGTCTGCGTCCCCCTGCTTGCGCCAGTTGAGATGAATCCTCCCGTTCTGGATCTGCAGAAGCCGAGAGTTGTCGTTCGTTATGAACCAAACGCGAGGAAACTCGCTTCCTCGCGAAATGTTCAGGCGGATGAACCCCGGAGGTGGCGCCTCGATGGGCATGGGCAACAGAGGGTGATCCTCGGTGATCTGGAATTCCGGCCCGAAGCAGTCCCAGAGTTGCCCCACCCGAGCGGTCGTGAAGCCGGGTATCGGTTGGAACACGCAACCGCAAATGACTTCCACCACGGGTGGTTTCCCGAAGTGGACGCAGCGCCTGGGAGCCTCGATTGTCATTCTTCGTTACTGTTTTAACCGAACGATTGGTTTTGTAAAGGAACACGCCGAGACGCCAGTCTGTTCCGCGGTCGGAGTTCCATCGAATCGCCCTTCCTCGTTTCGCCCGATCAACTCATTCCAGTCGTGGCTCTGGACGGAGCGATGCGGGGCGCGAGCGAACCCGGGCCACGGCCCCGAGCCAGCCCGCGTAGAGGCGGTCCCTGAGCTCCGGCTCCATCGCCGGCTCGAAGCGGCGATCGAGGCGCCACAGGTCCGCGGCCCGCCCGGGCCCGTCGAACAGACCCGCGCCGAGACCCGCCAGGAACGCGGCGCCCCAGGCCGTCGTCTCGGTGGAGGCCGGGCGCTCCACCGGGGTGCCGAGCAGATCGGCGAGGAACTGGGCGAACCAGTCGTTGGCGACCATGCCCCCGTCCACGCGCAGGGCCGACGGCATCTCGGCGCCGTCCCGGACCATCGCCTCGACCAGGTCGCGGGTCTGGTAGGCCGCGGCCTGGAGCCCGGCGGCCACGATCTCGGCGATGCCCGTGTCCCGGGTCAGCCCGAGGATCGCGCCCCGGGCCGCGGGATCCCAGTACGGCGCCCCCAGTCCGGTGAACGCGGGCACCAGGTACACGCCGTGGCCGGTCCCCGCGCGGGCCGCCAGGGGCTCGCTGTCCTGCGCGCGGCCGATGAGCTCGAGACCGTCCCGCAGCCACTGCACCGCGGCCCCGGCCACGAAGATGCTGCCCTCGAGGCCGTAGGTCACCCGGCCGTCGAGGCGCGAGGCCACCGTGGACAGCAGGCGGTGCCGGGAGCGGACCACCTGTCCGCCGGTGTTCAGGATCATGAAGCAGCCCGTGCCGAAGGTGGCCTTCATCATCCCGGGCTCGAGCCCGGCCTGGCCTACCAGTGCGGCCTGCTGGTCTCCGGCGATGCCCAGGATCGGGATGGGGGCGCCGAGCAGCTCCGGCCTCGCGACGCCGAAGTCCGCCGAGCAGTCCCGCACCTCGGGCAGCAGGGCGCGCGGTACCCGGAACAGCGTGAGCAGCTCGTCGTCCCAGCGCTGCTCTCGGATGTCGAACAGGGCCGTGCGCGAGGCGTTGGTGGCGTCGGTCGCGTGGCTCGCGCCGCCGGTCAGGCGCCAGACCAGGTAGGTATCGATGGTGCCGAAGGCGAGCTCGCCGCGCTCGGCCCGTGCCCGGGCGCCCTGCACGTTGTCGAGGATCCACGCGATCTTCGTGGCCGAGAAGTAGGGGTCGAGCAGCAGCCCGGTGCGCTCCGTCACCAACGGTTCCGCTCCCGCCTCGCGCAGGTCGCGGCACGCCTCGGCCGTGCGGCGGTCCTGCCAGACGATGGCGCGATGGATCGGCCTTCCCGTGTCCCGCTCCCAGATCACCGTGGTCTCGCGCTGGTTGGTGATGCCGACGGCCGCGATCTCGCCCGCGCCGATTCCCGCCCCGGTCAGGGCCTCGCGGCAGACTTCGAGCGCGTCCCGCCAGATCTCTTCGGGGTCGTGCTCGACCCAGGCCGGAGCCGGGAAGTGCTGCGTCAGCTCCGCCTGGGCCATGGCCGCCGCCGTGCCCGCGGCGTCAAAGACGATCGCCCGGGTGCTGGTGGTGCCCTGGTCGATGGCGAGGAGGTGTTGCGTCATCGCCTGTGTCCTTCTCAGCGGGCCACATCACCGTGGCGCCGCGGTTCATCTTGCCTTACCGTAGCGCGCAGCGCGAAGGAAGGCCCGCGGCCAC
>CAYZAI010000430.1:0-3615 GCA_964476305.1 uncultured Myxococcales bacterium
CCAGGGCCAGGCAAGCGATCCGCATCGGCTGTGTCATGATCGAACCCCCTTCCGGCGCGGTGATTGTACCACGACCGCGGGTGCTTCAGTACACCCACTCCGACGGGACGCCGGAGCCCTCGCGGATCGCCTCGATGAGATCCGGGAAGCCTTCGCTGTCGAAGCGGCGGGCCCGCCCGCGGTCGAGCAGCAGGAACGAGTCGCCGAAGCGCCGCGCGTCCTCCAGCGAGTGCGCGACCATCATCACGGCCACGCGCCGCTCCTCGCGCAGCCGCTTCAGGACCTCGAACAGCCCCAGGCGGTAGCGCAGGTCCAGGTGGCTGAGCGGCTCGTCGAGGAGCAGAAGCGGCGTCTCCTGGGCCAGCACCATGGCCAGCCGCGCCCGCTGGCGCTCGCCGCCGCTGATCCGGCCGATCCGGCGCTCCCTGAACTCGCCGAGCCGGCAGGCGCGAATGGCGCGATCCACGGCCGAGGCGTCCCCGCGCGCCAGCCGCCCGAAGCGATCCAGGTAGGGCGTGCGGCCGAGTCGCACCAGGTCCTCGACGGCGAGCTCGGGATCCACGGCCTGGATCTGGGGCAGCAGCGACACGCGCCGGGCGCGCCCGCCTGGCCGCAACCCGTGGATGTCGCCTCCGTCCACCAGCACGCGACCGGCGACGGGCCGCAGGATCCCGGCGACGGTCCGAAGCAGCGTGCTCTTTCCCGCGCCGTTCCCGCCCACCACGACCAGCGACTCGCCGGCGCCGATCTCCAGGTCGCACCCCGTGACCAGCGGGCTGCCGTCGAACCCCCAGGCGAGCCCCTCCAGGCGCAGCGGGCTCATGGCCTGCCTCCCCGGATCTCGCGCCGGATCAGCACGAGCAGCGCCGGCGTGCCGACGATGGCGGCCAGCACACCCACCGGCACCTCCCGTGGCGCGAGCACCGTGCGCGCGGCCAGGTCCCCTGTGACGAGCACCAGCGCCCCGCCCAGGGCGGCCAGGGGCACGGTCGCGCGGTGGTCGGTGCCCGCCAGCATCCGCACCAGGTGGGGCACGAGCAGCCCCACGTAGCCCACCAGCCCGGCCAGGGCCACCGCCAGCCCGGTGAGCAGGCTCGCCGCCCACGCGGTCTCGGTCAGGGTCCGCCGGGCGTCGACGCCCACGAGCTCCGCGCCTTCCTCGCCGAGGGCGAACGCGTTGAGCTGCACGGCCCGCGAGCGGACGAAGAGCGCGGCGAGCGCGATGGCGGCCGTCGCCCCCGCGAGCTCGGGCCAGGTCGCGAACCCCACGCCGCCGGCCAGCCAGATCGCCGTGACCCTCAGCCGCAGCGGATCGAAGCCGAGCATCAGGAAGGTGATCACCGCCGCGCACAGGGCGTTGACGATGACGCCGCTCAGCACCAGGCCCAGGGTCGTGCGCGTGCCTCCCGGCCCCCGCGCGAGGGCCAGGACCAGGAGGGTGGCCCCCTGGGCGCCGCCGAAGGCCGCCAGGGGGACGGTCCAGAAGCCCAGCGCGTCCACCAGCCCCGGCACCGCACGGAGCACCACCACCGCCAGGCCCGCGCCGCCGGAGATCCCGAGCAGGAAAGGGTCGGCCAGGGGGTTGCGCGTCACGCCCTGGAGCAGCAGCCCGGCCAGGCCCAGGGCGGCCCCGGCCAGGATCGCGGCGACGACACGTGGCAGCCGGAGGTGGGCGACGACGCCTCGAAGCGCGGGCTCCGCTCCGTCCAGCAACTGCCCGGCGAAGCCCGGTTCGAAGGTCAGCTCTCCGCCCCGGCTGCCGATGGAAGCCGAGAGAAAACCGGCCGCGCACACGGCGACGAGACCGGCCAGGGCCAGCGCGCCCGCGGACCGCCTCATCGAGACAGCGCCTCCGCGAGCAGCCTCAGGCCCTCGACCAGTCGCGGTCCCGGCCTCGAAACCAGATCCCGATCGATCCAGTCGATGACGCGTCCACCCTTCACCGCTGCGGTCTCCCTCCAACCGGGTCGCTCGGCGAGGCCGCGCGCGCCGGTCCCGCCATGCCCCGCATCCGCGAAGGTGGCTTCCACGTCGAGCAGCAGGATCCAATCGGGGCTCGATCGGATCAGCGACTCGGCGCTGAGCTGGGCGTAGGCCCCGGTGACCCCGTCCGCGGCGTTGCGGCCCCCGGCCAGACCGACGAGCTCGTGCACGAACGATCCCGGTCCGGCGGTCCATGGTCGTCCCGGATCGGCGCCGTCGATCTGGATATAGACCAGGGGACGCCCGGCCTCGCCGCTCGTCATTCCGGCGGCGATCCGCTCCTTCTCGCGAAGCATTCCTTCCGCCAGCGCCGCGGCCGCCCCCCCGCAGCCGGCCAGGGTCCCGATCCGGGCCACGGTCCCGGCCACATCGTCGAAGCTCGCCGGGTTGAAGACCGCGACCGGAATGCGGAGCTTCTCGAACGGTGCCGCATGCCTCCCGTCCGCCGAGTAGAGCAGCACCAGATCCGGCGCGAACCCGGCCACGTGCTCGGCCGACGGCGACAGCCCGTCGATGGCCGGGATGTCCCGCGCGTCCTCGGGGAAGTCGGACCAGCGATCGCGCACCGCGATCCGATCTCCGCACCCGACGGCGAACAGGATCTCGGTGAATGCCGGCGCCAGAGAGGCGATGCGCCGTGGCGACGCCGAGGCGGTGATGGCGCGGCCGAGATCGTCCACGACACGGTGCTCCCCGCCGGGGGGGGGATCGGCACCCCGCTGCGGCTCGCACGAGGCGAAGGCGGCGGTCAGCAGCCATGCCAGGACCAGGGATGGATGAGATGAAGCCATGACACACCCTTTCCGCGAAAGGCGTCGTCGAGGGCCGGAGGCGACCCTCGCTGGGCTCCGGTCAGGTTTTCTGGCTCGCGATTCCGGGTGCCATCGGGGCACCCACGCCCACCCGCCACCTTCCCGACCCGCGAAGGTCAGTGGTCTTTCGGCGGGGGGCTCCTCGCTTACAGCGGCGGGACCGCGCCGGACTTCGACCGGCTTCCCTGTCCCCGGAGCCCGCTGGTTCCGTTGTCACCGGGGCCGGCGACCCTTGCGGCACGCCGATCCCTCATGTGACTCTAACCTTCCGGTCCAGTCGGCACAAGAGCCAAGAAAGGAGCAGACAAGGGGAAGAACGAGGAACGAAGCGGTGATGGCCGGGACCGGTCGCGGAGATGGAATCGCCGGATCAGCTTTCGAGGCAGGAGATGACGTCGCTCTCCGTGCCGCCGTAGATGAGCGTTTCCAGCGTCTCGCCGTCGTTGTAGGTCACGTCGATCTGGAATTCGATGATTTCGTCGCAGTAGTCCTGGAAACCCTGCTGCGTGGTGCTGGTGTACTTGTAGTCTATGGTCTTCTCGGTGTTGACCTCGACGATGCCGTTGAACTCCATCCCCGCGAGGATCACGTCCTCCTTGGGGATGGTGAAGAACACCTCGTCGTCGATCAGGACGCGCGCCTCTTCCACCTCGATGTTGTTGACGTCTCCCTCGGTGGCCCAGTAGCGGATCGACCACGTGATCTCGAGATCCGTGTGGATCTGGACCCAGACCTTGATGCCGGCGCCCATGACCTGGCCGTTCAGCGTGCCGTCGTAGGTCACATCCGATGCGATGCACGGCTGCCAACCGTCGGCCAG
>CAYZAI010000431.1:0-3592 GCA_964476305.1 uncultured Myxococcales bacterium
AATGCGCGAGTCTTGAAAACTCGTGAGCGCAAGCTCTAACAGGTTCGACCCCTGTACCCACCGCATTACCTTGCGATAGTTAATCCGCAAACTTTTTTAACTCTGGTGTGCTTTAGAACTTTTACGGCTTCTTTGAGGGTGGAACCGGTGGTAAAAACATCATCGAAAATTAAGATATTGGAAATGTCACTTAGTATACGTTTGGAATTAAGGGAAAAAACACCCTGTAGATTTTGTCTCCTTTTCTCAACTGATAACTCAACCTGAGAAGCTGTGGGCTTCTTTTTTATCAAAAGATCGGGAATGAACTCCCATCCCATCTTGCTAGCCACCAATTTTCCAACTTCTGCTGACTGATTAAATCCTCTGAAATTCTCTCTTTGCCGGTGCAGTGGAATAGGGACCAGTAAACATTTGTGAGTGAATTTCGTCAACTTAAGATTTTGGGCACAAATATTAGCCAGTTCTTTTGCAATTTCGGTTGAATATTTGTATTTGAGAGCAATAATTGCTTTTCTGATTACACCCTCATATCTAAAAATGGAGAGTGTACCCTGGAAAACTCCCCCTTTTTTCACTTTTGCCAGACATTTATTGCAAATATAGACCCCTTCTTTTTTGCAGTTAAGACAAGTTTTGGGAAAGATTAAATTGAGTATGTCCATTGAGGTACAATATAAGTATATGCGTCTATTTAATAAAAGGGCACGATTTGAGTATGAACTAACCGGTGAGGGGGTTGAAGCCGGTTTGTCCCTTAAAGGAGCTGAGGCTAAATCCATTCGGGAGGGACGTGGAGATTTATCCCAATCATTCGCCAAAATAATGGGAAATGAAATTTATTTGGTCAATGCCAACATTCCAGCTCAAGGCATAGAAAAATATGACTCAACCAGGACAAGAAAACTGCTTTTGCACCGAAAAGAGATATTGTCTCTCGCTACCAAAATGAAGCAGAAAAAGTTGCAAATTGTGCCTATTCGGCTGTATAATAAAGGCCGCTTAATCAAGCTCTATTTGGAGCTGGGCAAGCCTAAAAGACAGTTTGAGAAGAAGGAGGCTATTAAGCGAAAGGATATCCAAAGGGATATTGAGACAGAGCTCAAAAACTCTAGTTAATGGGGACGATCGGTTTCGACGGGAAGCTCTTTGACAAAACGGCAAGCCGAGTTTGATTAGTACTCGTAAAACAAAAATCAAAAAATAAAAGCTACGAATTTATTCGAAGCTCGACCTATGTACGCGCAAGCGGTGGCATAAGTTGCATCCAATGGCCTGACTCTCGATCGGACCTTCTGGGTGTAAACCATTCGAGATGCTACCTAAGCTTTACTGATTTAAAGGTTTAGGTAAAAGACAAATAAATCTTACCTTGAAATTTCTTGTTGGTTAGATAAGTTTAAGGGAAATTTAAAAACCAAATAAGCTTGTAGAAGTTTTGTTATTACGTTTTTCGGACGCGGGTTCGATTCCCGCCGTCTCCACAAAATAACCTTAGTTGGTTATATCCAATGAGTAGAGTTTGTCTCCTGTAAGAAAAACTATCTTTTTGTCGGTTTCAGAAGCCACTAAATTTGATGCTTCCGAGATTTGGGAATCCACATATTGAGCTTTGTAGGCTCCTTTTTTATCTGTTGCTACCACTCTTCCCCCGGCCTTATCAAGTAGATAAATGTATTGATTGTCGGGGTTGGCATAGAGGGCATCAACATTTCCAATTTCAGGGAAAACTCCTGTTACGTTAAAGTTTTGAGGACTTCCCTGACTGAACTTAAGAATTTTTGAGTTAGGATATAGGGCATAAATTGAACCATCGATAGTCATTTGAATAGCACTTGTAAAATTAACGTTGGTTCCGGCAGCCAACCAGTTTTGTTTATCTCCAAATATTCCGTTCTGTCCTTGAAATCTGTAAATTACTCCCCCACTTTTATCCATCACATACATGTTCCCCGCAAAGGCGGAAATTAGGGCATCGCCAGCCCAGGTCTTTTCAATAACTTTGGTTGACCCGGAATCAACTTCATAAATACCGTCTTCCTGGAGTACAAAAACTTTTTCTTCATAGGCGGCTAGGTGTTGTGCAGAATTTATAACGCTTGGCCCTGCTACAACTTTGCTTTTTTTGGTTGAGATATCAACACTTACAATCCTTTGTCCTGATTTATCCAAGATATAAATATATCCACCCGAAAAAGAAACTACATCTCCCTTAAATCCGGAAGAAAGAAGTGATAAATCCAAAAACATTTGAGGAGACTGCACATATTCACCCAAAACAGCAGCACGACTAGCATCTACTTTTTTCTTTAAAGCATCAATTCTGGGGTCTTTAACATTAAAACTTTCAATTTGACTCAATTTTTGTACACTGTCGGCAAAAAGTTCACGACTTTTCTCTCCGCTTACACTAGCCAAACTTATAGCTTGGTCAACCTCCCCTTCGGCTTCGGCTAAAATTCCCTGATATTTATTTTTTAAATCATTAATTTTCTTCTGGCGAATACCAAATCCTATGCTGACTATTAAAAGGAGAAGAAGAATTGCAGCAACTACAAAAGTAAGTTTTCTACTCTGTGGAGAAACCTCCTCCACGGGTTCTGTTTTTAAATAAATGTTCCTTTGTGGAACCTTTTTAAGAAAATCTTTGAAAAAGTTCTGAGCTTTTTCCATAAACACCGGTAATTTTTTAAAGTCCGGTTTGGTAATTTCAGGAGTAAGTACCGGTTCGGCTTGTTCACTTTCTTCAAATTTAATTACTGCCGCACCCAGGTTTCCCAAATTTTCCGCTCCCAGAACCGTCGGGGCAAAAATCTCTATTGAATCTTCAGGAGTTTTTGCAGAAAGTGCGGCTTTAATTACCCCGTGAGAAGTTTTTTCAAAAAATGTCTTTGTTGCTAAGAGAATAACGTCCCCCGCCTTGGGAAACCCTGAAGCAACAATTACCTCGTCTTTGGTACTTTCTAAAATTTTTCCAAGAGAACCGTTTCTGAAAATCATTACACCGCTTCCCCCGACAGCTGCCGAATAAACAACATTCTCTACCATTGCTGCAGCAACAATTTCAACATCCCCCCAATTATGACGGAATTCATCCGCAACTTTTTGAACGGCATCTTTTAAAACATTGAAAGGTTTACCTTCCAAATTTCCGTAATACTCCTCATGGAATCTGGTCAGTAGTTCCCGTCCTGCCGCAATAGTATCAATTCCATCTTCAGTACGGCTTGTTGAGACAATTGCAAAAAGGTGTCCGCGGAGTTTTAATTTTTCGGCATCATCGGGAGTAAATTCATGCACTTGCGCCCAGCCGGAAGTACCTGGCGTACCGGTCAACTTAGAAACACGCTGCATTAACATCTTTTAAAGTATTATAAGGGCAGCCAAAAAAACCAAAACTGCAAAAGCCAAATGAATGTAACCAAGCATTATAATTGGGGCTTCAAAACCAAGTGAGAGTGTATCTGTCATAAGCTTGGTTTGTCTAACTACAACTAAAGAAAATACCAGGTATAAACCCAAAAGTATTAAGGCTGCAATTTTTAAAAGTAGCCAAACGGAAATTTCAAGAATAGGAATTATCATATTTTTA
>CAYZAI010000432.1:0-3589 GCA_964476305.1 uncultured Myxococcales bacterium
AATGTGGACCCGGTCGGAGGTGTCGCTGTGCGGGTGGGCGTTCTCCTCGGTGACCCGGCCGTGGGTCGCCCAGCGGGTATGGCCGATGCCGGTGGTCGCCGGCGAGGTCGCGACCGCCACCCCTCCCCCGTCCTCGTCGCCCGGAATCTCCATCTCCACGGAAGAGAAGACGAGCCTGCCGAAGGGGGACAGCGAGATCCCGCCGATCGCCACCTTGCGGTCGAGCATCTCACTGGCCTTCTGCTCCAGCGCGGGGATGAACCGCTCGGCGGGGAAGGTCAGGACGAGCGAGATCCAGAAGCACGTCAGGAAGAACACCGGGTAGCCGGCGTACTTCGCGACCTTGCGCGCCGTCGCGGCCACCGTCATCGGTCCCTCCGTTTCTGGCCGCCGGCGCCGTTCTCGGCCTTGCCATCCCCGCCCTCGCCCGCCGGGCTCACCTGCTCATAGGTCGAGATCGTCATCTTGATGTCGAACATGTCCTCGGCCCGCCTGCGCTTGCGCAGCTCGAGCTTGTTGATCGCCACAGGGAACTGGCGCCGGTTGCCCTCGATGGTCTCCATGAACTTCGTCAGCTGCTCGAGTCCCACCTCGCGCAGGTTGATCTCCATCGAACTCTCGATCCAGGTCTCTCCGTGGCGCTGCTCGGGCAGGGCCTTGGTGTCGGGGGTCATCACTCCGACCTTCTGGCTCGTGGAATCCACCAGACTCTGCAGCGGCAGCGGCTTGCCCCGGGGCTCCGATCGCGAGTGTTCCTGCTTCTGCTTCAGGTATTGCGGCCCTCTGATCTCGAGTATCGTCAGCGCCTGGGCGCGATCCGCGTTCTCCATCCGCAACTCGCCGATGGCCGAACTCACGAAGAAGACGACAAGGAAAACGACGAAACCCGCCACCGCGACACCTGCCAGCGTAGCCATCCGCTTCTCGCGGGTCGACATCCCGGCCACCAGGTTCCTCAGCATCGATGCCATCCGGCCGCTCCTCGCGCCCTCACGGGCACTTGCTCTCTATCTCCATCTCGTAGCGCTTGCGCTCTCCCACGGTCTGGACCTTCCCCATCCGCACAGCGGTGAAGCAGTCCTCGTACTTCTCGAGCTCCTGCTTGATCAGATCCGTGGGAGTGAGCGCCTCCGGTCCGGCATCGCCGGCGAGGTTCGCGTCAACCACGGCCTTGAGCGTGATCCGCTTGGGGCGGATGTCGAGTATCTCGACGTCGTGCACGACCGTCGGAGGGATCCTCCGTGACAACTCCACGAGGATGTCGAAGGCGTCGAACTCCGGGTACGGGCGCTTCTGCTCCACGGTCTGGCCGAGCAGCCCGTTGATCTCCTCTTGACTCAGCACCTCACGGCCCAGGTACTCCCGGCTGCGGGCGAGCAGCCGCTCCTCGAGCCCCGCCGATTCCTGTTCGAGGACCCGAAACTCGGCGTAGTTGCCGAAGATCCACGCCAGCAGCACCGCGAGCACCAGGAACGCGGCCCAGACCATGCGCCGGCGCAGGTGCTGGAAGTCGCCCTTGAACGACAGGTCGCCGCGCCGCAGGTTGATCCGCCTGCCCTTAGGCACCTGCTCACGGCCGCCGAGGTGCTGTGCGAGCAGGAACACCTCGGGGGCCTGGTCCTGATCACGGCCGCGTTGACTGGAGCCCAGATCCGCGCCCTGCCGCTCCACCGGCACCCCCAGCTCGTTCGCCAACAACCCATCGAGCCCGCCGAGCAGGCTGCCGCCGCCGCAGAGCAGGACCCGCCGGATCCGTCCGCCCCCCGCCGCCACGTGCCCGGCGACGGTCTGGCGCACCTCGCGCACCAGCGGCTCCAGCGCCGTGCGCAGCACCTCACCGACCTTTCCCGAGATCCCCCCCTGCCGCTTGTAGGCCTCGGCCTCCGAGAAGGGGATCCGGCCGACGTCGGCCAGGCGCGCGGTCAGGTCCCGCCCGCCGCGCAGGATGGTGCGGGCGGTGACCACCCGCTGCTCGCGGATCATGACGTTCGTCCGCTGGTGGCCCAGGTCCACTACGGCGACCAGCTCTTCTTTCCCGCCGACCGGCTCGGTCCCCGAGAAATGGCGGTAGGCGAGCGGAGCCACGCCGATCTCCCTCGGGTCGATCCCCCGGCCGCCCAGGCCAGAGATCAGCGTCTCGATCCGCTTGCGCAGCGCCGTGGCGGTCAGCAGGTTGACCCGCTCCCCATCCCGGCCGAGCTCTACCTGGTCGAAGATCGCCTCGTCGATGTCGTAGGGCAGCAGCTCGTCGAGTTCGTAGCGCAGCACCTGCTCGATGCGCCGCCCGGCGCCCACCGGCAGGTCGATGGTCTTGACCGTGACCTCCTCTCCCGGAAGAGCGCAGTGGACCACGTCCGTCCCCTGCCCGAGCTTCTGCCATAGCCGGCCGGCGGCATCCATGACCGCCTCCGGCGAACCCCGCCCTTGCTCGTCGAGAGCCACCGGCTCGGCGCCGAAGCGCACCAACTCCCGGCCCCGCAGGCCGAACCTGACGACCACCGCCTTGACGGAGTGGCTGCCGATATCCAGTCCCATCACCTGCTGCGCCATCGCTACTCCAGCCTCCAGTAGAGCACGCTGCCGCCCGCCGCGGCCACCGACTGGGTCGGGTTGAGCATGTCGATCCCCTCGATGTCGATCACGGTGTGGATCCGCTTGGTCGCCCTGCCCACCGCCCCCTCGGCGTAAATCGAAAACACGCTGCTCTGGGTCGTCAACAGCTGTCTGGCAGCGCGCTTGCCGGCCACCGGGAAGCCCGGGATCGGCACGAACAGGCGCTCCTCCGGGTTCTCGATGGCATTGATGAAGTCGGTGACCTTGGCGAAGGGCATGAAGGTCCTCATCATGGTCACAGCCTGCAGCAGCTGGGCCAGGTTCGCCAGTTGGTAGGGATCGAGGCAGGGGCTCACCCCGCTCTCGTCCGTGGCCAGCATGCACACCACCGAGAACAGGACCTGCGGCGGCGCGGTGTTGACGTTGATCCGGCCTTTGCCCCAAACCGTCATCACCCTCTTCTCCGGGTCCTCGGGCTCGGGCTCGACGAACGCCGTCCAGAAGTCGTCGTTCACGCCGCGGACGAAGTGCAGCTCCTCCAGGCTGTCGAAGGGCGCGTTCTTCCTCTCGTAGGACCGCGGACCGCCCTGGTAGAATGACGGATCCTCCCCTCCCCCGAGGTCGCAGCGGTCCTCGTCCGGGTCGGTCCAGTCGATGATCTCGCAGAGCACGTCCTCGCGCGGGATGACCTCTCCGTTCTCGTGGGTCCTGCCGAACAGCTCGTCGTACTCCCGCGGGGCAAACAGAGTGCCGAGCTGCTGGACCATCAGCCCGCGCAGCTTCCTGTCGTTGGCGAGGTTGACGTTGATCTTGCTGTCCTCGTCGACGATTGCCACAGTGAACCACTCCCCGGCGTTCAGCCCCAAGCCCTCGGCGCCGCTGAAGTCGATTCCGATCAGGTCTGTCATCAGGCTGCCACCGGCCTCCTCGCCCCCGCCCCGATCCCCGTCGGCCCCATCCTCTCCCTCGCCTCCCGCCTCGGTCCCGCTCCCCGGCTTCTCGCCGGAGAACGGCTCCATCAGCAGGTCGGCATACT
>CAYZAI010000433.1:0-3581 GCA_964476305.1 uncultured Myxococcales bacterium
TGCAGCATCGACTCGCCGTTGTTGTGGGTGAACTCGTCGGCGATCATCCCGGCCTCGTAGCCCGTTCGCTGGCCCTTGAACTCGATGAAGCTGTCCTTGAGCTTTCGCATCTCGCGCAGCATCTTGGTGCGAACCCGGTCCTCGGCCAAGGCGTCGCCCGCGGTGGCCGACAGCTCCTTGGCGTATTTATCGCGCACCTTCGCCTCGAACAGCGAGATCACCTTCTTCCAGGTCATCCCCCACTCCAGCCCCTCCATCTGCTCCGCCACCGCGTCGGTGTAGGGTACCACCTGCTCCGTCGCGCCCTTCTTCTTCTTCTTGGAAGGTTGCTTGATCGGAGGCGGACCACCGTACTGGGAGCCCGGCACGACGATCTCCTCGTCCTCGGCGGAGAGGGCGACCGTGGAAGTCGTGCCGCCTCCTCCGCCGCCCAGCTCCGGAGCGTCGAACGGCTTGACCGGGTCAGAGGTCGGCTGCTCGGCCGTGCTCACGTCCACTTTGGCCGACCCGCAGGCCCCGAGGGCCAGGAGCAGCGCCGCCGCGGAAAGGACTCGCCAGATTCGGGTTTGGTTGGACATCGTTGCCTCCACGTCATCGGACATCATTTCGTGTGCCGTCGGACGGCCACATACTACCACCTGCCGCGGGGTCGTGAAGAAGGAATTGTCGAATGTTCCTCCTGGCACCGCACGGTACGGCCCCCCCGCCCTCACGAGTCGGCGACCTGCCCCCCGACACCCCGGGCACGGTCCGCCAGGGCGACGGGCCGAAGGACCCGGGCCATGCGCACCGCCTGGGACTCGTGCGTGTGGAACGCGTCCCAGGCGTACTGGTACATGGCCTGCAGCTCGTCGGGTGTCATCCGGGACGGCCGGAACACGACCTCGCCGGCGGTGTAGCGCGACCAGTCCTTGTGCAGGATGCGACCCTGGGCCTCGAGCTCGTCGAAGGTACGAGTGTGGGGGAACGGGGTCAGCACCGTGAACTCGGCCAGGTCCAGCTCGATTTCCAGCAGGAAGTCCACCAGCCGCTTGACGAAGTCCGTGTCGTGGTCGTCGAGGCCGAGCAGGACCGTGCCCTCGACGAAGATCCCGTGCTCCTTCAGCCGCCGGATGCGGCTGGCGATGAAGTCCGAGGTGTCGAAGACCGCCTGGTAGACCCACCAGGCGCCGGCCCGGGCCGCGGCAGCCAGCACGGCGTCGTCGTCCTCGATCGGGTGCGAGATGATGTGGCGCTTGAGCGGCGCGAGGGCCTCGAACAGCGCGAGCTCCCACTCGCGATCCTGAGCCAGGGAGTTGTCGACGAAGAACAGCTTGGTGTTGGGGATGGCCTCGACCTCGGCCACGACCTTCTCGATCGGCCGCGGCCGGAAGCTGCGCCCGCCGAGATAGCGGACGCAGCAGGGGTAGCAGTTGAAGCGGCAGCCCCGGGATGCGTGGACCAGATCGGGCATCTGCACGCCGCGGTAGTTGTAGTGCCCGCGGTCCAGGATCGAGCGCCGCGCCGTGCCCACCGCCCCGATGGGCGCGGGGTTCTCGAGGTAGTCGTAGCGCCGCTGGAGTCGCCCGGCCGCGAGGTCGTCGAGCACGGCCTCGAGGCGCCCTTCCACCTCGCCCACGAAGGCCGCGTCCACGCGGGCCGCGACCTCGTCGACGTGCAGCGCGGTGGCGATGCCCCCGGCGATGACGGGGACGCCCCGGGCGCGGAACTCGTCGGCGATGTGGAGGCCCCGGGGTACCTGGCAGGTCAGCATCATCGAGAGGCAGACCAGGTCCGGCCGCTCGTCGAAGTCGACGGGCTCCCGGTTCTCGTCGGTAAACGAGACTTCGTGCTCGTCGGGGATCGCGGCGGCGAAGACCACCGGGCCGTGGGGCGGCAGGTGGAACTCGCGCTGGTTCGTGAGCTTGGGCCACTTCGGATAGATCAGTCGAATCCTCATGCGGGGGTCATAGCCCAACACCGCCCGCCGGGCAATCGCGGGCTACTCGACGACGACGGGGTTGATCCGGCGCAGGTCCGAGCCGGCGGGGTAGGCGTACGAGCCGGCGTTGTAGTAGCCGTAGACGAACACGCCGATGGGCACGGTGGCCTCCTCGGGCGTGGCCCCGGAGTGGACCATGTGGGCGCCGTCCGGGATCTCGCACTCCCAGGACTCGAAGTCGTACTCGACGCTCTCGAGGGTCAGGCTGCCGTCCGAGAGCGGGCCGTCGCAGACCGTGGAAACGTCCCAAGCAGCCACGCCGGTGTCGATGGTCAGCGGCGTGTTCACCGGCGCCGAGATCACGGCGTGGTTGCTCGAGAAGCCCTGGCCCGTGGTGAAGATGTACAGGGCGCGGCGCTGGTCCACGGCCGGAACGTAGAGCAGCGCGGCGTCACCCTTGTAGGCGTTGGTGTTCTGGCCGTCGACCAGGAACTGGGCCACGTGCAGGTAGCCGTCCGTGGTCTCGACGGTGAAGCCGTGGTTGACGAAAAAGTCGCGGTATTCGCCCATGCCCAGGGTGAACTGGTCGTTCGGCGCCGGCAGGCTCGTGGTCACGGTCGCGGTTTCGTAGGCCATGATCCGGTAGTAGTCCATCTCGCCGGGCGGCGTGTCGCGGTGGGCCGAGTGGCTGATCACGAACTGCTGCCCCATCGCCGCCGAGGGCAGCACCTGCTGCTCGATGTGCTCGGCGCAGCAGCTGTCGGGGTAGACCTCGCTCTGGCCGACCATCGACATGTCCGTGCCGAAGAACACCGCCACCGGCTCGGTGGCTGTGATGCGCGAGCCGGAGAAGTCCACGCTCGGCTCGCCGAGCATCTCCACGATGGTGTAGAGCTTGGTCTCGAGGTTGAGCACGTCGAAGGGCCCGATGGTGAAGGTCGCGGTCCCGCCCTCGGGTATCTCGTCGACGCCGGTGCCGGCCTGGACCGCCGCGCTGACCGTGACCGTGACCTCGGTGTTCTCGGCGGTGCCGAGGATCGTGATGTAGCCGCGGGTCTTGGGCGACATCGCCGTCGAGAGCGGCGAGTGGGGCGGGTAGCCGAGGATCACGTGGTCCTTGCCCATGCCCTCTCTGGGGATCAGCAGCGAGGCGTCGTTCGAGAACTGCTGGTCGAGCGTGTTGAACTGGTAGGCCACCACCGGCAGGTCCGACGTGATGCGGAACGCCCGGGAGCTGAGCCATGTCTGGGTGCCCGCGTCGGTGTGCAGGGTGGTGGGCTCGCCGTCCACGTCCCGGCGCGGCAGCAGGAAGATGTAGAGGTCCTTCTCGGGGATGGCGTGGGTCTCCACGACCTCCAGGGACAGGGGATCGCCCTGCGGTGCGTTGTTGATCTCGACGGTGACCGTGGCCGTGCCGTCGTTGCCGATGTTGGCCACGGCCACGGCGAACTGCCCGGCCGCGGCGTCGTCGATGAAGTTCTCGGAGTTGTCGAGGTCGGCGGCCCAGTACTCGCAGCCGATGTTGCTCTTGGTGGCCGCGGCCTGCTCGCAGGGATCGCCGAAGACGCACTCGCCGTTTTCGCAGGTCGTGTTGTACTCGGCCTCGCAGTCCGTCTCCTGGTGATAGCCCATGCCGTCCAGATCGCACTGCATGACGATG
>CAYZAI010000434.1:0-3560 GCA_964476305.1 uncultured Myxococcales bacterium
CCGTCAGCCCGTCGCAGTCGTCGTCCTCCAGGTTGCACTCCTCGTCCATCCCGCCGGACCCGCCCTCGCAGACGTACTCCCAGTCGCCGGGCAGGACCTCGTGGCAGATCATCGTCCCCGCCTCGCAGATCCCCAGGTCGCTCCCGCAGGGGACCTGCGCCGCGTCCTCGTCGGTCAGCCCGTCGCAGTCGTCGTCCAGACCGTTGCAGAATTCGGGCATGTCCAGCTCGTCGGCGGCCCCGGACACCGCCCCGTCGCACAGGAGCGTCCCCGACGGGCAGGTCCACTGACCCGATTGGCACACACCGATATCGCTCTGCCCGCAGGCCAGCCCCTGCTCGGGGAACTCCTCGTCGGTGAAGCCGTCGCAGTCGTCGTCCAGACCGTTGCACCACTCGTCCCCCGGCAGGACGGCGCCCACGCACCCGCCCCAGACGTCGTTCACGCACTGAGCCAGGCCCGTCTGGCACTGCCCGTCGCAGCTCCAGACCGGCGGGTCCCCGGCGGCGACGCAGCCGTCCTCCTCGATGGGGTAGCACGGCGCCAGCATGCCGTCCGTGACTCCGTCGCAGTCGTCGTCCAGCCCGTTGCAGACCTCGAGCACCGGCCCCTGGCCGCTCTGGCAGACCACCTGCCCCGCCGGGCACGCGGTGTTCCCCGGAACGCACTCGCCGACCGCGCTCCAGCCGCACGGCGTGGAGACGAAATCCTCGTCGGTGAACCCGTCGCAGTCGTTGTCGAGCCCGTCGCAGATGTCCTGCCCCGTGGGCACGCACGGGTCACAGGCCAGCCCCTCGTCCACCAGCCCGTCGCAGTCGTCGTCCAGGCCGTTGCAGACCTCGTCATCGGCCGTGCCGCCGGGCTCGGTCACGAAGCAGGCGATCCCCGTGGCGTCGCCGTCGCAGATCCAGTGACCGCTGCCCTGGCACACGCCCAGATTCTCGTCCACGCAGGCCTGCCCCAGCTGGGGCCAGTCCTCGTCGGTCAGCCCGTCGCAGTCGTCGTCGAAACCGTTGCACAGCTCGTACATCACCGCGTCACCGACGATGGAGGCCAGGGCGTTGGCCAGCTCGCCCTCGCTGCCCACCAGGAAGGCGTCGCGGTTCCCGCTGATCGAGCCCGCGTTGGCGATGGCGTCCAGCTGGGCCTCCTCGGCGGGCAGCACCGAGAAACCGACGACGTACGTCTCGACCCCGAGGTCGTCGAGCAGGCTCTCGGCGGCGGCCTCGGGATCCCCGGCACAGCTCTCGGCGCCGTCCGTGAGCAGGATCACCGCGTAGGTCCGGCAGGAGTCGATGTCGTAGGGGTCCGTGGCCTTGACCGCGCCGAGGTAGGAGCGGTAGGTGAGCAGCGAGTCGGCCAGCGGCGTCGGTCCCGTGCCCCGAAGCTCGCAGTCACCGCCCCCGGCGAAGTCGCAGTAGTCGCCGGTGGTCGTGTCGTCCACGAAACTGGTTTCCGCGTGGTCGATCCACATCAGCAGCTGGTTCAGGCTCGCACCGAAACCGACGAGGACCTCGGCCCCGTTGCCCGGGGAGCCGCAACTCCCGGCGTAGTTGATGCACTGCTCGCCGGCGGCGGAGTACTGGTAGACCGGGACCGGCGAGCCCAGGCCCAGATCCAGCTCGCAGGTCAGGGGCCCGCTGTTTCCCGCCGGGCTGTCGTAGGTACAGCAGACGTCCTCGCACTCGAACCACTTGGCGAGCTGGCAGCTGCGGTCCACGCCCTGATCCTGGTGGTAGCGCGCGAGGGACCAGTCGATCTCCGGGTAGGCGGCGATGACGCTTCCGAGGGCGTTCTTGGCCAGGAACAGCCTGCTGTCCGCGGTCCCGGGATAGCCCGGGTGCGAGGCGCTGCCGTCTCCGAAAGTGTAGCGGCCGTTCAGGTCGGTCAGCATCGAACCCGAGCTGTCGACGATCAGCGAGAACCGCGCCCGCGTGTCGGGATCGGGCTCGAGGCACTGGGGGTCGTCGTAGGGGATGCAGTAGTTCGGCGCGCCGTTCTCGCAGGCCGGTACGGCCGGGGCGCCGCACGAGCCGATGCCGCAGGTGATCCAGCCCAGGTCCGCCACCTCGTCGGTGAGCCCGTCGAGGTCGTTGTCGAAGCCGTCGCAGATCTCGCCGGTCCAGCCGCCGCTGATCTGCAACTCGCCCGCGCCGCCGCCGGCCTCGCCGCTGCAGATCGCGCAGCTGCCGCCGACCGATCCCGAGACGTCGAACTCGGCTCCGGCGTCGATGACCGCCGCCCCCCGGGAGAGCACGGCCACGATCCCGCCGCCGCCGCCGCCGCCGCAGTCGTCGCAGGTGCCGCCGACCTGGGTGCAGACCGGGCACTGCTGGCCCCGGTAGAGATCGTAGTGGGTGTCGCCGTCGAGGCCCTGGGTGTCGCCGCCCACGCCCCCCGAAGCCCAGATCCGCGCCGTGGCGCCGATGGAGACGCTGTCCCCCGCGATCAGGATCGCGCCGCCGCCGCCGCCGCCCGCCGAGTCGTTGCGGTAGCCGCAGCCGCGCCAGCCCATGGCGCGGACCGTGCCGTCGACCACGACCTGCCCCGACTCGCTCGGGCCCGCGCCCATCAGCACGATGCGTCCGCCGCCGCGGCCCGCGAAGTCGAAGGGCCACCCCGGCTGAGCGGCGCAGCTCGGGCTGTGGGGCGGGCCGTCGGTCCACCCGTCCCCGTCGCGGCAACCCTTGTCGCCGCCGGCGGCGCCGAACTCGACCTTCCAGATGGAGTGGAAGAAGGGCTGGCCGGCCACGGTGGGCAGGCCGTCGCTGTTCCAGCAGCTGACGACGCTGGCGCAGGCGGTGCTCGTGCCGTTCAAGGCGTCGCCGCAGTCCTCCTCCCACGAGTTCGGATCGACGAACGGGCCGGAGATGTCCTTGGTACCCCGGCCACCGCCACCGAAGTGCCCGCCACCACCCCCGGAGTCCATCACCGCGCACCCCCCCTGCCCGCCGACCGTCGCGAGGCCGGACGGCGCCTCGCCGTCCCGGCACAGCCGGCCGCGGTAGCCCGCGCCGTCCGCGTCGATGCTCGAGGTGGAATCGACAACGATGTAGGGCGCCACGATCTCGAGGTTGCCCGGGCCGGAGTGGTCGGGGCCGCCGCCCGCGTACCCGTCGACGACGATGCGGCCGCCGTTGACCACCTGCACCGAGTCGTAGCCCGTGACGCGGCCGTGCAGGTAGATTGTCGTGCCGTTCACGATCAGGTCGTCGGCCCGGGCCTCGCCGCCGGCCCAGGCCAGCGCCAGGCCCGCCAGGAGCGCCCAGAACCACCGGATGGCTCGCGTTCCGCGTTTCATGCTCGAAGTCCTTTCCGGACCAGATCCGTTTGGCTGCCCTGCCTGGTGATTGGTTGCTCTCGAACCACGAAAATCATTATCGTGGCAAGCGAATAGCGCAGGCCGTCACCGTCCCGCGTCCCCGGTGCCCCCCGTCGGATCGGCCGGGGGGACGCCTTGCGCCTCGTCCAGCACCTCGCGCACCTTGCGCGCCAGGCTGGCCGAGGTGAACGGCTTGCCCAGGAAATGCGTGCCCGCGTCGAGCACGCCGTGGTGGACG
>CAYZAI010000435.1:0-3559 GCA_964476305.1 uncultured Myxococcales bacterium
CTTCGATGGAGCCGGCTTTCGTGGCGATGGTGAGGTGGGGACGCTCCTGATCGGGATCGACCCAGGCGATCAGCGAACCGGCGTCCACTTCCAGGGTCACGGCCTCCCGATCGAGGCGCGCGACACGGCCGTCGATGCCCGGCTCCAGGGCCACGCGGACACCCGGTCCCAGGCCGAGGACGTGGAGACCCCCGGTGGAGGGCAGCGCGTCCCCGGCGGCCACGGCGCGGTCGAGGCTCGAGCGGGAGGCTTCCGCGTCCCCGGCGACCAGGAGCACCCGGCCTTCGACGGGCGCGAGGGGGGCCGCCGCCGCGACCTCGAGAGCGACCTCTCCGGCGAGGCGACCGCCCCCGGAGCCGGCCGATGTCCACAGGACCAGGGCCGCCGCCGCGGCCGCCGCGCCGATCCCGACCACGGCCAGCGCCCGCCAACGCTTCAGGGAGTCATCGGCCGACCGCCGGTCGGCGCCGTCCACCACGGCGTCGACCATCCGTCGGTGGGACAGATCGTCCGCCCAGGGCGGAGGCCCGTCGGGCCCGTCGATGTCCATCGCTGCCACGGCGTCCGCTTCGAGGCGACACTTGGAACAGCTCTCCAGGTGGGCCCGGATCAGCGCCGCGTCGTCCTCTCGGAGGGCGGCACCGGCGGTCTGGCGGTCCCAGAGATCGTGAACCCGATTGCACTCGTCCATGGCTTGCGTTCCCTTCAGGCGCCGAGGCCCGTGCGAAAGTCCCCGAGCACCGGGTCGCGCCGGATCCGCTGGCGAAGCTGCCTGCGCGCCACGGCCAGCCGGTCGCGCACGGTGTTGATCTTCATCCCGGTCATCGAGGCGATCTCCTCGATGCCGTAGCCCATCACCAGCCGCAGCGTGAGCACCTGGCGCCGCTCCGGGGCGAGGTCCTCGAGCAGCTCCGAGATGCGGAGAGACATCCGGTGGCGGACGGCCAAGTGCTCGGGAGCGGGCTCGCGGCTCCGTCCCTCGCGCTCGGAGTCGAGGGTCACGATCTGGGCGCGGAAGCGGCGCCTGCGGATCTGGCGCATGGCCGTGCGGATGGCAATGCGCTCGGCCCATGTCTCGAGGCTGCTCTCCCCGCGGTAGGAGCCGGCCGCGGACAGCACCTCGATGAGCGCGAGCTGCACGTGGTCGTCGAGCTCGGGGTCCCCCGGAGCCAGGTAGCGCACCGCGGTTCCGACGCGATCGAGGAGCCGGTCCACCAGCCGCCGGCGCGCGCCCCTGTCCCCGGCCGCCGCGGCCCGGGTGAGATCGAGGGCCTCGGTGATGCGGTCGATGTTCCTGGCCTGTGCGTTCATGCTCCCGTCCGTCCCCTCTCCGGACCCGGCGTGTCATCCAGATCCGGGATCGGATGTCCCGGAATGCACCCGTCCGGAAATTACCCTTGTTTTATCACAGGTTCCACGTGCCTGGCACTCCGGATCCCGGAAGACGACGGGGTCAATCATCCGCCATAGCCCGAAGGGCGACGGCGGACAAACCAGAATCGTCGGACACACAAACACAAACTGTACGGACTATGTGGATCAAAAGGTAATCACTCGGCTTTCTCTTGAGCGCCGGCCGTCGAGGCCCCTTGTTGGGGCATGGCATGAATCGTGCTTCAATTCATTCCGGCTGTGTAAATGGGGTGAGCATGCCGCACTCGACGCGCTCCTGGATATTGCTCCTGCCGGTCCTGGCCGTGGCCGCGTGCGGCTTCGAGAGCCGCGCCGGGGACAACGGCGGGACGGACGGCGACTCGGACGGGGACACGGACAGTGACGCCGATGGGGATACCGACACCGGGCCGGCTCCACCAGGCTGCGATCGCATCGATCTGCTCATCGTGATCGACTCCCGGGGCAACACCGAGGAGCTCCGCGTCCTCGCCTCGGAGGCGGCTCGCGACCTCTCCATGTCGATTGCGAGTCATCTGGCCGGCGCCAGCCCTCCCAAGGATGTCCGGGTGGGTGTCACTACCACGAGCGTGGTCAGGAACTATTCGTACGATCCTCATTTCGGGTTTCCACTCCAGCCGTATTCCGACACCGGGCCGGACGGCGTCCTGCTGGGCAACGGCTCCTGCGAGATCGAGGACACCGCCTGGATCCAGTTCGGCGGCGAGACGATCAACTACTCGGGCGGCCAGGTGCGCTGCGTCATCCAGTCCCTCGAGACATCGCCCGCGTTCCTGGCCATGCCCCTGGCGGCCGTCCACCAGGCCCTGGGCACCGATCCCTACGCCTATGCGGGTGTGCCGGCCCAGAGCGCCCCGGACCAGCCCAACGAGGGGTTCACCCGCAACGAGCCGGGCACCCTGCTCGCGGTGATCGCGGTCTCGGCCACGGACGACTGCTCCGTGGCCGGGGGCGGAACCGTCGTCGCGGACCCGACGGCCCAGGCGAGCTGCCAGGACGACTTCAGCGTGGGCCTCTATCCTCCCGAGGTCGTGAGGGATTTCCTCGAGTCCGCCACCGACGGCGGCGAGCGCCTGGCCTTTGCCGCCCTGGCGCCGGACCCGTCATCCCTGGGCTGCGCACCGGCCCGTCGGCTGATGGACCTGACGTTGCTGCTGGGCGAGGCAGGCTCCTTCCACGATATTTGCGAAGCGGGGCTCGCGGTTGACGACTCCTTCGAGGCCATGGCCCAGCGGATCATCGAGCGCTGCGACGCCATGGCCGACCTCTGATCTCACCACAGGACGACGCGCAGGCCTGCCATGGCGAACGGCTGGGCCGGCCAGGCGCCGATCAGCTCCTCGCGGCGATCGCCCCGGGTCGCGGTGTAGGCCAGCGGGGCCGCCGGCAGATCGACCCCGGCCGTGACGAACGCGCCGAGCTGTCTCCAGACGGCGATCGAAGCGGACAGGTGCGGCGAGACGGCCAGGGTGACGTCGTCCAGATCCGGCGCCGCCCGCATGCCCGGGGCGAGACCCCGGATCTCCTGCCGCGCGTGCTCGACGACCAGGTGCACGCCGCCGCCGAGCCGGACCGGCCCGAGCCGGAACAGGTACGCGAGGCCGAGCCGCACCGGGTGTCGCCGAAGCCGCATCGCCGCGAGATCGCCACGGGCGTCCAGGGGCTCGAGCACGGAGTAGCCGGTCACGACGTACAGCCCGGCCGCCGCGCGGAACCCGAGCCCGAGCCACAGCCCCTGTTGCAGCGGGTGGGTCTCCCCCCGGCCCACGTAAGCCCAGCCCAGATCCAGGGCCAGCCGCTCGGGGCCGCGCTCGCGGGAGCCGGGTCCCTCGGCCGGGGGCACTGCCGCCGGCCCGGACGGAGGTGGCGCTGCCGGCGCCGGAGCGGGAGACGCCGCCTGTGGGATGTCGCCCACCAGGATGCCGATCCGCCCGCCGCGCAGCAGGGCCGCCACCGACGAGCGCACGATGATCGCCAGCCCCTCGGCCCGGCCGGGATCGCCTTCCGGCCCGGGCTCCAGCCGGCGGATCAGCAGCCGGTCCCCGGCGCCCGTCCCGCCCCGCAGGTGAACGTAGACCGCGCCGTCCTCGGCGAGGTCGAACCAGAAGACGCAGGCGATCCCCGGGGCGTCGCCCGCGCGTTCGGC
>CAYZAI010000436.1:0-3543 GCA_964476305.1 uncultured Myxococcales bacterium
TCGCCGTCCGTGTCCCCGTCGGAGTCGCCATCCGTGTCGCCATCCGTGTCGCTGTCCCCATCCGCCGGATCGAACGTCGACTGGCCGCCCTCACAGGTCACCAGGGCAAACGACACCAGGGCCGCGAGAATCGCTATCGTGTTGTTTCTCATTTTTCGGCCTCCGTGTGTCCCTGCCTATGGGACATAGGTTACCACACAAGAGGAAAGATGTCTCGACAGTCCCGATTTTACCGGGGCTGAGGCCGCGCGGACCCGCGCCCGGACGCCCGCGTGCGGCCCCTTTCACAAAAACGTCACGGTTTCCCCGCGGCTCTGCTAATAACGGGACCGGCTGCGTTCCTTTATGGAGGTGAAGAGCGTGCCTGTCCTCTCTGGTTTCCTGGGTGGCGGCCGTCGGCGCGGGGTGGCGCTCGTGCTGCTGGCGCTCGTATGCGCGCCGCTGCTCGCAGGCTGGACCTCGGGGGGGGACCGGCCCGGCGAACCGCGGGTCACGGCCACGTCCTCGCGGGCTGTCGCCCCCGTCGCCGGGAAGGGTTCGGGCCCGGTCCTCGAGAACCTCTCCCTGCCGCCGGGGCTCGACACTTTGACCGGCATCGTCGGCGCCGAGTTGGAGCGCCCCCTCGAGCTGCGGGTGACCGAGGGCGGCCGGCCCGTGGCCGGGGCCGTCATCGAGTTCCTGGTGCTGGTGGAGCCCGCCAAGGCCGATGGCACGGCGCTCGAGGCGACGAGGGTCGTCACGGGCAGCGACGGCCGCGCCAGGACCTCCCTCACCCTCGGCACCAAGGAGGGGATGTACGCGGTCGGCGCGTTCCTGTCCGGCGCCGGCCTCGGGATCGAGCCGGTCCGTTTCCGGGCCGAGGCCCGGGGCCGTGCCTGGGTCGTGTTCCTGGTCTTCGGGCTGCTCGGCGGGCTGGGCATCTTCCTCCTGGGCATGGAGCTCTCCAGCGAGGGGCTCAAGCGAGCGGCCGGCGAGCGGATGCGCGGTGTGCTCGGCAAGCTGACCGGGAACCGCGTGCTCGGGCTGGTCGTCGGCACGGGCGCCACCGCGGTGCTGCAGAGCTCGAGCGCCACCACCGTGATGCTGGTGGGGTTCGTCTCGGCGACGATGATGAATCTGACCCAGGCCATCGGCGTCACCCTCGGCGCCAAGATCGGCACGACCGTCACCGCCCAGCTGATTGCGTTCAACCTCGCCGAGTACTCCCTCGTGCTGGTGGCCGTCGGGGTCCTGCTGCGGGTGGCCGCCAAGCGTCAGTCCGTCCGCCGGGCCGGGGACATCCTTTTGGGCTTCGGCTTCATCTTCTTCGGGCTGGGGGTGATGGGCACAGCGATGAAGCCCCTGCGCGCGGTGCCGGCCTTCACCGAGCTCCTGGTCTCCCTGGGCGAGCAGCCCCTGCTCGGCGTGCTGGTGGCGGTGGGATTCACCGCGGTCGTGCAGTCCAGCGCGGCCACCATCGGCCTGGCCATCGCCCTGTGCGCCAGCGGGATGCTCTCCCTCGAGGCGGCCTTGCCCCTGGCCTGGGGCGCCCACGTCGGCACTTGCGCCACAGCGCTGCTGGCCTCCCTGGGCGCCGGCCGCGAAGGCAAGCAGGTGGCCGTGGCACACCTGCTGGTCAGCGTGCTCGGCGTGGCCATCGCCTTCCCGTTCCTCGGGTACCTGCTGGAAGCCAGCCGTTGGCTCACGGCCTGGATGGGCTCGGTCTCCGTGGCCCGGGAGCTGACCAACGGGCACATGATCTTCACCATCGTCACGGGGTTCGCGCTGCTGCCCTTCGTCCGCCAGATCGAGTGGCTGACGAAGAAGCTGGTGCCACCCGCCGCGGTCGAAGCCCCGTTCGGACCGGTGTTCATCAACGACGCCGGCCTCGAGGTCCCGGCGCTGGCTCTCGAGCAGGCCCGCCGCGAGATCCTCAGGATGGCGGACATCGTGCGCGGCATGCTCGCCCGCTCGATGGACCTGCTCACCAGGCCGGACGAAACCGGAGCCGACGGCATTGCCCGGGACGACGACAAGGTCGACATTCTCGAGAAGGCGATCCGCCCCTTCCTGGCCCGGGCGGCCCAGGCCGGCCTGGACCCGGTCCTGTCGACGCGCGAGCGGGCCTTCATCTATGCGGTACAGGATCTCGAGGGCATCGGCGACGTGATCACCAAGGAGCTGGCGCCGGTCTCGCGCAAGCTGGCCGAGGGCGGCGCGGCGTTCTCGGCCGAGGGGCTGGCCGAGCTCGGGAGCTTCCACGGCAAGGTGCTGGACAAGTTCGACCGGGTGATCGAGGTGCTGGGCGAGCCGGACCGCCAGCGGGCCGAGGCGGTCATCCAGCTCGGCTTCAAGGAGCGGGCCATGGAGCGCCGGCTGCGCGAGGCGCACATCTCGAGGCTTCACGCCCAGCGCGAGGAGACCGTGCAGACGTCGGCGTGGCACCTGTCGGTGCTCAGCAACCTGCGGGCCGTGGTCGAGAAGCTCGACAACGTGGCCCGTACGATACTCGAGGAGCTGTGAGCCATGGCGAAGCACAGACTGGCCGGGATCAAGCTGTTCGCTGGCATGGACGACGGTCAGCTCGCCGCTGTGGAGGCGGCCGGAGAGCTTCTTCGTTTCGAGGCCGGGGACACGGTCTTCGCCGAGGGCGACGAGGGCGCGGACCTCTACTGCGTGATCGAGGGAAGGGCCGAGATCACGGTGGCTCTCGGCGGCGCCACGGAGCAGGCGCCGGTGCACATGGCCGCGCCGGGCTCGGTGTTCGGCGAGCTTTCGCTGTGCCATGACGGGCCGCGAACGGCCATGGTCCGGGTGGTCAAGGACGCCGAGATCCTGCGGGTCGGCCGCGAGGCGCTGCAGGCCCTGTTCGAACGGGATTCCCACGCGGGCTACCTCGTGATGTCGAACCTCTGCCGGATCCTGTCCGAGCGGATGTGCAAGACCACGCGGGAGCTGCGCGCCAGCCTGATGTGGTGAGGCAGCGGCCGGGAGGGCGTGATCAATCTGGGGCACCGGCCACCTTTCCAGTGGTAGAATTGGCTCAGTGGGCATCCCATGAGGAGGTGGAGCAATGAAAACGACGATGATGCTCTGCCGCTTTCCCTGGAGATCAGGAGGACTACTGGACATCCACCCAGTACGATGAGAGCAGCGAATACGGTTGGTTAGTCAGTTTCAACACTGGAGACCTAGCAATATCGGACGGAAGTGGAGGAGTCCAACTGAGTGTCCGCTGCGTGCGGAGCACGCTGTAGCCGCCTCGGTCCAGAAATCCCTAAAAAGTCCACCCCGATGTCGGTTTTCGCGTCTCGGAGCTTGCCTCTCCCGGGGCCCGGATGGCACGAACGCCCATCGACGCGAGCGTGACCAAGGACGTGCCGCACCTGGTCGGCTACTTCAGCAACTCCCGCGCCCCCAAGGCCTCCGCCGAGTAGACCGCCGCCATCGACCCGTTCGATACGCTCCCTCCGTCGCTTCGACGGCCGGGATCGACCACTCCGATGGTGGGGATGGACCCGGTCGATATCCGGGATGGACCGGCTCGATGGTCGGGATGGACCC
>CAYZAI010000437.1:0-3532 GCA_964476305.1 uncultured Myxococcales bacterium
CTGTATCCGCAGGACTGGTCGTCACAAAGAATTTTGCTGTACCGGGCGTGCCCGAACTGAGATAGATATCCCTGTCAATATCGAGCACCCTGGCCTTGAGCTGTACCGTTGAAGAGTTGCTTCTATTTAGGAAAACATTGTTTCCATCAACTAGCTGTACGTTTATTTGATTCTTCTCGACCGTGAAGTTCTTTGGCGTTGTTTCATTAGACCAGGCATCATCTTCTGTTACGTTGAATCTGTACTGCCATTCACCAATGTCATCCTTGTTTCCTAATATTAGAGAATCTAGACTAAATCTGACTGTCTGATTTACACCTCTAACTGATGTATTCTGACCCTTGTATTGCCATGAACCAACACCCTTTCTTATATACAATTTGACGGTCATTGTGTCATTGTCCTCGTCCGTTGCCTGTACCGTGAAATTCCATTTCGATCCCCACCCACCGGTTGCATTTCCCCTGTTTGATGTAACGCTGGCATTTATCAGTATGGGCTGTGTCTCTATGAAGAATGCATTTTGTGTGAGTTTGGAGTAATTATTATGGAAAGCCTCAGAGGAGTTCATTGTTATGTTGTACCATTCCGTAGGCTTCGTTGTATTGATGGTACAGTTGTAATGACCATCACCCTCGTTGTTTATGGCACAATAATAATTGGAAGTTTTGGATGTCGATATGGTGAAATTTATGTAATCAGCGCTTGTTATTGGAAGAAGACAATCATCCGTTACATTTCCTCTTATTGTTATGTTATCATTCTGACCGTCAGGTCCCAGTCTTCTGTACTCTTCACCGTTGGGTGTTATTAATGTGTTGATAAGACTTCCAAATATTGTTATGTTAAATTGGCTCGTGTTAACAGATGCATACCTGTAATCAGTCATTCCGGCCATCCATAGTTGATTACCAACACTGTAACTACAATCAGGCCCGAATGAGTAGTTTGCAATACCACCACTGCCTGTCTGGTTTAGGAAACCTGAATCGTATGCCGAACCGTCAGTTGTTACCCAGAAAGTCACGTTGCCACCACTTACCAGCGTTCCGTTTTCTGTATCGTTAACAAGAATCTGCAGTAAGGTTGTATTTGTGCCGCTTCTGTTGACTTGGGTATAATTACCAAAGACATAGGACACAGAAACCTGTGTTCTGTTTATGTAAGGTCCATTGAATGTTGACGTGTTGAATGTGTTATTGACCTCCTTGTCCCTGACTTCAAACAGGAATTGTTTCGTGGTGTTTATGTCATCCGGCGTAAAGTCGTGCACCTCGACATAACATATCTTACCGGAAGTAGTGTTTCTGACTGTCATATTGCCCTGTGCAACAAACTGACCCGTTCTGTTCAGCCACAGTATGCATGTCAAGTTGTCATTTTCCTGATCTGAGAGATTGACGGTGAAGTTGTATATCCTTGACCATCCGCCGCTCGAAGGTGTGACGTTCGGTTCTGTAAGGTTGCTTGGCTGTATGTTCTCCAGCCAGAACCAGTTGCTGAGCAACGTAGAGTTGCTGTTGAAGCTGCTGGCTGTTGAGTTTAATCTTATTGTCCAGTTTCCTTCTTTCTTGCCGGTAGTGTTATACGTACAGTTGTAATGACCTACAGACTCACCAGAAGTTTCGTTGTAAAGTGGAGAACATGGGTAGAATGTATAGGTCTGTGGATCCTGAACCTCTATATTTACTGTGGCATTCGGCACTATAACCTCATCAGGTCTTTGTCCTGTACAGTCCGATGTAGTATTGAACCGTAACAGTATCTGATCTGAAACGTTGAATGTCTGATTCTCTAATGGATTCAGTATATTATTTGCAAGTTGTCCGACTATTGTTACGGTTCTGGGTATAGTCAGGTTTTCTGATTTATAGTATTTGTCATTGTTTATTCCGCCTATCCAGTCCTGAACGCCTCTTCCATAGTCGCAGTCTGCATCGAAATCGTAGTATGCGTGTCCGGTTGAATTAGTTGTTGTGTTGTGTCCATAATCATAATTCGAACCGTCAGTTTCCACCCAGAATGTAGAGTTGACGCCTGTAGGTAGGTAGTCACCTTTGTCACTGTCAAACACTCTTATTATTATTCTTCCGCTGTTAGAGCCAACCCTGTTTATTTCCAGTCCGCCGCCGGATATATATTCTATATCAACGTCATCTTCCTCAACAGTTATATTAAATATGGATGACTGGTTTGTAAAGTTGTTTATCTCGTCGGACGTATTGAAGAAAAAGAATATGGTAGGTCCATTATCCAAGTCCTCTTTACTGAAGTTGCCGTAAAAGTCCATTGATGTCGGAACTGTGCATCCTGCGCACGTTTGTGTCTCTACGCTATTCCAGGGACCTCCGGCATCGAAAGATCTCATCAAAGTTACGTTTACATTGTCAGTGGGTTCGTTGTCTTCTACCGTTACATAAAATCTGTAAGTATAACCCCAACCCTCTTGTGTTACATTTACACCCTCGTTCGTTACTTTGGGTGTATCACCTATTCTGAATACGTTTGATGTAGTTACAGAGTGGTTTTCATAGAATTGTTTCGACGAGTTCATTTGAACGTCATATAGGCCGAAAAATGCGCCGCCGCTGTCAAATGCACATGAATAGTTTCCACCACCCTCATCCGTAGCAGGATCGGGATCGCACGTAAACATATTTGCACCCTGTATTATTCTGAACCTTGCAGATGCAAGTCCGACGCCGCTACAGTCGTCGCTTACGTTTCCAGTTATCGGAACGTCGTCGCCTTCCTGGAACGAGCCGCCGTTTGGAGATGTCACGTTGTTGTAAAGCAATGAATAAATCTGAAGCGTATAGTTTGAAGAGTTGCTCTGGTAGTAGCCGGATTGAACGTCCAGGCTGCCTATCCATTTCTGATCCCCGACCAAATAATTACAGTCGGGATCAAAGTCGTACTGTATATGTCCTGTAGAGTTTGTAGAGTTTGATAGTTTGGAGCCTAATGTAACACCGTTTGTTGTTACGAAGAAACCTCCCTGTATACCGGCGCCAAACGGTGTTCCTGTGAAGTTATCTATTATCTGCACAACGAATGTTGTTGTATTTGTACCAGTTCTGTTCACATCGGTATCATTACCTTCAATCAGGTTGAATCTAACGGTTCTCTTTGTAACGTTCAATCTCTCTACGGGAGTTTCATTAACTCCGTTCCTAGTATCGGAAACATTAATCTTCCATTCCCACTCGCTTATATCCGCTATTCCAGCGTATGCTCTTCCAAGCGTTGTAACTTGGTTTGTGCAGTTTCTGCAGACTTCCGTATTCCTCAGGGTCCATGCGCCGCCGCCGACTTTCCTATCCCACAGATAGACGGTTACGTTGTCGTCCTCATCGGTAATCGTTATGTTGAAATAATATGTTGTTCCGTAAGGTCCTATGGTAGGCGAGACGTTATGATTGCTTATGGACGGGTTTACTTGGTGGAAGAAAGCGGCCTGTTTTATGGTTGTCTGGTTGTTGTACCAGAGTTTTGTCGAGTTGACAGTTATGTTGTAGAGACCGCCAGGCTT
>CAYZAI010000438.1:0-3513 GCA_964476305.1 uncultured Myxococcales bacterium
TGTCGTGGTGCAGCGCCTCCTTCAGCCGCTCCGCCACGCGCTTTCGGTTCGCCGGGCGGTCCATGTCGATCAGATCGAGCACGATCAGCCCGCCGATGTTGCGGAAGCGCACCTGGTAGGCGATCTCGTCCACGGCCTCGAGGTTGGCCCTGAGGATCGTCTCCTCCTGGTCGCGGGAGCCCTTGCCGACGAACTTGCCGGTGTTGACGTCGACCGCCGTCAGCGCCTCGCCCTGGTCGATGACCAGCGTGCCGCCCGAGGGCAGCTCCACCACGCGCTCGAGGGCCCTTCGGATCTCGCTCTCGATGCCGAAGGCGTCGAAGATCGGCTCCTCGCCCTCGTAGATCTCGACGATGTCCAGCAGGCCGGGCATCAGGCGCCGGATGAACGAGCGCAGGGCCTCGGCGGTCGTGGGATCGTCGATCACGAGCTTGCCCACCGAGGCGTCGAGGTAGTCCCTGGCCACGCGCAGCGGCAGCTCCAGCTCCTCGTAGAGCAGCCCCGGGCGCTTGCTTCGCGCGAACCGGGCGCGGACCTCCTGCCAGGTCTCGACGAGGTAGGTGGCGTCCGCGGACAGGGCTTCGTCGGCCACGCCCTCGGCCGCGGTCCTGGCGATCAGCGCCCCGCGTTCGAGGTCGATCTGGCGCAGCACGCGGCCGAGCCGCTTGCGCTCGTTCTCGTCGGAGATGCGCCGGCTGATCCCGCCGCGATCCGAGAACGGCATGTAGACCAGGTGGCGGCCGGGGAGCGACACGTCGGCGGTGACGCGGGAGCCCTTGGAGCCGATGGGGTCCTTCGAGACCTGGACCGCGATCCCCTCCCCCTCCTTGATGATGTCGCGGATGGACTTGTGGCGGTCGGGCCGGTGCTTCTTCTCGTCCGTCGTGCCCGGCAGCGGATCGAGATCGTCGGGGGAGACGAGGTCCGAAGCGTGGAGGAAGGCGTTGCGCTCGAGGCCGATATCGACGAAGGCCGCCTGCATGCCGGGCAGCACCCTGGTGACCAGGCCCCGGTAGACATTGCCCACCAGCGAGCGCTGGTTGCGCCGCTCGACGAGGAGCTCGACGATGATCCCGTCCTCGATCAGCGCGACGCGGGTCTCGCCATAGTCCACGTTCACGACGATCAGCTTCTCGACCTGCATGTTCCTCTTCCCCCGGTCGGCCGGCCCGTCCCGGGCTGAACAAAGGTACACCCCGGCGGCCTTGGGGATCAAGGAACGGGAGTCAGAGCGGGAGTCGGGGGGAGCGGGGATAGTGAAGAAAACGGCAATGGCATGCCCGGGCTCGCGTATCGACTCGCATCCGCTTGACAGGCCGCGCGCATCAATCATATGGTGCGGGCTTCCAATTTGCGCCAATTGGCAGGAGTCCGCGATGGGGATGAACAAGAAGGAACTCACGAAGTTCGAGAAGATCCTGCGCGAGAAGCGCGAGAAGCTCCTCGTCAACGCGCAGCAGACCCTCGAGAGCGAGATGAAGCTCGACCAGGCGGATCTCGCCGACGAGATGGACCTCGCCTCGAGCGAGTACCTTCAGTCGTTCCAGTTCCGGCTTCGAGGGCGCGAGCGCACCTTCCTCTCGAAAATCGACAAGGCGCTGACCAAGATCAAGGACGGCTCCTTCGGCGAGTGCGAGTCCTGCGGCGGTCCGATCCACGCCAAGCGCCTCGAGGCCAGGCCCGAGACCAACCTCTGCATCAAGTGCAAGGAGGAGCAGGAGCGGGAAGAGCAGCAGTTCGGCGAGTAGCCCCCCTCCCTTCGCGCATCATCTGGCCGGAATCGTGATCAGGAACGTGGTGCCGCCTTGGCGGACGGTGGTGAAGCTGATGTGCCCGCCGTGCGACTCGATGATCTCCCTGGCGACCGCCAGCCCGAGCCCGGTGCCGTTCTCCTTGCCCAGCGTGACGAACGACTCGAAGAGCGAGCCCTGGATCTCGTCGGGGATGCCCCCGCCCGTGTCGGTGAAGCCGAAGATCACCTCGCCGGCGAGGTGATCGACCTCGACGACCAGCTTCCCGCCCTTCGGCATCGCCTCGACCGCGTTGTTGACCACGTTGTGGAAGGCGCGGAGCATCTTCTCCTCGTCGATTCTGGCCGTGCCGCGGGCTCGCACGTGAAGCTCCAGCTCCACGCCCCGGGGTTCGAGCAGCGGCCTGATCTGCTCGACGAAGCTGTCCATGAAGTCCGGCAGGACGACCGGCCGCGCCAGCAGCCGGCGCTCGCCCCGCGAGAAGGCGATGATCTCCTCGGCCATGGCCGAGATGCGATCGAGCGCCCGGTGCACGTGTTCCAGATACTCGTCGCTCTCCGGGCAGGCAGCCTGCTCCGCCAGCAGCTCGGCATAGCCGGAGACCACGGTGATCGGGGACCTGAGATCGTGCAGCACGCCGGCCAGCAGCCGGCCCACGGTGGCCAGGCGCCGCTCCCGCTCCCGCGCCGATCGGCCGGCGAGATAGTCGAGAGCGCTGGCGAGCTGGGCCGCCACCAGCCGCAGCAGCACCATGTCCTGCTCGCCGAAGCCCGCGGGGTCGCTCTTGTTGGCGATCAGGAGCGCGCCGCGGATCGATCCCTCGTCGGGAAACGGCAAGGGCACCGTGGCCAGGTTCTCGAGCGGGATGCCGATCCGCTGGACCACGCTCGTGTCGAAGCGCGGATCGCCGAGGGGCTCGCTCAGCAGGAGCTCGCCTCCCTTCCGCGCCACCCAGCCGGTGAAGCCGATCCCCGGCTCGATGCGGATCACGCGCGCCGGCCCGTCCTCGCCGGCCAGCACGCGACTCTCGGCTCCGCTCTCGTCGATACGGTGGAGCACTCCGACGGCGGCCCCGGTCACGCTGTTGACCCGCCCGAGCACGGCCGAGGCCAGCTCGTCGAGGTCCTCGGCCCGCGACACGAGCCGCTCGAGGTCGAGCAGCAGCGTGAGCTCCCGGGCGCGCCGCTCCAGCCCCACCTTGGCCTCGGTCAGCGCCAGGTTCTTCTGCACCAGGTCGATCATCAACCGCGAGTTCTCGACGGTCAGCGCCAGCTGGCCGCACAGCAGGCCGAGCAGCTCGAGGTCGTCCTCGTCGAACTCGCCGACCAGGCGGTTCAGCACCTCGACCACGCCGATCACCGTGCCGCGCCGGCCCAGCAGCGGGTGGCACAGCACGCTGCGGGTCCTGAAGCCGTGCTGTCCGTCCCAGCTGCGGTCGAACCGCTCGTCGGCGTAGGCGTCCGGGACGATCAGCGGCCGGCCGTGGCGGGCGACCCAGCCGGCGAGCCCCTGGCCCGGCTCGAGCCGTATCTCGCGCACGCCGTCCCCCTCGACGATGCGCGAGACGAGCCGGCCCTCCTCGTCGGCGAGGAAGAGCGTGGACCGGGCGGCGCGCATGCAGCGGGTGGTGCGCTCCACGGCCAGGGTCAGCACCTCGTCGAAGGTCATCGTCGACTCGAGGGCGAGCCCGATCTCGCGCAGCGCGCGGAGCTGCTGCTCGAGCCGCTCGAGCCGCGCCCCGTCGACGCCCGGATCGTTTTCG
>CAYZAI010000439.1:0-3506 GCA_964476305.1 uncultured Myxococcales bacterium
CCGCGCTGCTGCTCGGGCTCATCGTGCTGCTGGTGGTGCGGGCTGTCCTGCGGCGAGAGCGCAAGGGCCGCGATTCCGAGATTGGCATCGTCATCGCCGCGCAGTCGCCGGAGCAGGTCCGCGTCTCCCAGGTGGCGAACGTGCCCGCGGAGACGATGATGGAAAAGGCCCGGGCGGCGGCGGCCCGTGGCGACTTCCGCGGGGCGGTGGGCTGGGCCTACCTGGCCGGGCTCGCGGCCCTGCACCGCGCGGGGTTCGTGGACCTGGCGATCTCGACGACGAACCTGAAAGTGGTCGACGAGACGAGACGGCGCGGCGGTCCCCACCCCGTGGCGGCGCGGCTGGTCCGCGTCTTCGAGGATCTGTTCTTCGGCGCGCGGCCCGCAACCGACGACCACTGGCGGGAGTGCCTGCGGATCGTGGAGGATGAGCTTGGGACGCTTCCTTCGCAGCGGCTCTGAGCCGGGCTTCTGGCTCGGGGTCCTGGCATGGGGCGCGCTGGCCGCCCTGTGGCGGCCGGATCCGCCGCTCTCGTTCCTCGAGGCACCGTCGGCCAGCGCCGAGCCTCCGGGGTACGCGGTGTTCCATGACCTCGTGGCGCGGCGCACGGCCGGGGTCCGGCGCCTGCTCGGGCGCGCGGCGCAGCTGCCGGAGGAGGTGGGCGTGCTGGTCGTGCTCGCGCCGGGGGAGCCGGTGCCCGCCTCCCACCGTCGGGAGATGCTGGAGTGGGCCGCGGAGCCCGGCCGGGTCCTGGTGATCGGCCACCCGATCCTGGACGAGGAACGCGCCTGGCTCGACGCCTTCGACGGGGGAGGGGAGGAGGACGAGTCCGGCCTGTCCCTTTGGAGCGAGTTGGAGGCGAGGACCCGGTTCGACGCGAGTTGGTCGCCGACGTCCCTGATGGGGGAGGCGTCGCCCGCTCCCCCGGGCTTCGGCCACGCCTTCCGCGGCTCGCTGGAGCCGGGTCCCGGGGCCGAGCCGGTGCTGCTCGGGGCCGGGGGCGAGGTGCTGGCCGTCGTGGAACCGCACGGCCCAGGAAAGGTCGTGCAGCTCGCGGCCGCGGACCTGCTGGACAACCGGGCGCTGGGTTGGAAGAAGACCCACGAGTTCGCCGCGGCCCTGATCGCGGCCGTGGGCGGTGATCGGGAGTGGGCCATCGACGAGGCCCACGAGGGCATCGAGCAGGAGCCGTCGTTGCTGCGGCTTGTGGGCTCCGGACCTTGGCGCGGCGTGTTCCTGCAGGTGCTGCTGCTCGGGCTGTTCGCCTACTGGTGGGCCACGGCGCGCCTCGGGAGGCCGCGTCCCGTCCCGCCCGCCGAGCACCCCCACGCGGCCACGACCCTGGCGAGGGACGTCGGGGACTTCACCCTGCGGGCGCAGAAGAGCCGCTGGGCCCTGGAGCGTACGCTGGAACACCTGAGGCTGGTGCTGGGGCAGCGGAAGGTCGAGAGCGAGGCCAGGCAGCGGGTGCTGGAGGCGGCCGCGCAGGCGGCCCGCGAGATCGAGGGCGGGCGGGACGACGTCGAGCGTCACGCCCGGCTGATGAGGAAGATGGCCATCGCCGAGCGGCGGCTCCTCGAGAGCGGCGCCGGGAAGGGAAGGAAGAAATGAACCCGAGCGATATCCAGAACGCATTCGAGCGCGTCCGCGCCGAGGTGGGCAAGGTGATCGTCGGCCTCGACGACGTGGTCGAGGGCGCCCTGCTGGCCCTGTTCGCGAACGGCCACGTGCTGATCGAGGGGCCACCGGGCCTGGGCAAGACCCTGCTCGTCAACGTCCTGGGCCGGGCGCTCAGCTGCCAGTTCCGGCGCGTGCAGTCCACGCCGGACCTGATGCCAGCGGACCTGGTGGGTCATTCGGTGTTCGACATGAAGGAGCAGCGCTTCGTCTTCCGGCCGGGGCCGGTCTTCACCAACATCCTGCTGGCGGACGAGATCAACCGCGCCACCCCCAAGACCCAGTCCGCGATGCTCGAGTGCCTGCAGGAGCGCCAGGTCACCGTGGACGGCCGGACCTATCCGCTGGAACCGCCCTTCGTCACCCTCGCGACCCAGAACCCCCTCGAATACGAGGGCACCTACCCGCTGCCCGAGGCCCAGGTGGATCGCTTCATGTTCAAGCTGCTGGCGGACTACCCCAGCGTCGAGCAGGAGGTGACGATCCTCTCCCGCTGGGAGGCCGGCACCGACCTGTTCGACCTCGACGCCATGGGAGTGCGGCCCGTGCTGTCCCGCGAGGAGGTGCTCGGTGCCATCGCGGCCGGTGGACAGGTGCGGGCGGCGCCGCAGGTGCTCGACTACATCGCGCGGATCACGACCCGCACCCGGGACTGGCCAGGGGTGGCCGTGGGCGCCTCGCCACGGGCCTCGGTGGCGATGCTCATGGGCGGCCGGGCCTGCGCCGCGGTCCGGGGTCGCGACTACGTCACGCCCGACGACGTGCAACGCGTCGCGCCGTGGTGCCTGCGCCACCGGCTGCGGCTGACGCCGGACGCCGTGATCCAGCAGATCGGGGCAGACGAGATCATAGGACGCATCGTCGAGTCGGTGGAGGTGCCGCGCGGATGACGCCGACCGGACGAGCGCTGTGGCTGCTGGCCCTGGCCGCGCTGCCGGTGCTGGCCGCGCCCCTCGCCGGGGTGCCCCTGGGCCTGACCCTGATGTCCACCGCGGTGGCCCTGGCGCTGGTGCTCGCGGACCGCCTCGCCGGCGTGGGCACGCCCCTCGAGGTGCGGCGCGACGTGGGTGCCGTGCTCTCGGTGGGCGCCGACGCCCCGGTGGAGATCGCCATCCGCAACGCGGGCGGGCGGGCCCTCGACATCGAGATCGTCGACGAGTTCCCGGCGACGGGGGCGGCGCTTCCGGCCGGGCCGCTTCGGGCGAGGGTCAAGGGACTTCAGACCGTCCGGGTCCGCTACCGCTTCACCCCGGGTCGGCGTGGCAGCCACGCCTTCGACGGCATCGAGATCGCCCACGGAAGCCGCCTCGGCCTCTGGCGCGTCCGCCGCCGCTTCGATGAGCCGAGCGCGGTCGAGGTCTACCCCAACATCGAGGCCCTGCACCGCTTCGAGCTGCTCGCCCGTCACAACGCCCTGTCCGAGATCGGAGTGCGCGCCGTCAGGATGCGCGGCGACGGCACCGAGTTCGAGCGGATGCGCGACTACCGCCCGGGCGACGACCCTCGCGGAGTCGACTGGAAGTCCACGGCCAGGCTCGGCCGGTTGATCGTCCGCGAGATGGGCTGCGAGCGCAACCAGAACGTGCTGTTCCTGATCGACATGGGCCGGATGATGCGCCGCACGACCGAGGGGCTCAGCCACTTCGACTGCGCGCTCAACACGGCGATCATCCTAGGCCACATCGCCACCCACCGGGGCGACAACGTCGGCGTGGTCCTGTTCTCGGACCGGGTGCGGCGGTTCGTACCCCTCGGGCGGGGCCGTACCGCGGTGGATGCCATGGTGCGGGCGACCTTCGACGCCGAGCCCGAGGAGATCGCCACCAGCT
>CAYZAI010000440.1:0-3477 GCA_964476305.1 uncultured Myxococcales bacterium
TTGGGCACGGTGATGGGATACGACGCCGCGCCTCCCGCGGGGCTGACGCTGCCGTATCGCCAGTCCACGGAGGAGATCATCTGCGTGGATGATCCCGGATCTTCCCACTACAACGAGATCGTCGAGGTGACGCCCGAGATAGAGCAGGACTGGAGCTCGTTCGAGAACATGCTGCGCTCCGACGATCTCTACAGCCTGCTCGCGCTCATCGATCACAACGGCCTGCTCGAAGGCGGGACGCCGGTCCCGGGGGGCGGGAGCTGCATCTTCCTGCACCTGTGGAGCGACCCGGGCTCGCCCACCATCGGGTGCACCGCCCTGGACGGCGACGACCTGCTCGATCTCCTCCTCGCGCTCGTCTCCCTCGACGATGTGGTGCTTGTCCAGCTACCGCGGGCCGAGTACGACGACGCGGTGCAGTTCTGGGGCCTGCCGCAGATGCCCGATTGATAGACCGGGAACCTCTACTGCGATTTGTCGGAAGAAGCCGAAGAAGAACGGCGCCAGTCGCCGCTCCGGCCGCCGCTCTTGGCCTCGAGGCGCACGGCCTCGATGGTCATGCCGCGGTCCACGGCCTTGCACATGTCGTAGAGGGTCAGCGCCGCGCCCATCACCGCGGTCAGGGCCTCCATCTCGGCGCCGGTCCTGCCGGTGACCACGACCGAGGACGAGATCGTCGCTCCCGTGTCGGTGATCTCGATCCCCACGTCCACGTGCTCCAGCGCCAGCGGGTGGCACAGGGGCACCAGCTCGGCCGTGCGCTTGGCCGCGCCGATGCCCGCGAGCCGCGCGGTCTCGACGGGGTCGCCCTTGGACGTCCGATGTTCCCGGATGGCGGCCACCGTGTCCGGGGCCATGGTCACGCGCCCCGAGGCCCGGGCCGTGCGACGGGTCACCGGCTTTTCCGAGACGTCGACCATCCGCGACCGGCCCTGCCCGTCGACGTGGGTCAGCTCGGCCATCGTCAACCTCCCACCTTCCACATCTCGCCGCGGGCGCTCCATGGCGCGGCCGCGGGCTTGAGCCACGCGGCGCGGCGGAACGCGGCGTCCAGCTCCTGTTCGGTGTGGGGCCTGCGGATCACGCCCCGCAGATCGACGCTCGCCTCGGCCGCCAGGCAGGCCCGCAGACGCCCGTCCGCCGAGAGCCGGAGCTTGTTGCAGCCGTCGCAGAACGAGTGGGTCATGGGCGAGATGAAGCCGACGGGGAAGCCGTCCACGGCGAAGCGTCTCACATGGGGCGAGCCCGGGTCCGGCGGCAGCGGTTCGACGGAGCGATCCCGGCCCAGGGCGGCCAGGGCCTCGTCCTGGGAGAAGACCCCGAGGCGCCTCTCGAAGCTCATGCGCTCGATGAACCTGAGGCCCACGCCCCGATCGCGGGCAAAGTCGGCAAAGGCGCCGAGGTCGGCGGTGTTCTCTCCGGCGAGCAGCACGGTGTTGATCCGGATCGGGAAGCCCACCGCGAGAGCCCGATCGATGCCTGCCAGCACGCTCCCGAGGTCGCCGCCCCGCGTGATGGAGGCGTAGGTCTCCGGGTCGAGGGCGTCGAGGGAGATGTTGATCCGTTGGACCCCGGCCTCCAGCAGCCCGGCGGCCATCTCCGCGAGCCGCGTGCCGTTGGTGGTCAGCGCCAGGGTCTCGATCCCGGGCGTCGCCGCGATCCCGCGCAGGAGGCCGAGGAGCCCCCGCCTGACGAGGGGCTCGCCGCCGGTGACGCGCACCTTTCTGATCCCCAGGCGGGCCGCGGCGCGCACGATCTCGGCGGTCTCCTCGTGGCGCAGCACGTCCTCGTGGCGCAGCATCGTCACGCCCTGGCTCGGCATGCAGTAGTGGCAGCGCAGGTTGCACAGGTCGGTGACCGACAGGCGGAGGTAGTCGATGCGCCGGCCGTGGCCGTCCTGCAGCGCGCGCTCCCGATGTCCGCCGATCACGGTCGTCCTCCCCAGACGATGACGTCCACCGCTTCGCCAGCGGGCAGGGAGTCGATGCCGCGGGGGGCCAGGATGAGGCAGTCGCCGCGGGACGCGACCGGCAGATCGGCCGAGCCGTGGCTCGGGAGCGGGACGACCTCGGTCACCTCGCCGGGTCGCAGGATGCCGTGGACGAACCACAGGCGGTCGGGCTTCTTGCGGATCGGCTCCGCGAGGCGCGCCCTCGTTTTCCGGGGTGGCGCCGCGGGGAGGCCCATGCGCTTGCGCAGAGCGGGCTCCACCAGCACGCGCGCAATGACCAGGGCCGAGACCGGGTTGCCCGGCAGGCCGAAGACCATCCGGTCGCCCCGGTGGCCGAAAACCGTGGGCTTGCCCGGCTTGATCGCCACGCGCCGAAGCAGGGTCGTGACCCCGAGGTCGGCCAGCACGTCCTCGACGAAATCGTAGGCCCCGGCCGAGACGCCCCCCGTTATCAGCAGGAAGTCATGCTCGAGCCCGGCGGCGATGGCCTCGCGCATCGCGTCCAGGTCGTCCCGCACCCGGCCCACCGATGTCGGCTCGAGGCCCAGGGTCCCGAGGAAGGCCGTCAGGGTCGGGCCGTTGGTGTCGCGGATCCGTCCCGGGCCGGGCGCCTCGCGGCAATCCACGAGCTCGTCTCCCGTGACCAGCACCGCCACCTGCGGCAGGCCGTGGACCGGCACCGGATCGCAGCCGACGGCTGCGAGCAGGGCGACCTCCTCGGGGCCGACGGCGCGCCCTGCGGGGAGCACCAGGTCTCCCCGGGCCGCGATCTCGGCTCGCGGACTGACGTTGGCGCCCGCGGAGATCGCCTGGTGCACCACGACCTCGGCGCCGCCGAAGCCCGAGGTCCACTCGACCTGCACCACCGCGTCGGCGCCGTCCGGGACCGGCGCCCCTGTCATGACCGAGGCCGCTTCTCCTGGCCCGATGCCGCGCTCCGGCACGGTGCCCGCCGGGACGTCGAACGCGACCTTCAGCGTGGCGGGGAGCGTCGCCAGATCCGCGACCCGCACCGCGAAGCCGTCCATGCCGGACTTGGGGAAGGGCGGCAGATCGACGTCGGAGCGGACGTCCCGGGCCAGCACGCGGCCGACGCAGCGATGGAGCGGGATATCGTCGACGGCGCCGTCCGGCCCGGGGGCCGCGGCGAGGACGATGGACAGGGCTTCCTCGTAATCGATCATCGCCCGGATGGGATGGCAGACGAACGCCTCGATGTCAATCCAAGCATAGCGGCGGCCTCGTTCGAGGGGCGCGAGATCCTGCAGCGATGCTTTCGGCGGGCGGCGAACCGATCTATATTGAGCCAATGGAAGAACCTCGAAAACTGGTGATGGCCACCCTGGCGCTGGCGCTCGCGGCGGTCGGTTGTGCCTCGGGCGCCGTGGACTCTTCGAAGGATGGGGACGACGACGGTGCGTCGGACGCCGACGCGGACGGCGACACGGATGCCGACGCCGACGGGGACGCCGACAGCGACACGGACAGCGACACGGACAGCGACACGGACAGCGACACGGACAGCG
>CAYZAI010000441.1:0-3471 GCA_964476305.1 uncultured Myxococcales bacterium
CGCCTCCTCGGGGAGCTGTCCGAGGTGCCGGGCCCACTGGGCCACGGCGAACAACAGATCCCCGATCTCGTGCTCGACAGCCCGGGGGTCGCCCCCGGCCACGGCTTCGTCCAGCTCGCCGAGCTCTTCGGCCACCTTGCCCCGCACCTCGGCCGCGTCCCGCCAGTCGAAGCCCACTCTGCCGGCCTTCTCGCCCATCCGCGCCGCCTTGAGCAACCCGGGCAGCGCCGATGGCAGGCCGTCGAAGAGGCCCCGCGAGCGCTTCTCTTGCTGCTTGATCCTCTCCCAGTTGACCAGCACGTCCCGCGTGCCGCTGACCTCGACCTCGCCGAAGACGTGGGGGTGCCTCCCCATGAGCTTGCCGGCCAGCCCGCGGAACACGTCCTCGAGGGTGAACAGCCCCTGCTCCTCGGCAATCTCGGCCTGCAGCAGCACCTGGAGCAGCAGATCGCCGAGCTCCTCGCACAGCTCCGCCGGCCGGCCGCCGTCGATGGCGTCAACGACCTCGAAGGCCTCCTCGATCACGTAGGGCTTGAGGGTCGCCGCGGTCTGTTCGCGATCCCAGGGACAGCCTCCCGGGGTCCGCAGCCGGTGCACTATCCCTGCGAGCTCGGCGAGGGCCGAGCCTGCGTCTTTTCGAGGATCGTCCTTCTGCTCCGGCATCGCGAGCAGCGTTAGCACGAATGCCGTGGCCTCTCAAGGCGCGGGGCGTCCGGTTCGCCCGACTCTGCTGTTGACTGCGGGGAGCATTCCCGGCTAGATCGCGCCATCGCCATCGGGGCGACGACACGACGCGAGGAAGGCACGGCGATGCGAAGGTGGACGCACAGCAGGACATGACGCGGGCCGGCGAGGGCAGGTGAGCCCTCACGGACGCGTCCAACCGGCCGGGTGACCGCCGCCGCGACCTGAGAGACTCCTCTCCTAGGGCCCGGCGACGGGGCCCGCTGTTCAAAGGAGAGGAAGATGTCGGAACAGTACCGCCAGATGTGGAAGGATCTCGGTCTCGATCTCGAGGCCCACGACGCCCTGCTCGGATTTCTCGGCCCCTACTACGCCGAGACCTTCATGAAGCAGGAGAACCGCCCCGCGGGCATGGCCTACTTCGACTTCGTGATGAGCGAGGTCCACGGCCTGCGGATCAAGGAGCTGATGGACGCCAGGGCCGCGGGCCGCAAGGTGGTGGGCACATTCTGCACCTTCGTGCCCGAGGAGCTGGTGCTGGCCGTGGACGGCGTGATGGTGGGCCTGTGCGCCGGCGCCGAGTTCGCCCCCGAGTTGGTGGAACAGGTGCTGCCGCGCAACACCTGCTCGCTGATCAAAGGCGCCTTCGGCTTCGCCATGGCCCGGGTCTGTCCCTACCTCGCGGCCAGTGACCTGCTCGTCGGCGAGAACACCTGCGACGGCAAGAAGAAGGGCTGGGAGCTGTTCGGCGCGTACGCCAACGAGCTGTACGTGATGGACGTGCCCCAGATGAAGAACGAGCAGAGCCGGGCCCTGTACCGCACCGAGGTCCTGAAGCTCAAGGAGAAGCTCGAGGCGATCTCAGACCGCAAGATCACCGCCGAGGGCTTGAAGACCGCCATCGGCAGGGTCAACGCCAAGCGCGGGGCCATGCACCGGCTCTACGCCCTGCGGGCCGCGGACCCGGCGCCGATCTCGGGCCTCGACGCGCTGCTGGCCAACCAGGTCTACTTCTACGACGATCCCGAGCGCTTCACCGCCTCGGTCAACAAGATCTGCGACGAGCTCGAAACCCGCGTGGCCGCGAAGCAGGGCGTCACCAAGGCCGGCGCGCCGCGGATCCTGGTCTCGGGCTGTCCGATGGCCGTGCCCAACTGGAAGCTGCCCGCCATCATCGAGGGCGCCGGCGCGGTGATCGTCGGCGAGGAGTCCTGCGTGGGCGAGCGCGGCACCCGGGCCCTGACCGAGGTCACGGGCAGCACCGTGGACTCGATGATCGAGGGCATCGTCGATCGCTACCTCTCGATTGACTGTGCCATCTTCACGCCCAACCCCTCGCGGCTCGAGCACATCGAGGAGCTGGCGAGGAAGTACAAGGCGGACGGCGTGGTGCACTACGGGCTGACCTTCTGCCACCCCTACCAGATCGAGGCCGGGCCCGTGGAGCAGGCCCTCGAGAAGAAGGGCATCCCCGCCCTGCGCATCGACACGGACTACAGCCCCGAGGACGCGGGCCAGATCCGCACCCGGGTCGAGGCGTTCCTCGAGCGGATCCGCGGGTAGCCGTGCGCCGGGCGGGAATCGACATCGGGTCCCGGGCGATCAAGCTCGTGGTCGTGGAACGCGGCGAGATCGCGCACCGCGCGGTGGAGGACACCGGCTCGGACCCGCTGGCGGTCTGCCGCCGGCTCCTCGACGGGCTGGCGTGGGACGCCATCACGGCGACGGGCTACGGCCGGCACCTCTTCCGGGAACACTGGCCCGAAGCCGAGGTCATCTCCGAGATCAAGGCGGTCGCCCTGGGCGCGACCGCCTTGGCCCCGGGGTGCCGGACCATCGTCGATATCGGCGGGCAGGACAGCAAGGCCATCGCCCTCGATGATGGCGGCTGGGTGCGGAAGTTCGCCATGAACGACCGCTGCGCCGCGGGCACGGGGCAGTTCCTCGAGATGATGGCCACGGCCCTGGCCTGCACGCGCGACGAGTTCGTGGCCGCCGCCCGGCGCGCCGGGCAGGGTCACAGGCTCTCCAGCATGTGCTCGGTCTTCGCCCAGTCCGAGGTGGTGTCACTGATCGCCCGCGGCGCGTCGAAGGAAGAGATGGCGCTGGGGGTGCACCAGTCCGTGGCGAGCCGCACGGCGGCCCTGGCGCGGGGCGTGCCGGTGGAACCGATCGTGGTCTTCACCGGCGGCTGCGCCCGCAATCCCTGCCTCGTGGAGCTGCTCTTTGCGTCCCTGAAGCACCCCGTGCACGTGCCCGAGTCGCCCCAGACCGTCGCCGCCCTCGGCTGCGCGCTGCACTGTTGCGAGCACTGCAAGGAGTGAACGATCATGAGAACGAGAAATGTTCTGACGACATCCTTGGCCGTCATCGGGGTCGGGACAGTGATTGGCATCCTGGCCGCCCTGCTGCAGAAGCTCGGCAACCCGGGAAACATGGGGATCTGTGTCGCCTGCTTCGAGCGGGACATCTCGGGGGCCATCGGCCTGCACCGGGCCGAAGTCGTCCAGTACATGAGGCCGGAGATCATCGGCTTCGTGCTCGGTGCGTTCGCTGCGGCACTGGTCACCCGGGAGTATCGCCCCCGCGCCGGGTCGGCCCCCATCGCCCGCTTCGTGCTCGGGGTCTTCGCCATGATCGGGGCGCTCGTGTTCCTGGGATGTCCCTGGCGCGCGGTGCTGCGGCTCGCCGGCGGGGATCTAAACGCGGTCACGGGCCTGGCCGGGCTCGCCACCGGCGTGTGGATCGGGACCCTGTTCCTGAGGCGGGGCTTCAACCTGGGCCGGG
>CAYZAI010000442.1:0-3456 GCA_964476305.1 uncultured Myxococcales bacterium
CGCAGATACGGACACGGACACGGACGCGGACGCGGACGCGGACACCGATACCGATGCGGACGCCGATACCGATGCGGATACCGACGCGGATGCGGATGCGGACTCGGATGCGGATGCGGATGCCGACTCGGACTCGGATGCGGATGCTGATTCCGACGCGGACGCGGATGCGGACGCCGATGCGGACGCGGACTCGGACTCGGATGCGGACGCCGATGCGGACTCGGACTCGGATGCGGATGCTGATGCCGACGCCGATGCGGACGCCGATGCAGATGCGGACGCCGATGCGGATGCGGACGCCGACACCGACTCGGACACCGACCCGCTTTGCGTGCCCGATCTGACATTCGGGACCCTGCCCCTGACCGGAGAGGTCGTCCGGGTCTACCAGGTGAACACCGGAGGCGACGACGAGCCGAGCGCCGGCTGCGGAAACGGCAAGGAAGTCGTGGGATCGTTCGAGATCACCAACACCAGCGACGTGTTCGTGGACATCCTCCAGTTCAGCGCATCGCACTCCTACGGCATCTACGGCAACCTCGGGCCGACGGAGCCCTGCACCTCGTTCCTGCTCGAGTGCTACGACGCCGGCGGTGCTCCCTCGGACAGCTTCACCGCCACCGATCTGCCACCGGGGGACTACTACCTGGTGGCCGAGGCCAACGGGCCGAGCACAGCGGGCACGGCGATAGTGACCCTCTCGATCTACGCCGAGATCTGTGGCAACGACCACCTGGATCCGGGAGAGGAGTGCGACGACGGCAACCTCCTCCCGGGCGATGGGTGCAACCCGGTCTGCGAGATCGAACCGGGCACCTGCTTCGTCGACGAGGACCTCGGCATGCTGGAGCCCGGGGTGCAGATCTTCAGATCCCTCGACGTGGCGAGCGCGGGGGACGAGTGGGCCACGGGCTGTTCCGACGCCGGACGCGACGTCGTGATGGCCTTCCAGACGGACCGGACCGGCAACATCCACCTGTATTTCACGCAGAGCGGCGACCACTCGGTGGGCCTCTACGCTGCCGGCGACGTCGAGGAGTTCCTCTGCGAGGCGTCGAACGGCGTCTGCATCGACCGCGGTCCCAACGAGTCGGGCTACGTGATCTTCATGGGACGGCCGGAGGGCTTGTGGTACGTGGTCGTGGAGTCGCTGGGTTATGCCGCGGCCGGGACTTTCGACATGACGCTCTGGCTGGCGGGCTGTGTCTACGACCTGGATCTCGACACCCTGCCGGCGTCCACGCCGGTGTCGTTCTCGGTAGACACCGCGGGCGGCTCGGTCATGTACGAGGCGGGGTGCGGCGCCAGCGGAGCAGGTGACCAGAGCGGGGCAGAGCGGATCGTGGCCGTCCATCTCGATGAGCAGCTCGACTTGCAGCTCTCCTGGTCCCAGACCGGCGACCACATCTTCGGCCTGATGGCCGAGCAGGGCGGGGCCTGCACCGCCAACCCCGTGTCCTGCTACGATCCGGGCGGCTCGGCCTCGGGCTTCACCACCTTCTCCCGGATCGGCCCCGGAGATTTCGTCTTCGTCATCGACGCCTACAACCCGGGCGACGAGGGCCAGATCGACTTCGTGCTGACCGGTACTCCCCCGCTGTAGCGCGGTTCTCGAGAGGCGCTGATCCAGCTGTCACAATGTTCGGTTGGTTGTTTTCGCTCGTCATTCCGGCCCGTTGACAAAGCCGAATCCGCTTGACCAATGGCGTTGTGAACGGAAGAATAGGCTCGCGGAACATGCGGGATCGCGGCAGTCACCTCTTTTCGATCCCGCAGCGAAAGGAAATGGACATGTTCCTGATTCACAGCGATGTCCTAGTCATCGGCGGCAGCGCCGCCGGCCTCGCCTCGGCGATCACGGCCAGGCACCAGTACCCGGGGAAGAAGGTCTCGCTGATCCGCAAGGCGGATCGCGTACCGATCCCGGCGGGTATTCCCTACGCACTGGGAACCCTGGCGGGACCCGACCAGAACCTGTTCTGCAGCTCCCTGCCGGAAGACAACGGCATCAAGACGTTCACGGGCGAGGCGGTCCGCATCGACCGAGAGGGCAGGATGGTGGAGCTCGCCAACGGCGACACCCTCGGCTACGAGCGGCTCGTGCTCGCCACCGGCTCGCGGCCCGCGATTCCACCTGTGCCGGGCTTTGACCTCGGTCGCATCTTCACCATCGAGAAGGACCTCGAGTCGGTCCAGAGGCTGCGGGCAGAGCTGAAGAGCATCGGCAAGCTCGCGGTCATAGGAGGCGGCTTCATCGGAGTGGAGCTGGCGCTCGAATGCCGCAAGGCCGGGGTGGGCGAGGTCACCGTCGTGGAACAGCGCCCGCACTGCCTCGGCGCGTACTTCGACGACGAGTTCTGCTCCGCCGCCGAAGCGGAGATGGGGAGCGCCGGTGTCCACCTCCAGACCGGACTCGGTGTGAAGGAGTTCCAGGGCAAGGACAAGGTCGAGTGCGCAGTGCTGTCCAACGGCTACCAGCTTCCGGTGGACGCCGTGATCTTCGCCCTGGGCTCGCTGCCGGACGCCAAGCTGGCCAAGGTCTCGGGCCTCAAGCTCGGCCCCACCGGCGGCGTGGACGTCGACCGCAACATGCAGACCTCGGATCCCCTCATCTTCGCGGCGGGGGACTGCGCCGAGAAGGTCTCGTTCTTCGGTGGAAAGCCGCTGCCGGTCAAGCTGGCCTCCATCGCCTGCGCCGAGGCGCGCATCGCCGGCGCCAACCTGTTCGGCCTGCGACGCGAGCACCAGGGCACCATCGGGACCTGGGCCACGGTGGCCGGCAAGCTGGCGCTGGCAGCGGCGGGCCTGAGCGAGGCCGGGGCCCGCGAGCAGGGCTACGACTGTGTCGCTGGCACCTGCGCTGCGCCGAACCGCCACCCTGAGACAATGCCCGGGGCCGAGCGCACCACGGTCAAACTGGTGTTCGAGCGGCGCACGGGCGTGCTGCTCGGCGCCCAGGTGATGGGGGGGCCGGCGGTCTGCGAGATGGTCAACATGCTGAGTGTGTGCATCCAGCAGCGGATGACTTTCGACGACATCGCCACCTTCCAGTTCGGCACGCACCCGGCCCTGTCCGGCTCGCCGCTGACGTACCAGACGGTGGTCGCGGCCGAGCTGGCCCTCGAGAGCGCCGTTTCGGGCTCGGGAGGCAAGTGACATGCCCAGGATCCTGCTCATCGACGACCAGAAGGATTTCCACGATATCTACCAGACCGTGCTCGAGGCTCATGGCTACGAGGTCGACAGCGCCTACTCCGCGGAGGAGGGGCTGGAAAAGATCGCCGCGACCCCCCCTGACGTGGTGATCCTGGACATCATGATGCCCGATGGGTACGAGGGCTTCGAGGTGGCCCGGGCCGTGCGCTTCCGCCTGAAGCTCGCGGACCTGCCGATCATTGTGCTCTCCAGCATCCACGAGGCCAAGCAGATGACGGCCCGGTTCGGTATCGACGA
>CAYZAI010000443.1:0-3436 GCA_964476305.1 uncultured Myxococcales bacterium
CGAGATGCCGCTGCTCGACTCCTACGGCTACGACGTGGAGCCCGAGCTGGAAACCGTCTCGAGCGATATCTTCCTGATGACACTGGACGGCCAGTCCATGGATCTGACGTTCATCCCAGATTCCGAGGACGGGCCCTCAGCCTACGTGCGCAATCGTTCCTTTGTCACGACGCGGGTCCAGGAGCAGGCGGCGGAAGCGCGACGGATTCCGGGGCGCGACGACGTGGAGCGCATGCTGCTTCGCACGCGGACGGATCCCCTCCCGGTCCGCCGCATGTCCGCTCTCGCGCGGTCGAGGTAGCGGCGTTTCGGGAACCTGACCGGGCCGGGCTCGACAAGGAGGCGCCATGGAAGACACGACCAGGAGAGAATTCATCTCGCTCGGGACGGCGCTGGCCGCCGGGGCCGCGCTCTCGCCCCTGGCCGTCGGCTGCACCGGACGACAGACCGCGGCCGGGACCACGCCCGTGGCGCCCGCTCCCGAGCCCGCCGCGAGCTCGCCCGCCGCGAGCTGGCTCGACTTCGAGCGGCCGCTGATCGCCGCCGAGCGCGACGACTTCGACGTGGTGGTGCGCGGCTGCGCCGACACTGTGGTGCTGCGCCTCCGCACCCGCGAGGCGCCGCCCGGGATGGATCTGTCGCGGGTCTCTGCCCGGATGGAGCGGACCATGCTGAGTGCCGGCGGCGTTGGCATCGCCGGGCCCCAGGTCGGGCTCTCGCTGCGCGTGGCCACTCTGATGCTGGACTACAAGACCGACAACCCGAGGGTGATCTTCGCGCGAAACCCCGTGATCATCGAGCGCTCGGACGAGACCGCGATGGGGTACGAGGGCTGCCTGTCGATCCCGGAGGTGGGCGGACTGGTGCGCCGGAGCACGTGGATCCGTGTCCGCCACGACGGGCCCGGCGGCGAGCCCCTCGAGACCGAGGCCGATGGTCACAACGCCGTGCTCTGGCAGCACGAGCTCGACCACCTCGACGGCGTGCTCTACGTGGACCGCCTGCAAGGCGATCTCCTGCCCATGGACGAGGTGCGACGCCTGCGCAAGGAGATGGAAGGCAAGGACGCGACGCCCGCGGATCCGAAGGACGAGGCCCGCCGCTTCGACTCTCTCGAGGGAGCCTGCTTCCTCCTGGCGTGATCAGCAGTTGTCGCAGACGTAGGTGAACAGCATGTACTTGCAGCACTCGGCGGGGTAGCCGGCGCAGCCGCCGATCACGATCCCGCAGTTGCACTGGCCCATCATGCAGGTGTTGCCCATCTGCGTGGTCAGGCAGTTGTTGCCGCACGCGCCGCAGTGCTCCGGGTGGTTGAGGGGGTTGACGCAGATGTTGTTGCAGCAGGCCACGGCCGGGTAGAACGCCAGGCATTGGGCGTCGCCCGTGCACATCGGCGGGTCGGTGTCCGAGTCGGTGTCGGCGTCCGCGTCCGCGTCGGCATCGGCGTCGGCGTCGGCATCGGCGTCGGCATCGGAATCCGAGTCGGAGTCCGCGTCGGAGTCCGCGTCGGAGTCCGCGTCCGCGTCCGTGTCCGCGTCCGAGCCGCCGATGTCGCAGCACACCGTGCTCGCCGACGAGCAGTCGTATCCCTCGACCACGGTGCCGTTCATGTAGCCGCAGAGCACGGTGGTCAGGCAGGCGTACGGGCAGATCGTGGTGTCGGAGTCGCTGTCCGAGTCGGCGTCGCTGTCGGCATCGGCGTCGCTGTCGGTGTCGGAGTCCACGTCCGAGTCGGCATCGGCATCGGCGTCGGCATCGGAATCCGAGTCGGAGTCCGCGTCGGAGTCCGCGTCGGAGTCACCGTCACTGTCCGCATCCGCGGATGTGTCGTCGCTGTCGGCCTTGGAGGTCATCTCGGCGCAGCCCGCGGCCACGGCGAGGGCACCGACGAGTGCGAGAACGATCCTCATTGGGGGGCCTCCTCCCGGCGCTTCGGCCACGCCACCTGCTATCGACTATCGTCATCCCCGGCCCCGCCGTCAACCGTTTCGCTCCGGGCGCCGTCCCGGCGCCGCCGTGGCGGAGTTGAAATGGAACGGGAGCCGCAGGGAGACCAGCGCGAGCAAGGCCGCCGGCCATGGAGGAAATGGCGGGGCCGATCCGCCCGGAACAAACCTTACAAATCAGGGCATTCGAGCACATTACTACAAGGATGATCACTCGGCGGCTCATGGCGATCCTGGATCAGCGGCTGGGAGAGGTTCCCGCCCTGGTGATGCTCGGCCCGCGCCAGACCGGCAAGACGACCCTGGCCCTGGAGCTGTCCCGGCAGCGAGAGGACGAAGCGGTCTACCTCGACCTCGAATCCGAAAGCGATCGCGCCAGGCTCGCCGAACCGGAGGCCTACCTGGCGGGTCATCTCGACCGGCTGGTGATCATCGACGAGATCCACCGCGCCCCGGCGCTCTTTCCCGCGCTGCGCGGGCTCATCGACCGCGCTCGCCGGGAAGGAAGGCGTGAGCGGCTCTACCTGCTGCTGGGGTCGGCGTCCCTCGACCTGATGAGGCAGCCGGGAGAAACCCTGGCCGGACGCGTGAGCTACCTGGAGCTGGGCCCGTTCGACGTCCTGGAGGTCGAGGATCGAGCCGAGGACCAGGAGCGCCTGTGGATTCGCGGGGGCTTCCCCGAGAGCTACCTGGCACCTACCGATGCCCTGAGCCTTCGATGGCGACAGGATTTCGTCCGCACCTACCTGGAGCGGGACATCCCCCAGTTCGGGCCGCGCCTGGCCGCCGGGATGCTGCGCCGCTTCTGGACCATGCTCGCCCACGGCCAGGGGGGCCTGCTGAACGTCGCCCACCTGTCGCGGAATCTGGGCATCGACGTCAAGACGGTCGGGCGGTACCTGGACCTGCTGGTCGATCTGCTGCTGGTGCGCCGGCTCCCGCCCTGGCACGTCAACGCGGGCAAGCGCCTGGTGAAATCGCCCAGGATCTACGTGCGCGACAGCGGTCTCGTCCACGCCCTGCTGGCGGTCGGCGACCGCGAGACGCTCCTGTCGCACCCGATCATCGGCGCGAGCTGGGAGGGTTTCGCAATCGAGAACCTGCTGGCCGTCGCCCCGCCAGACGTGCAGGCGTACTTCTACCGCACCGGCGGAGGGGCCGAGATCGATCTCGTGCTGGTCTTCCCCGGCGGCGCCCTGTGGGCCGTGGAGGTCAAGCGCAGCCTGTCTCCCCGCCCGGAGCGCGGCTTCCACTCCGCCTGCGCGGATCTTCGCCCGGAGCGCGGGTTCGTGGTCTACCCGGGAGACGAGACCTATCCGCTCGGGAGCGATATCCAGGCCATCCCGCTTCCGGCCCTCGCCCGGCTGCTGGCCGCGGGTTCCCCGTAAAAAACCGACATCGGCGCGTTCGAGTTCCAGCCGGAGTGAAGGCCGGGGCTACTCGCCCCCGGCGTCGGCGGCCTCGACCTCGATGCGGGCGTCGTCGATGCC
>CAYZAI010000444.1:0-242 GCA_964476305.1 uncultured Myxococcales bacterium
GTCACCCGGATCCTGGACCGTCACCTCGACCGCGAGTTGATTCGGGCGGGCGGTTCGTCCCGTCTCGAGATCCACGAGGAACAGGGCGGCGGCATGAGCGCCTGGCGCATCGGCGATATCGTGTCGGTCGCGCCGCTGCCCGCCACGACGGAACTGGTCGAGGTGCAGAGCGGCCCCGTGTTCGCCTGCGCTCGTCTCGCCTGGTCGTACGCCTCGTCGCGCATCGAACAGACCATCTGCGT
>CAYZAI010000444.1:252-3312 GCA_964476305.1 uncultured Myxococcales bacterium
GACTGGCCGGCCGTGGAGTTCGCACTCAATGTCGAATGGAACGAACGGGGAAGCGAGGGAAGGCGCAACCCGTTCCTGAAAGCCGCCATCGATCTCAACCTCGACGATCCCGTGGCAGCATACGACATCCCCTTCGGCGACATCGAACGGCGCGGGCTCATGATCTGGGACGGCCACGGCCTGGCGGGGCTGCCCGGGTTCGTGGCGCGGGAGATCGAGGCGATCGTCCAGCCCCGGGAGGCGCGGGTCGTCCACGGCCGGGCCCTGGTTGCGCTGGAGCGGGAGGGCGGTGTCGATCCCGCCCGGCTGGCCCGCCATGCCCGCGGCGCCGGGCAAAAGAACCGGGCCCGGGCGCTGTTCCGGGCGGCGGCGGACCGGATGGCGGTTGCCGGCGATCTCGGCGGCGCCATCCGTTGCCTGGAACAGAGTCTCGAGCTGCCCGGTGGCCCGGCACCCGAGCGGGTCCGTGCCGGGCTGGATCTCGCGCGCTTCGCCCGCCAGGCCGGCCGCTACGAGCTGGCCGCGATCCGTCTCGATGCCGTCGAGGCCATGGGGCCAGGCAGCCACGCCGCGGAGGCGCGTTTCGAGCGGGCGGCGCTGCTTCGGCTCACAGGCAGGCCGGCCGAGGCCCGCGAGCTGCTGGACGGGCTCGACACGGCGGCAGACGGGAAGATCGCCCTGGAGGCGAGGGCCCTCGGGGCGCGTCTGGCCCTCGACGCCGGGGATCTGGAGGCCGCGGCCCGGATCGTGGGGCCGGCAGGCGAGCTCCTGGAGCCGGACGCGACCCGCGCCGGGTTGACCGGGGCCGCGGGACTGCTGGAGCTGTTGCGCGGGGACCTCGATGCCGCGGAGCGCGTGCTCGGCGTCGGGCTCGGTGCCGCCGGGTCCGATCGCGATCCACTGCAGCAGGCCCGCCTCGAGTCGCTGCTGGGGATGGTGGCCCACCGCCGGGGCGACTTCGGCGCGGCCGCCGGCCGCTACCGGGCCGCCCTCGATCTGGCCGAGTCCACGGGCGACGGCCACGGACAGGCGACCTACGCGGTGAACCTCGCGGCGGCACTCACCGAGCTGGACGATATCGGCGGCGCGCTCGTGGCCTATCGGCAGGGGCTCGATCTCCTGGAGCGCGTCGGGCGACCTGGAGAGCTCGCCACGGCCGGGGCCAACTACGCCGAGCTGCTGCTCCGGATCGGGGACGTTCCGGCCGCGGTCGCCGCCTCGGGTCGGGCGCTGGAGTCGGCAACGGTCTCGGGGGACGGACGGGCGCTGATCGCCGCGCGCTGCATTCGCGGAGAGACGCTGCTGACCGCGGGCGATCCGGACGGCGCCGAGGCGGTGCTGGCCGAAGCCGCGGCCGGGGCATCCGGCCTGGACGCGACCGGGCTCGGTGCGGTGCTCTCGCGGCACCGGGCCGCGGTGACCCTGGCCCGGGGCGCGGTCGACGAGGCGCGACACCTGCTGGAGGACGTGGGGGAGGGCGATCGCGACATCGAGCACGCCCGGCTGGCGTGTGAGGTGGAGCTGGCCGCGGGACGGGTGCCGCCCGCGGTGCTGGAGGGTCTGCTCGCCCGCCTGCCCGGTCCTGGCGAGCCCCGCGGCAGCCGGCACCTTGGGCCTCTCGCGGTCGCGGCCCGGTCCGCCGCGAGCTGCGGCGAAGCGCCCCTCGCCACGCAACTCGCCCGGGAAGCGCTCGCGCTGCTGGAGCGCGTGCGCCGGGGGACGCCGGTGCTGCACCGGCCCGAGGAGGATCCCATGGAACGGGAGCTGAAGGGGATGTGCACCGGCCCGGGCGTCGAGCCCGCGCCGCCGGGCTCGTCCGGTTTGACGGGCGAGTGGGCGTGGGAGCGGCTGGCGCGGATCAACACCCGCCTCAACTCGGAGCAGCGGATCGGCGCGCTGCTGGATCTGATCATGGATACCGCGATCGAGATCACCGGGGCCGAGCGGGGGTTCCTGCTGGTGATGGATCGTCGCGGAAGGCTCGGTGTCCGCTGCGCCCGCAACATTGACCGGGACAAGCTCGCCGCGGACGATCGAAGCTACTCGAAGACCGTGGCCCTCGCGGCCTTCGAGACCGGGGAGCCGGTGATCACGACCGACGCCCAGGCCGACTCGCGGTTCCGGGAGTTCCGCTCGGTGCTGGCCCTCGATCTGCGCTACGTGCTTGCCGTTCCCCTCGCGGTGCGCGGGAAGCCGAGCGGCGCGATCTACCTCGACAGCCGCTCGGGCGCCCGCTTCGACGAACGGCGGCTGGCGCTGGTGCGGGCCCTGGCCGATCAGGCGGCCATCGCCCTGGACAACGCACGCCTCGGGGCCGAGCTTCGGCGTCGCCAGCGGCGGATCGAGAAGCAGAGCCTACGGCTCGAGCAGAGGCTTCGCGAGCGCGAGACCGAGCTGGAGCGGGCGCGGCGCGACCTGGAGCGGCGGGAGGGAGAGCCTGTGGACCGCTACGGCCGGGCCGGCATCGTCGGCCGCTCGGCGGCCATGGAGCGCGTGTTCCGGCTGCTCGACCGGGTATCCGCGACCGATCTGCCGGTGGTGATCACCGGGGAGTCGGGCACGGGCAAGGAGCTGGTGGCGCGGGCGATCCACGCCGGGGGGCCTCGCCGGAGCAAGCCGTTCGTCGCCGAGAGCTGCGCCGCGATCCCGGCGACGCTGCTGGAGTCGGTGCTGTTCGGCCACGTGCGGGGCGCCTTCACCGGCGCGGTGCGCGACAACCCCGGGCTGTTCCTCGAGGCCGACGGCGGCACCCTGTTCCTCGACGAGCTCGGCGACCTGCCGCTGCCGCTCCAGGCGAAGCTGCTCAGGGTGCTGCAGGAGGGGGAGATCCGGCCCGTGGGCGGGACGCGGACCGTGCGCGTCGACGTGCGCATCGTGGCCGCGGCGGGCACCGATCTCGGCGAGCTCGTGCGGGCCGGGCGCCTGCGCGAGGATCTCTACTACCGGCTCGACGTGATCGCCGTGCGGCTCCCGCCGCTGCGCGAGCGACGCGAGGACGTCCCGCTGCTCGCGGCCCACTTCGCGGCCAAGCACGGCGGCGAGCCTCCGCCGCGGCTGACC
>CAYZAI010000445.1:0-3299 GCA_964476305.1 uncultured Myxococcales bacterium
GTGTTCGGGGCTACTCGGCGAACATCGCGCCCGCGCCCAGGGTTCCCTTGTACATGCGGTAGACATGCGGAGCTTCAATAGAATAGAATTTTTCTTTTGTCTTTACAATTGAAATGACCCGCTGGGAAGAAACTAGCGAGCCGCGGCGCGGCGGAAGACGGCGATGTTCTGTTCGACCAGGCGGGCCGCGAGCGCCGCGGACAGGGCGGCTTCGGCGACGGCCGGGGTCAGCCCCTCGATCAGGCTTGTGCCCACCACGCGGCCGAGCAGGGCCACGTTCTGCATCCGGGGATCGACCAGATCCTCGAAAAAGACGCGCTCGAGGCGACCGCCCTTGGCTCCCACCGCCGACTCGAGATCGGCGGCGCTCGGATAGCGATGCTGGCCCAGCCTGACGTGAATCGGCTGGTAGACGGTGTCGTAGTAGACCACCGTGCCACCGGGGCCGAGCATCGGTCTCACCGCGCGCAGGGCCTCGAGACGCTCGAGGCCGACCACCAGGTGGGCGCGTCCCTCGGGGACCCGGGGCATCAGCGCCGCCGGTCCGAGCCTGAGGTGGGAGACCACGGTACCGTGGCGCTGGGCCAACCCGTGTGTGTCACAGCCGCGCACCGCATGCCCCGCGGCCAGGCAGGCCTGTCCCAGCACCTCGGACAGCAGACCGATGCCCTGCCCGCCCACGCCGCACAGGTAGATGTTCAGCTCGTCGATGGCCATCTCATTGTCCTTCGTCGGGTTTGGGACGCCACAGGGCCTGGACCGGGCAGGTCGGCAGGCACGAGCCGTCGCCGATGCAGAGATCCGGGTGCACGGTCACCGCGCCGTCGTCATGTCGCACGAAGGACGGGCAGCCGAACTCGGCCACGCAGACGTGGAGCTGATCGCATTTTTCGTCGTCCACCCGAACCTGGGGCAGCTTGAAGCCGGGCATCCGCTTGCGCTGCTCGCGGGTGAACTTGAGCATGCAGGGGTGGCGGGCGATGACCAGGGCGAAGCCCTCGTGGGCCAGCGCGTCCTTGACGTGGGCCGTGAGCTTCGCCTGCTCGTAGGCGTCCACCTCACGGATGAACTTGCAGCCGAGCGCCTGGAACAGGGGCATCCAGGGAATCTTGGGGCCGCGCTCGCCGCTGCCGGGGCGCGGCTGGTGGCCGGTCATGGCCGTGGTGCCGTTCTCGAGCAGGATCAGCACCACGTTGTGATCGTTCACGATGGCGTTGATCACGCCCGGGAAGCCGGCGTGCACCATCGTGCCGTCGCCGATGAAGGTGATGACCTTGCGCGTCTCGTTGCCGAGGGCCATCCCCGAGCCGGTGGAGACCGCATGTCCCATGCAGAGCAGAACCTCGCCCATGTTGTAGGGCGGGAAGAAGCCCATGGAATGGCAGCCGATGTCGGCCACCGTGATCGCGCCGTCCTCGAGGGCGGCCTTCACCGCGTGGAACGCCGAGCGGTGCCCGCAGCCGGGACAGAGCTGGGGCAGGCGCGGCACGGCATCCGAGACCTCGGGCTCGGGCCGGGTCGCGAACAGGTCCGGCCAGGCCGCGGACAGGAGCGCCCACGTGCGCCACGGCACCAGCTCGCCCATCAGATCCGCGAAGCTCTCCCGGGACTTGATGACCGTCGACAGGCCGCCGTCGAAGGCCAGTGCCTTGATCTCGGTCTCCATCACGCGGTCGAGCTCCTCGACCACCAGCACCTCGTCGTGAGACTCGAGGAATCCGAGCACCCGCGCCCTGGGCAGGGGGAAGGTCACACCCAGCTCGAGCAGGTCCACCAGAGCCCCGCTCTCGGCCAGGTTCTCGCGCACGGCCAGGGCCGGCAGGCCTGCCGAGATCACCCCCAGCCTCCGGTCACCGCCCTCGCCGCCATGGGCCAGGGCACGGTTGAACGGGCTGGCATCGGCGTACTCGACGAACGCATCGAGCTTCTGGAGGGCCTTCTTCTTCAGCGGAAAGACCGAGGACACGATGGGGATGTACGGGCCGTTCGCCTTGTCGAAGCGCGGCGTCCAGTCGGGATCGCCCGCGGGCCGGGCGCCTACGCGGATGACCTCGCGCGCATGGCAGACATGGGTGGTCAGCCGCAGCAGCACCGGCATCCGCCGCTCGCGGGAGACCCGCGCCGCCTCGATGTACATCGAGTAGGCCGCGGTGGGGGTCGCCGGCTCGAACATCGGGATGTAGCTCATCCGCGCGAAGTGGCGGTTGTCCTGCTCGTTCTGTGACGAGTTGGCTCCGGGGTCGTCGCCGAGGATGACAACCAGCCCGCCGATGAGCTCCATCATCGAGAGCTGGACAAGCGAATCCGAGGCCACGTTGAGGCCCACGGACTTGAAGAAGCAGCTGGCAAGGTGCCCGTTGAGCGAGGCGCCCACCGCGACCTCGAGGGCCACCTTTTCGTTCGTGGAATACTCGAAGTAGAAAGGCCGCTCACCCTCGGGGATGGCGGTGAGGGCCGCCGCGATTTCCGGCGTGGGCGAGCCCGGGAAGCTGGTAATCACCTGGGTGCCGGTCTCTATCATCGCCCTGGCCAGGGCGTGGTTGCCCATGATCATCGCCGACCAGGGTTCCCGGGCCAGCAGGTCGTTGCTCGACTTGGCCATCGTTCCTCCAGAATCTCGCTCGGCTCGACGCGAGCCGCGCGGACGGGCGGGATCAGAACGGCGCGAAACCCGCAGCCGACCAGTAGTCCTCCTTCAGCATCTCCTGCTGGGTGGTCAGGGCGTCGTAGTGGCCCTGCTCCCACTCGGCGAGCTCTTTGTAGAAGGCCCGCACAACGGGGTCGGAGGCATCCGTCGCGGCCTGGGTATAGTGGCGGATCGCATTCAGCTCGAGCTGGGCGCCCACGCTGAGAGCCACCATCTCGTAGTGGGCCGTGGCGATCCGTTCGCGCAGGGCGTCCGAGAAGATCCGGCTCTCGCCCGAGATCTCGGAGCGCGGCCCGAGCTTGAGGTCGGCGTCGGGGCGGCCGGTCTTGGTCACCGAACGATACTGGACCTTGAGGAACTCGAAGTGCTCGAGCTCCTCGGCGGCCAGCCGCTGGAACACCTCGCGCCCCTTGGGATCGTCAGTGCTCCGGGCGGCCAGCGAGTAGAAGTGGTGGCCCTCGTGCTCGGCCCGCATGGCCTGGAGCAGCCCCTCGGCCAGGGCGCCGGCGGTGGATTCGTTCATCGGCAAAGTTCCTTTCGTCAGTTCTCGGTCAGCACGTTCTCGTCGTACTCGACCTCGAAGCGCAGCTTGTGCCGGGCCTCCTCCTGGGCCAGACCGAGGAACAGCTCGCGGATCTCGCCGTCATCGACC
>CAYZAI010000446.1:0-3284 GCA_964476305.1 uncultured Myxococcales bacterium
GTGGACGGCGACGCCGGCGCGCTGACCCAGGCCCTGCTCAACCTCTGCATCAACGCCCAGGACGCGATGCCAGGCGGCGGGGCGCTCACGATCCGGCTCGCCGAGACCCGGGGCGATGACTTCGCCGGCACATCCGGCGAGGCCATCGACGCGGCCGAGGGCGCCTGGATGATCGAGGTCCGCGATACCGGTGTCGGCATGGACGGACCGACCCGCGAACGGATCTTCGATCCGTTCTTCAGCACGAAGCAAGACGAGACGGGGACCGGCCTGGGGCTGTCGATGGTCGAGAGCATCGCCCGCGAGCACGGGGGCTACGTCGATGTCGACAGCGCGCCGGGCGTGGGCTCCGCCTTCCGGCTGGTGCTGACCCGGTCCCGCATCAGCCTGCTGCCGGACGCGCCGGCCGAGGAGCTGCCCCGGGGCACGGGCCGGATCCTGTTCGTGGACGACGACGACCTCGTCCGCTCGACGGTCACCGGCATGATCACGGAGCTGGGCTACGAGGTGACCGCCGCGGCGAACGGCGAGGAGGCGATCCGCCTGTTCGACGCCCGCGCCGGGGCCTTCGACCTGATGCTGCTCGACCTGATGATGCCCGGCATGGACGGGATCCAGACGCTGGAGCGGATCCGCTCGCGCGGCTGCGCGATTCCCGCGATGATCGCCACGGGGTTCTGGACCTCGGATCGCAGCGCCGAGATGGAGGATCTCGGCGTGGAAGCCGTCCTTCGCAAACCCTTCTCGATCTCGACGCTGGCCCGCGAGCTGGCGCGGATACTGGCCGCGACCGGGGGGGACCGATGACGGCGCGCGGCCTTCCCGCGTCGGTGTCCGCCGGCATCGATCGGCCGAGCGTCGAGGGGGAGATCATCGTCTCGTGGATCCGCCTGGCGGTCTCGGGCATCATGCTCGCGCTGATCGGAGCCTACCTGCTGCAGGGCGTGGAAAAGATCCGGCCGGCTCTGGTCCTGACCGCTGCCGCCGCCATCGGCTGGGCCCTCTTCAGTGCCGCGACCATCGCCGCCCTGCGCCGCCTGCCGCTCTCCCGCGCCTGGTCCTTCGTCTCGACCGCGACGGACATCGCGTTCGTCACGTCGATCCAGATCGCCCACCTCGACCCGCTGCCGCTCAACTTCGCCAACGGCCCGATCACCGAGATCTATTTCGTGCTGATCGGGCTCGCGGCCATCCGCCGGAGCCACGTGCTGGTGTTGTTCACCGGCCTCGGCTCGGCGGCGGTGCACCTCGCCCTCTCGACGACCTTCTTCGTCGTCTCGGTGGGCTACCACGGCATCCGCGCCGCCGTGGGCGACCTTCGGCTGGAGATAAACTACGTGGACGAGCTGGCCGCGGCGCTGATGCTGGTCCTGGTGGGGTGGGTGATGGCCCAGGTCACCAGGAGGCTGCTCGCCGCGGAACGGCACACGCAAGACCTGTTCGAGCACGTCCCGGACGGGATCCTGATCGTCGACGCCGAGCGGCGCATCCTCGCCGTCAACCACAGCCTGACGCGGATGACCGGGGCGCCCGAGGGCGACATCCGCGGCCGCCCCATGACCGACTGGCTGGGCTACGGCCCCGGCGACTCGGGCTCGATCCCCCCTGCCGGCATGCTGGGCAACCCCACCGTGCTGCGCCGCGTCGACGGCTCCACGCTGCCCGTGCGGACCGCGGCCTCGGCCGTGGACTACAGCGGGCGGCGGTGCCTGGCGCTCAGCGTGCGCGACCTGACCGACCAGTTGCGCCTCCGCCGGCAGGTGGCCGAGTCCCAGAAGATGGAGACCCTCGGGCGGCTGGCCGGGGGGCTGACCCGGGACCTGGGCCGGATCCTCGACGACACGCTCGCCGCGGCCCGCTCCCTGGCCGACGATCTCGACGACGTCGGCGACGAGCGCGTGGCCCGCTCCCTGGCCCGCCAGGTCTCGGTCATCCACGATTGCACCGTCCGCGCCGCCGAGGTGGCCGGGAGGCTGCGGAGCTTCTCGCCGGGGCAGCCGACGGAGGCCGCGCCCGTGGATCTGAACGAAATCGCCCGCGCCGTGGCCCTGATCTGCCGCAACAGCTTCGATCCCGGCATCGATATCGTCACCGGGACCGCCGATGGGCCCGCGGTGATCCGGGGGGACGGCACGGCGCTGACCCAGGCGCTGCTCAACCTCTGCATCAACGCCCGCGACGCCGTCAAGGCTCGATGGGGGGTGGGCGGGACGGTCCGGATCCGAGTCGCCCCGGGGGACGACGACGGCTGGGTCATCGAGATCGCGGACGACGGCGCCGGCATGGACGATGAGACCGCGGAGCGCATCTTCGAGCCGTTCTTCACGACCAAGCCGCCCGGCGAGGGCACGGGCCTCGGGCTATCGATGGTCGACGGCATCGTCCGGCACCACGGCGGCACGATCGCCGTGGAGTCCGTTCCCGGCGCGGGCAGCACCTTCCGCCTGCGCCTGCCCTCGCGCCCGCCGCCGGCCTAGCCCCCCAGGCGCTCGATCATCTTCTGCAGGAGCGCCACGTGAACGTCGGACCGGGATGTGCTATCGTCGTGATGGGAGGTACGCATGCACTCGCTGCCTGAGAAGAGGATCTTGACGGACGAATCGATGCGCCCGGTGGCGGTGCAGATCGCCTACCGCGACTGGCTGGAGATCGAACGGCTGCTCGGGCTGGTTCGAGCCGGAAAGTCCCGCGATCTCTCGCGCCATGCCGGGAGGATCCCGCTACCCGAGGATCCCGCCGGGTTCCAGGAGCGCATCCGCGGGGAATGGTCTTGAGAAGGGTCGTCGACACCAACGTGGCCCTGTACTTCCTGGGCGGACGGCTGGCCGAAGAGCTCGCCCCGGGCGAGTACTTCGCTTCGTTCATTACCGAAATGGAGCTGCTCTCGTATACCGGGCTTGACGAAAACGGTGAGAAGGCCATCCGCGAGTTCCTCGCCGATCTGGAGATCGTCGGTATCACGCCGTCGGTGAAGGAACACGCCATCGCGCTCCGCCGGCGCCACGGGCTGAAGCTTCCCGACGCCATCATCGCTGCCACGGCCATTTCCCTGGACGCCGCGCTTCTTTCCAACGACACCGCGTTCGCCAGGGTGCCTGATCTGACTTGTTTCTCGCCGGCGTTGAAGGATCCGGGGAAGTGAGAACCCTGCTGTCAGCGTCGCTTCTCGCTGCGTTGCTCGCGGGGTGCTCGGGCTGTGACAAATCGCCGTCCGCCAACGATTCGTGAACGGAAAAATCTACTCCGGCACGATGACGACCGATGTGACCGAGGGGTTCGACATC
>CAYZAI010000447.1:0-3266 GCA_964476305.1 uncultured Myxococcales bacterium
CTGACGAAGGGCACGCCGTCCAGGTAGAGGTTGACGCCCCGCTGGTCGAAGCCGCGCAGGCGGAACTGCCGCTCGCCCTTCTTGCCCCCCGAGGCGTACACCGCCGGCTCGCGCTCCACGGCCGCGGCCACCGTGGCCGAGCCCTGCCGTCGGAGATCCTCCCGCTCGATCCGCTCACGGCTCAGGCCGTCCTCGGCCGGGACGCTGTCCTCGACGACGGTCTCGAACTCGGGCATCCCCTCGAGGGTGAACTCCTCGGGGCCAGCGTCGGCCTCCGCTCCGGGATCGGTTGCCTGGGCCTCGGACGGGGACGCCCGCAGCGCCGCGGCGAGGATCAGGGAAGCGCACGCCGTCGGAAGAGCTGCTCGCGGCATCCTGGCTCCGGGTTGATCAGAGATCTTCGATGAAGACGATGGCCAGATCCTTCACGAACGCGCAACTGGCGAACTCCAGGTCGGGATCCCACTCGAGGCGCCCGGTCGTGGTGTCGACGCCGGCGCGATCCGCCAGGGTTCCCGGCGCGGGCAGGTGGTCGGTGCAGGTGCCCTCCTCGACCGGGTTGTAGCCGTCCGCGCCCTCGAACAGAAGCTCCACGGCATCGAGAGAGAAGGCGAATGACGTCTCGCCAAGCAGGTTCGTGAGCAGCACCACCTGCTTGTCGCCCAGGGAGTCGAGGCTCAAACCCTCGAAGGCGACGCTCTCGGAATCCCCCTGGTAGCGGATCTCGATGTCGCCGGGGGGCGGCTCGGTGTCCGTGTCCGTGTCCGTGTCCCCGTCGCTGCCGCATTCGAACGCATCCGGGTCGTCAGCCAGCGCGATGGTCTCCACGTCCTGGACCGACAGGCAACCGGGGGTTTCCAGCGACTCCTCCCACAGAAGCCGGCGCGTGCCGCGCTCGACGTAGCCCTGGCCGGCGAGCTCCCCGGCCACCGGGGCGTAGCCTTCGCAGTTGTCGTTGCACACCGGCGAATAGGCGTCCGTGCCCACGAAGTCCATCCACAGGCCCGCGCAGTCCAGAACGAGCCCCGATCCGATGATCACGTCATCGAGAGCGACGACCGGCTGGTTGTTGAACAGGTACTGCGTCTCCAGGTCGTCGAAGCTCACGATCTGGGTCATGCCCTGGTACGTCACCTCGATGCTCTGCTGCCCCTCGGAGAGCTTGTCGTCGCCCTCGTCGACCTTCTGGTCGCACCCGCCGGGGATTGCCATCGCCAGCAGCGCGAACGCCGTCTTCGCCACCGATTTCATGGAGCACCTCCAAGCTTGTCCAAGAAGGATGGATGCGTTATGTCAGCGCGTGCATACCGCGTCAACTTCTATATGGAGGAATCCCAAATGAACTCTTGCGTCGCGACAACCGCCACATTCCGGTGGGCGTTCGTCCTGCTGCTGATCTCCGCATGCTCCGGCGCCCCGGCCCGCCCGGACTGTCCCGAAGCTCCCGCGACAACGACCGTTTCCGCGGGGGGGGAAATCCTGGTCGGGGTGACGGGTCTCGTGAACACCCCCCTGGAGCTCTCCCGGACGGATCTCGAGCGCCGCGAGTGTGTGACCGCCCGGCTCAACGACGTGCGTGCCGATGGCACCTACCACGGGGTCTTCGCGCACCGTGGCGTGCCCCTGCGCTCCCTTCTCGAGGAGGCTGGAATCGAGGCCGGCGAGCGCGTCTTCGACAAGGATCTCGATCTCGCCGTCGTCGTGCGCGGCCTCGGCCAAGAGCGCGTCGTGCTGTCCTGGGGCGAGCTGTACTACCGCAACCCGGCCGAGGTGCTGCTGGCATATCGCTCCGATCCCTTGAAGCCCTACAAGAGTTGCGACACGTGCCACGAGCCCGAGGTCTACCGCCCGTGGCTGGACCTGCTGGAGCGCACCGTGCCCTGCCCCAAGCTGATCGTGTCCCACGACGGCCACTCGGACCGTGCCATCGAGGGCGTGACCTCGGTGGAGGTCGTGGACCTGGGCGCCGGACGCGGCATCTCCGTGGCCAAGGCGGATCGCCCCGCGGACTACCGATCCGAATCCATCGAGATCCACCGGGACAGTGCGCCGGTGATCTCCATCGCCGTGGTGGACGGCCTGCCCCGGCGCGAGGTCACCCTGGCCCAGGCCGGCGACGGCACCGGCTTCCACGGCCGCCGCCGCTTCGAGGGCGTCTCCCTGGCCGCGGTCCTCGAACGCGCCGGCGTGACCCCGGACCCGGCCCAGGCGTTCCTGTTCTCGGCCCGGGACGGCTACCGCGTGCTCTTCTCCGCCGGCGAGATCTTCCTCGCCCCGGCCGGCCGCGAAATCCTCCTCGCGGATCGCAAGGACGGGGAGCCGCTGACGGACGCCGGCCGTTTCACCCTCGTCCCGGTGGACGACCAGTCCGCGGACCGCTGGCTCAAGGCCGTGGCCCGGATCGACGTCCTCACCGCGCCGTGACCGTCACCGGCGCTCCTCGGCTCCGTCTGTCGTCACGGGAGAGAACATGACCGTTTCCTGCCTGTCCTACCGCATGCTGATCGACCCGCTTCTTCGGCCGCTGCGCGGGATGCTTGCCGCCCTGGTACCGGCCGGATCAACCGTCATCGAACTCGGGTCCGGCACCGGAGCCCAGGCCTGCGCGCTGGCCGGCCGCTGTGACCGGTACCTGGGAGTGGACCTCGACCCGAACATGATCGACTGCGCGCGGAAGCGCTGCCGCGCCCCGAACCGTGGGCACTTCGCTTTCCGGCAGGCCAACGGCACCGACCTGGGGGACATCGCCGATGGTGAGTTCGACTACGCCGCCCTCACCCTGGCGCTGCACGAGATGCCGCAGCCGGCCCGCCTCGCGATCCTCCGGGAGATGCGACGCGTCGCACGCTTCGTCATCGTCGCCGACTACACGGCGCCCCTCCCCCGCGGTATCGCCGGTCGCCTCGCCCGGACCATCGAGCGCATCGCCGGCGGGGCCCACTACGCCGGGTTCCGGCACTACCAGGAGATCGGCGGGCTGAAGCCGCTCCTGTCCGCCGCGGGCCTGGCGATGGAAGAGGAACGGACCGCGCTGCGGGGAGTCGCGCACCTGGCCCTCTGCCGTTCCACTGCGGATCTTGACCCGTTGTGTTAATTCGGGCATAGCGAGAGGCGTTCGACACATTCCGTGGGCCAGCGCCCGCAAAAAACGAAGGAGAGGACATGAAGACCATATCCATCGCGGTTCTCGCCACGCTGCTTGCTTCCCTGTCGCTCGTCGCCTGCTCGGACGATGACGACGACGACGGCGCCACCACCGACGCCGA
>CAYZAI010000448.1:0-3251 GCA_964476305.1 uncultured Myxococcales bacterium
GTCCGAATCCGCGTCCGAATCCGCGTCCGAATCCGCGTCCGAATCCGCGTCCGAGCTGCCGTCGTCGTCGTCGTCCGAGCACGCGGGCAGCGCAACCAGCGCCACCGCGAGCAACAAGAGGGAGGTCCATTTCCAGGTTGTCATCGTCTTTTCTCCATCACTCAGTAGAGTTTGGCTCGTCCATCGAGCGCTGCACGAACCCTAGTTCAAACGACCGCGCTGCACAACAGCCCGGTGACACAGCCCGGTGACACAGCCCGGTGACAGCCCGGTGACAGCCCGGCGAGAGCCCGGTACCGCCTGGAACTCGGTCGCCAGGGTTGCGGGACGGGAGACCGGCGGACCGGCGGGGGTGACCTTGAAAAAAACCGGGAAACCGATAAAAACTCGGGCTCAATCGGTCGGAGATCGATTCTCCCGGAGGAAAGCCGGCCCGCCATCTCTGGCCGGTACATGAGGAGGCCGCCAGTGTCATCGAGATCGACCCTGTCGCTGCTCGCCTGCTGCCTGCTGGCTTCCTGCCTGCCCAAGGCGCCCGCCGGGCCGCCCCCTGCCGTACCCGGCGGGGACTCGCTCGTGGCCGCCGATTCGCTGGGCGAGGACGCGCTGCTGATCGCCCTGCCCTCGGACGACGACACCCTGGCGGGCAAGGTCCACATGGTGGGCAACACCTCCGACCAGTCCCTCGAGGTCAGCTTCCAGGCCAACCCCTGTGTCGAGCACCTGCGGATCCAGAGCTTCGACGCGGCGCGACACATCCGCGACACGCGGCGCTTCACCACCGACTTCAACAGCCAGGCGGTGATCAAGGTCGTCCGCATCGGCGCCAGCCTCAGCGACGTTACCGACTACCAGTACGAGTTCAACGTCACGCGCAAGCTGGTAGCCGACGACACCGTGGCCTACGCCGAGTGCTGCTCGCGGATGCGCGGCGCCTGCGGCCGCGCCTTCGTCCGCGAGCTCTACTACGGCGACGGCGTGTACCGCCTGCTGCGCGTGACCAGCGGCAAGGTCGGCGCGGGCGTGGTGCTCGTGGCAGACGGTTCGGTGGGCGCGTCCCGGGCCGTGCTCGGCGAGCAGTCGTTTCGCGGCTTCTTCGCCTACAAGATCAAGGAGACCCCCGCGCCGCCGCCGCCGCCAGCCGAGGATCGGGTGGTCGCGATCCGCACCGACGGCGTGGCGGACATGGCGCTACCCTCGAAGCTGGAGGGCGCCGCGCTCCTCGAGCAGCAGGGCCCGCGGTTGCTGATCACCACCCGCAGCACGGCCGGGACCCGGGGCGACCAGCTGAGGGCCGTGGGCGAGGCTCGGCAGCAGCAGCGAAGGGCCCTCAGGAACCTGCTGGCCGGCCCGCCCTACAACACGCCGCCCGCACAGTTGAACGATCGCGTCGAGCGCGTCTACGACGGCGGGGAAGAGGTCGACGCCTACCGGGACACCGAAGGCGACTGGTTCGTGAAGATGGCCTACGTGATCCAGTAACCGGCGGCCTGTGCGGCCCCGGAGCCAACCGAGGAGGAGCAATGGAACGAAGAGCAGCCCGAGGATGCCTGGCCCTGGCGGCGGTGGCGGTCACCCTTGCCGCTTGCGGCCCCGGCCCCTATAGGTTCGTCGATTCCGAGACCTTCGTGAGAAAGAGCGTGGATCCCGGGCAGTACCGCCGCGCCGCAGTGCTCTACGTCGGCCACGCGTTCGCCTCCACCGCGCTGCAGAAGGACGCCGGTGCCGGGGCGCTGGCCACGCCCAAGGAAGGCACACCATCGGCCTCCCTGGGCAGTGAGACCTACGCCGACGACGTGGTGCTCAACTCCAACGCGCTGATCGGCGCCCTGGCCCGCCGCGGAGTGACGATGGTGGAGCGCAACCGCGTCAACGACCTGATCCGCGAGCAGGGGCTGATCGAGCAGCAGCTCCTCGATCTCTCGGACATCGAGCAGATCCGCCGGCTGGGCAAACTGCTCAAGGTGGATCTGCTGGTCCGCGGGGCCGTGGTCGCCGAGAACGGCGGCTGGTTCCTGACGCCGGACCTCCAGCCCTACTACGTCACGCTCTCGGGTCTCAGCGTCGTGGGCATCGACACGCGGACCGGGATGGTGGTCTGGTCCGATACCACCTACCTCGCCCAGCGCATCACGCCGCGCCAGATCAAGCGGCAGCCGGAGTTGGGCGCGTCCTCCGCGGTCGCGGCCATCGTCGACGAGATGGTGGCCCGCTTCTACCAGGGAGGTGCGCTGTGAAACCTCAAGCCCTGACAACCGCGTTCGTCGTCGTCCTCGCGGCCCTGTGCCTCTCCGGGTGCCGGATCCGCGACTCCCTGACCACCAGCATCCAGGCCGGCCGCCAGCCCGGGTTCGCCATCGTCCCGGGCCAGAAGGTGGCGATCCTCACCTTCGCCGGCTCCAAGGGCGCGGCCCTGGCCGACCTCGTCGGCATGGAGTTCCTGCGGCGTGGAATAGACGTCGCCGAGCGGAACGTCCTCGAGCGGGTGGTAGCCGAGGTCCGTCGCACCGAGACCGGTGTCTTCAACAACGACCTGTCCGACGCCGACGTGCTGCGTCAGATCGGCCGCATCACCGAGGTCGACTGGGTGATAGTCGGCGAGACCGAGAGCGGCGACCCGCAGACGATCCGCTACCTGCCCAAGGACTTCGGCCGCAAGTCGCCGTGGTACTTCTTTGCCTACTCGCGCATCTCGCTCCGGGTCTTCTCGGCCAAGACCGGCGAGGTGACTTGGTGGGGCACGACCGAGGCGATGACCCAGGCGCCCGAGGCGAGTTACGTGGCCCTGATGGACCACCTGCGGATGTCCGCCAGGCGCGCCGTGGACTCGATGACCGTTCCGAACCTCGACAGCTATTCGAACCGCGCGGTGGCGAAGAACATCGCCGCTGCCGAGGCTCCCCTGGCCACGGCCCCGCCCGGGTCGGCGGTCCCGGCCCTCGTGCCGGCACCCCCGCCAGCGGCCCCGCCGCCCGCGACAACCCCGGTGGCACTTGAAGGCGCCGCACCCCCCGCAGCAGCGCCGCCCGCCGCCGCACCCCCCGCAGCAGCGCCGCCCGCCGGTGCCCCCGTGGCAGCAGCGCCCGCCGCCGCCCCCGCGGCAGCGCCGCCCGCCGCTGCTCCGGCCTATCAGCAGGTCCCGGTGCCCGCCCCGGCCGTGGAGCCGCCCAAGTCCTGCAACCGGGATCGGGACTGCGGCGAGGGCTACTCGTGCCGCAAACGCCACTGCGTGGCCGCCGGCCGCTGATCCC
>CAYZAI010000449.1:0-3190 GCA_964476305.1 uncultured Myxococcales bacterium
GACCTGGGCCACGGTGACGCCGATGGTCAGCGCCCCCCGGGCTGCCTCCTCGCAGCGGGCCACCAACTCGCGGTGCCAGCGCTCGAAGAGGGAAGTGGCCGCGCCGGGAACCCGCTCGGCGGGGCGGGCATGGTACAGGCCGCTGATCAGCGCGTCGGAGGCGCACAAGGCGGCGAAGACCAGCGCCGCGAAGCCATCGGGCACCGACTCGAAGTAGTCCTCGTCGATCGGCGCCCAGATCCGTACCCGGTCCTCGTAGCCCAGGCGATCCAGCACCAGCCGGTGCATCGCGGCGTACGACCCGAAGCGGCAAGGTCCGTTGGCCGTGGGCATGAAGAAGGTGAATCGGCGGGTCGGGTCCGTCTCCCGGGCCAGCCGCTGCAGCAGGCTGCCCAGGGTCAGGGTCATCGGGATGCACTCCTTGCCCGAGGTGTGCCGCCGGCCGAGGGCCAGGGCATCGGCGTCCGGCATCGGCAACGATTCCGCCGGGATCCCCACACCCCGGAGGCAGGCGGCCAGTGCCGCGGCGCCGGCCCCCATGCGGGGGATCAGCACCGTGGAGCCGCGGCGCCGGATCTTGTCGACGTTCTCCTCGTCCCGGTGCAGCATCGCGAGATCCCGCTCGCCGTTGCGCCCGCCGTCTCCGGCCCGATCCTCCCGGACACAATAGAGGAACGCCTCCACCCGGGTCTTGGTGCCCGCGTCCCCGGAGTGGCCGTCGGTCTCGATGATGGCGTATGGCTTTCCCTCCATGATGTAGCCGAACAGGTGCAGGTTGAAGCTGTCCGGCCCGCAGGAGTAGTTGCTGCAGTAGATGCCCCAGACCCCGGGCGTGCGCCTGATCTGGTGCGCCGCGCGCAGGCTGCGCTGGCCGAAACCCCAATAGATCCGGTAGAAGATGGGCACGTCATCGCTCACGGGGTAGCAGTCCACCGGGATCGGGATCGCCCCCTGTTCGCGCAGGATTGCCGGCACGTTGGAGTTCAGCACCGTGTTGTGGATCGTGTACGGTCGGCCGAGCACCACGATCGGTGTGATCCCCTTTTCGGCGCAGAACTCGAGGGTGCGTCGGCCGAGATCGAGGCAGCGGGCGTCGAAGTCCCGCTGGGCCTCGACGGCCGCCCGCCAGGCGCCGTCGATGCGGGCGGTATCGGCCCCGAGCTGTCCCGCCAGATCCGCCAGGCTGTCGCCGAGCAACCGCGACTCGAGGTTGTCCCGGCCGATGTTTATCACCGGCGAGACGATCCTGGCGCCCACCTCGGGCCCCAGGTCCCAGCGCAGCATGTCCGCGCTGCCCTGGACCAGCGGGCACAGGCGCGCCCATGGCTCGTCCTTGACCCGGGGCAGGTGCCGCTGCATCGGCAGGAACAGGAAGTCGGGGCGAGCCTCGGCCATCCGGCTCACCAGACCGTGGTACTGCTGCATCGGGGCGCACATCGGCACGTTGGCGTCCTCGATGCCGCGTTTGAGCACGGCCTGGTCCGCCCCGGAGAACGGCAGCGGGTCGAACCCCAGCTCGCGGATGAAGGTGGCGAAGAACGGGAACATCCCCTTCAGGACGAACTCGTCGGTGATCGCTACCGTCGGCCTGCCGCGGCGGGCCCCGAGGCTCTCCCTCAGCCCGGCGAGCAGTTCCTCCCGCTCGCGGAAGGGGTCCGGCGCCCGATCCGGGAGCTTGCGCCGGCCCGTGCCCCGATCGTACATCGAGCAGCCGCCGCCCCACGTGAACTGCTGCTTGACGCCGTCTACCACCGTCCGGATGCGGTCGATGCGGCACCGGTTGCCGGCGCCGCCGCAGCCCTTGGTCGATTTGCAGACGAACACGTCCTTCTTCACGACCTCGGCCGCCAGGAAGCGCGCGGGGTCGATGAGGCCGCGCCGCCCGCCGAGCTCCTTGCGTGCGAGGAGCGCGATACCCAGGGCGCCCACGGTGCCCGGATGGGGCGGGACGATCACCTCTGACCCGGTCTGGCGGGCCACGGCCGCGGCCAGGGCGTTCGACGAGAAAGGCATTCCCTGGCAGAAGATCACGTTGCCCACGGAGCGGCTGCCCTTCACCCGGTTCAGGTAGTTCTGGATGATAGAGTCGTAGATCCCGGCGACGATGGCCGGCTGCGGGACACCCGAGGCCACGGCCTCGTCGATCACCTCGGCCATGAACACCGAGCAGTGCTGGCCCAGGGACACGCCGCTGTCGGCGGCCAGCGCCTCGGCGCCGAGCTGCACCACGCTTTCGATGCCCTGGAACTTGCGGCCCTGCTCCTCGATGAACGAGCCGGTTCCCGCTGAGCAGGCTTCGTTCATCGCCGCGTCCACCACCCTCCCATGGGACAGCCGGATGTACTTGGCGTCCTGGCCGCCAATCTCGAAAATCGTATCGACCCGCGGATCGCACTGCAGCGCGCCCTCGGCGTGGGCCGCGATCTCGTTGAGCACGAAGACCGCCTCGGGGCCGTAGCAGGTGGCCATCAGCGAGCCGACGATCTCGCGGCCGCTGCCCGTGGCGCCGACGGCGCGCACCGGGTTCCTTGCCACTTCGCTCTCGACGAACTGCCGCATCAGGTCCTGGGCGGCCTTGACCGGGGCGCCGCCGGTGCTGACGTAGCCCTGCCAGACGCCGCGGCCGCCCTCGCTCTCGATGGCCACGATCTTGGAGCCCGTGGAGCCGATGTCGAAGCCGAGGATCAGCTCCTGGTCCCCGGCCACGGCGGGCACCGGGGGCGCGGGCATGCGGCGCACCCGGCCGAGGAAGCGCGAGAGGGCTGGCAGCTCCTCGAGCACGTGTTTTTCGTGGGGGGCGAACAGGTCGCCGAGGGCGGGGGTCGGGTGTCGTTTGTCGTCCGCCATGGCGATCACCGCGCAGCCGACGGCCTCGAACGTCAGCGCGTCGTCCTCGGCGATGTCGGAGAGGCGCATGCCGTGGCGCCCGGTGAAACGGCGGAAGTGCTCGCGGATACGGGCCGAGCGGGACACGCCGCCGATCAGGAAGACGTCCGGCGGGCTGACCCGTGGCTTGACCAGGACCTGCACGTTCTCGCACACCGCATCGTACAGGCCGGCGACGATCCGCTCCCTGGGCTCGCCCTTGTTGGCGAGGTGGGTCATGTCGGTCTTCAGGATCACCGGGCAGCGGCCCGAGAGCGGCGCCGGGTCCTCCACGGCCTCGCCGAGGACGCTGGCCTCGTCGATG
>CAYZAI010000450.1:0-787 GCA_964476305.1 uncultured Myxococcales bacterium
CGGGCGGAGCGTGCCAGGGCACGGCCGTCACCTGCACGGACACGACCTGCCTGACGCGGACGTGCAACGGTACCAGCACATGCACCGAGGCGCCGAAGTCCTCGTCCACGCCGTGCGGATCCACGGACTGTCCCGGGGACTACTGCTCCTCTGGGGCGTACTACACCTATCCCGAGACGTGCACGCAGTACTGCAGCGGGAGCGACGACACGTGCCTGGGCTGTTCCTGCACGGCGGCCGAGGCCATCTGTGACGTGGGTCCGGCGAACCAGTGCTGTGCCGCCGGCTGCGACGACTTCACGGGCTGCTACACGGACGCCGGGACCTGCACCGACGTCTGTACCGCGACCACGGTGACCACTGGCCGGAACTGCACGGGCTGCGGGGCCAACCTGGCCAACGGCATATGCAGCGCGGGCAACTCCACCACGTGCGGCGTGGCGACCTCCTGCCAGACGCGCACCTGCGGCGGCACGACATACACGTGCACGAACGCGGGTGGCAGCTGGGAGTGGCGGGTGAGCACGGCCTGCGACGACGGTGTGCTGTGTACCTACGACGATGCCTGCACGGGGGGAGTGTGTCAGGGCACTGACATCACCTGCACGTCCACGACCTGCATGACCAGGGTGTGCAACGGGAGCAGCACATGCACGGAGACACCGCAGCCGTCATCGACGACCTGCGGGACCACGGCCTGCCCGGTGGATGCCTGCAACTCGAACGTGTATTTCGATTACCCCGGGACCTGCACCCGTCACTGCAGCGGCACGGGCGACGTGTGCGA
>CAYZAI010000450.1:797-3169 GCA_964476305.1 uncultured Myxococcales bacterium
TTGCGGCGTGGGCGCGGCGAACCAGTGCTGCGAGGCCGGGTGCGACGCGGGCACGGGGGGCTGCCTGACCACGGACGGTGCCTGCCCGGAGACCTGCACGGCGAGCCAGATCATCGTCGGGCAGTTCTGCGTTGGCTGCGGCCCGGCGGATGCCGAGGGGTTCTGCTCGGGCGGGGCGGTATACATGTGCAGCGCCTCGAACCACACCCTGTGCCAGACCATGACCTGTGGCGGCACGACGTACCGCTGCACCAACGCGGGAAGTATTTGGGCGTGGCGCACGTCGGTGGCGTGCAGTGACGGCAACCCGTGCACGTACAGTGACGTGTGCTTCGGCAGCAGCTGTGGCGGCACAACGATCACATGCACATCGACGGACTGCATGAACGTGACGTGCAACGGGACCAGCATGTGCGCCGAGACGCCGAAGCCCTCTTCCACGGTGTGCGGGACAACGGCCTGTCCCGGGGACTATTGCCTGTCCACCGTGTTCTACGACTACGCCGGGACCTGCACGCGCTTCTGCAGCGGCACGGACGACACGTGCAACGGCTGCTCGTGCACGGCGACGCCGACGACGTGCGGCGTGGGCAGCGGGAACGAATGCTGCGAGGCCGGGTGCAACGAGACCCTCGGGTGCCAGACCGTGCCCGGGGCATGCGGAACCGGGGGCGACACCTGCGAAGAGAACCTGCTGGCCGTGGGTCAGACCTGCGAGGGCTGCGGAGCGGCGGGGGCCGTGGGGACCTGCGTCGCGGGTGGCTCGTACGCTTGTGACGACATCACGCACGCAGAGTGTGAGGCTCGCAGCTGCGGCGGGGTGCTTTACTACTGCCTGGAGGATCCGGTGGACGGCTGGGTCTGGACCGCGGATCCGACGTGCAGCGACAGTGATCCTTGTACGTACAACGACATCTGTACGGGCGGAGCGTGCCAGGGCACGGCCGTCACCTGCACGGACACGACCTGCCTGACCCGGACGTGCAACGGCACCAGCACGTGCACCGAGACGCCGAAGCCCTCCTCCACGCCGTGCGGGTCCACGGACTGCCCGGCGGATTATTGTGACTCGGGCACGTTCAACTACTACCCCGAAGACTGCACGCGCACATGCAGCGGCACGGGCGACGTGTGCAACAACTGCTCGTGTTCCGCGACGCCGACCACCTGTGATGCGGGCCCGGCGAACGAGTGCTGCACCGCGGGTTGCGACGACGTCACCGGCTGCTACACCGCGGCCGGGACCTGCGCCGACGTCTGCGGCGCCACAATCCTGACAGTGGGCCGGACCTGCGAAGGCTGCGGGGACAACCTGGCCGACGGCTTGTGCAGCGTGGGCACCTCGTCCACCTGTGACGCGGCGGCCTCCTGCCAGACGCGCACCTGCGGCGGCACGACATACACCTGCACCAACGCGGGTGGCACGTGGGAGTGGCGGATGAGCACGTCCTGCAACGATGGCGACTCGTGCACGTACGACGATGTCTGCACGGGCGGGGTGTGCCAGGGCACGGACATCACCTGCACGTCCACGACCTGCATGACCCGGACGTGCAACGGCACAGCTGCGTGCACCGAAACACCGCGGCCGGCGTCGACGACCTGCGGGACCGCGAGTTGCGATGCGGACTACTGCGATGGCATCGAGTACTACGACTATCCCGGGACCTGCACCCGTCACTGCAGCGGCACGGGCGACGTGTGCAATCCGTGCACGTGCACCGCGGCTCAGACGACCTGCGGGGTGGGCAGCGGGAACCAGTGCTGCGAGGCCGGGTGCGACGCGGACACCGGGGGCTGCCTGACCACGGACGGCACGTGCCCCGAGACCTGCACGGCCAACCAGCTCACCGTGGGCCAGTTCTGCGTGGGTTGCGGCGCGGCGGACGCGGAAGGGTTCTGCTCGGGCGGTGGAGTGTACACGTGCAGTGCCGCGAACCACAACCTGTGCCAGACCATCAGCTGCGGCGGGACCCAGTACCGCTGCACGAACGCGGGTGGCACCTGGGCGTGGCGCACTTCGGTGACGTGCAACGACAGCAACCAGTGCACCTACAACGACGTATGTATCGGAAGCAGCTGCACTGGCACCACGGTCACCTGCACATCGACGGACTGCCTGGATGTGACCTGCAACGGCACCAGCATGTGCACCGAGACGCCGAAGCCCTCTTCCACGGTGTGTGGGACCACGGCCTGTCCGGCGGACTACTGCGACAGCCTGGACTACTACGACTACCCGGCGACCTGTACACGGCACTGCAGCGGCACGGACGACACGTGCAATGGCTGTTCGTGCACGGCGTCGTCGACGACCTGCGGCGTGGGCGGCGGCAACGAATGCTGCGAGGCGTCCTGCAGCGAGACCCTCG
>CAYZAI010000451.1:0-3166 GCA_964476305.1 uncultured Myxococcales bacterium
CCGGAGTTGTCGGCTTTGCTGCGGAGATGGCGGGCTTGGCCGGAGTTGTCGGCTTCGCAGCCGTAGAGGCTGCGGGCTTGGGCGCCGAAGCGGCGGGTTTCGCGGCGGCGGTCACGGCAGGCTTGGCCGGAGTTGTCGGCTTGGGGGCGGCCTTGGTCACCGCCGCGGAGGCGACTCGCGGCACGCGGGGCGCGGGCTCGGACCCCGGAGGCTGCGGCAGCAACGCGTCGGGCTGGTCCTCGAGGTGGATGGGGAAGCGGGGCGTTGTGCCCTTGGCCGTGGCGCGCTTGCGGGATTTGCCACTGGCGACGCGCTTGTTCTTGCGAATCCTCTCGGTCTTCTTGCTCAGCGAGGTCATCTCGTCCTCCTTCGGGCCCGGCCATCTTCCGCGTCCGACGGGTGCCGAACGGGCCGGAATCTAGGGTGAAACAGCGGGCCGGTCAAGGGCTTTCGGACCCACAACCCATTGACAACCGGCGGGTTTTCCGCCAGCTTGAAAAGAGATGCCGACCGAAAGGAACAAGCCGCTCTTGCTGATCGCGGACGACGATCCCGAGTTGATCGGCATCCTCGTCAAGAGGCTGCAGGGCATCGACTGCGACGTGATCACCGCCTCGGACGGCGCCGAGGCCCTGGCCAAGGCCCGCGAGGTCAAGCCCGACGCGGTCATCCTCGACGTGATGATGCCCCAGATGAACGGCTGGGAGGTCTGCAAGGCGATCAAGGCCGACGCCGAAATCGGCGGCATGCCGGTGATGATGCTGACCGGCATCGGCGAGAACCTGAACGAGATGACGTCACCTCTCTACGGCGCCGACGAGCACGTGGACAAGCCGTTCAACTTCCCGGAGCTGCTCTTCAAGATCCGCCGCCTGCTGGCGAGCCGCGGCTGACGAGCCGCACATGCGCACCTTCACAGCCCTGCTCGCGTGCCTGTGCCTCGGGCCGATCGCCGGTGCCTGCTCGGCCCCGACCCGGACGGCGGCAGGCGACCCGCGACCGGCCGGGCAGAACGCGACCGTCGACGATGGCGCGAGGCCCGAGCGGATGCTGCGCGCCGTGTTGCGGCTCACCTCGAGCGGCCTGGAGGTCGTCAGCCTCGTCGAGGCCCCGAACACGGTGAACCGCCGCGACCCGCTGCGCCGCTCGCCGGCCTTCTGGAGGTCGTTCGACGGCCAGGGCAGGCTGCTCGAGGAGCGGGGCGTCAGGCTGGAGACCGAGCTGCGGTCCGAGGCGCCCGGGCCGGATGGCCTCATCGAGGGCGCGCACGTGTCCCTCGACGAGCCGGTGTTCGACGCGACCGTGCCCCTGCGGCCGGGCCTGCGGACCGTGCGCGTCTTCCGCGCCGCGCCGGGGACGGGGCGGGACCGGGCCGAGCTGCTCGGCGAGTTCGAGGTCCCGGACCGGACGACTCCATGAACGCCGGAAGGCGGTGGTGGCGCGCCCTTCTCTCCCTGGCCGGGGCCGGAGCGCTGTTTGGCTCCGGGCCCGCCTGGGCGCAGCATTCCCTCGAGATGCTCCAGGAGTCCGGTCCGCCCGAGAACCGCGTGGACCTCGCCGTGCTCGGCGACGGCTACACCGCCGAGGAGCAGGGGCTGTTCGCGGACGACGCGGACGAGGCCCTCGATCACCTGTTCGCGGGCACGCCCTACGCCGAGTACCGGCCGCTGTTCAACATCGCCCGGATCGACACCGTCTCGGCACAGTCCGGCGCGGACCACCCGAGCGACGATGTCTACGTGGACACCTGGTTCGGCTGCGCCTTCGACTGCGCCGGCATCGAGCGGCTGATCTGCTGCGACTACGCCGTGATCTTCTCGACCGCGGCGACCCTGTACCCCGCCTACGAAGTGCTGCTGCTGGTGGTGAACGACGACGAGTACGGCGGCAGCGGCGGTCCCGTGGCCGTCACCTCCACGAACGTCTGGGCCTTCGACGTCCCGCCCCACGAGTTCGGCCACACCTTCGCCGCCCTCGCCGACGAGTACGAGGATCCCTACCCGGGGTTCGTCTTCAGCGACATCTACCCCAACGTCTCGCCGACCGCCGACGGGGACCTGCTCAAGTGGGCCCACTTGGTCGATGACGCCACGCCCCTGCCGACCCCGGACTCGGCCGCTGTGGACGACCACCACCCGGTGGGGGCCTACGAGGGAGCGTGCTACCAGCCCACCGGGCTCTACCGGCCCGCGCCGACCTGCCTGATGCGCGAGCTCGGCCAGACCCTGTGCCCGGTCTGCGCCGAGCAGATGGTGCTCTCCTTCTGGGGCTACGTGGATCCCGTCGATTCCTTCGAGCCGCAGGAAACCGGGTTGAACGGCGTGGCCGGTGACGTGATCGAGCTGTCGGTGGAGCCGGTGCGGCCCGAGCCGGACACCATGGTCGTGCGCTGGCTCGTCGACGGCGCGGAGATCGCGGGAGAGGATGACGATGTGCTCGATCTCGAGGTCTCGAGCCTCCAGCCGGGGACCCACGAGGTGACCGCCCTGGTCGAGGACGCCACGGACCTGGTGATTGCCGACGACGAGGAGCTGCTTTCGGGCAGCGCGACCTGGACCGTGACGCGAACGGACGAAGATGCGGACACGGATTCGTCCGCCGACGCCGGACCGAGCGGCTCCGGCGGGGACGGCTGCGGCTGCGCTACGGCCGGGGCACGGTCCCGCGCCGGTTCTGGCGCGGTGGCGGTCGTTTTCGAGGTGCTGTTCGATACCAATGAAGGAGGTCGATGATGGACTCCGGGGCTCATGCCGTGCTGATGGTCTCGTCCGGGTTCTCGTGGATCGTGAGCGTGAGCCTGTGGATCGGGCTGCTGGTGGTGGTGCTCACCGCCGTGCGCCGCCACCGCCCCGAAGCCCTGCGGTTGCTGCTGTGGGCTGCGGTCCTGGGCCTGGTCCAGGCGCTGGTGGGTCCGGGCCTGGGGATGCTTTTGTCCCAGTCGAACGCCATCGGCCTCGACGGCGAGGCCGTGCTCCTCAGCCACGCTGTGCTGGGTTTCTCCGGGACCCTGATCCACGCGGCCGTGTTCGTGCTGCTGCTGATGGGTATCGCGCGGCTGGCCCGGCCCGCCAGGGCGCCGTCCCCGCCCGCGGCGCCGTCGCTTCCGGCGGAGTGATCAGCCGCGGCGCGAGGCGATGCGCTCGGCCATCTCGCCGATGACGGGCAG
>CAYZAI010000452.1:0-3148 GCA_964476305.1 uncultured Myxococcales bacterium
GGCGCGGCCCATCACCTCGGAGAAGCGGGTGCGGATCATCGACTTGATCGACTGCACGGTGTTGAAGAATCCCCCGCGGCCGCTGACGTATCCGGGTTGGTCCACCTGGACCGGTGTGAGCGGGTCGATGCAGATCAGGAGCCTTGCGCCCCGGGCCACGGCGGTATCGAGGTCGATGGTCCGCGTGAAGATCCCGTCGACGAAGAAACGACCATCGATACGCTCCGGGGCGTAGTAGGGGGTCATCGCGGTGGAGGCCCGGACCGCGGTGGAGATCGGCACCCGCCTCTCGTCCCCGGCGCCGAAGGTGACATGGACCCAGGTCTCCTGGTCCGTGGCGCCGACGTAGAGCTCCTTCCCCAGGGCGTCGAAATCGTCTACGAGGCCCGGCTTCGAGAGCTCGCGGCGCAGGTACTCGCGCAGCCGGTCGCCCGAGAAGATCGCGGTGGGGGCGATGCGCATCGCGCTGTCGATGGGCCGCACGATGAAGCGCCCCTTGACCGCGTCCACCAGCGCGCTCCCCACGCGGCGGGCGGCCTCGCCGATATTCGGGTTGAACAGCACGGCGCGGGAGATGGCAGAGATCCGGCTGGGGCGGCCCTGGAGCGCGTCTGCGATCTCCGCGGGCCTGACGCCGTTGGCCAGGAACGCACCGAGCACCGCCCCGGCCGAGATGCCGGTGAAGATGTCGAAATCGATGACGGAACGCCGCCCGAGGTGGGCGTCGAGGGCCCGCAGCACGCCGAGCTGCCAGAACATGCCCTCGATGCCGCCGCCGGCCATGCACAAGGCGACCTTGCCGGGCTGGGCAGGCCTGGCGAAGCGCCGAGCGGCGGCCAGGGCGGCGGCCAGGGACGGCGGGTTGACCAGCACGCCACCGAGCTGCAGCGTTCCGGCCGCGTAGGCGTGCTCCGCGGTCCACTCGGCATCGGGCAGCGCCACCAGGATCGATCGCCTCGCGGGCACCCGGCCCAGCGGCGTGCCGGCCAGCAACTCCGGGAGAACGCGTCCGGCCAGAGTGTCGCCGAAGGCCCGGCTGTCGGGCGGCTCGCGGTTGTCTATCAGGATCGCACCGACGGGCCGGCGCCTGAGCAGCTCGAAGGCCCGCTCGGTCTCGCCGAAGAGGTGCACGACAAGCTGCTCTCCGGAGTCGAGGTCGACCCTCACCCCCAGCGCCGGGTCCGCGTGGCCGGCCTCCGGCTCCGGCCCGGGCACCTCGAGGTCCTCGAGCTCGCGGCCGAGCGTCCGGGCGGTCTCTCCGGCCGCGAGAATCGCAATTCTGGGGGTGTCGAGCCCGAGCACTCTCCCGTCCCGCCGCACCATGAAAAATCGATTATCATAAGAAAAGACAAAACGGTATTTCAAACGTCCCGGAAGGTATGATACGAGAACCGAAGCGGTAGAAAAACACAATCTTCCTGGGAGGTACACATGGCCGAGGAGAAGGTTTTCGGCAAGTTCCCGCGCACGGCGACGGAAGAAGTCCGAGCGGGCATCAAGGAATTCCGGGGGAAGAAGTACATCGACTTCCGCACCTACTACATGGACAAACAGGGAGAGTGGAAGCCGACCAAGAAAGGGATCACCCTGCCGACGGATTTCATGCCCGACCTGCGCAAGGCCGTTGATGCCATCGAGGCTGAAATCGAGGCCATGGCAAAGGAATCGGGGCAGGAACACTAGGGCGCCGCCGGGTCCGGGTTTCCAGGCAGCTCTCCGTTCTGGTATTGCCCCCCGGGAGACCCGCCCCGAGGAGGATTCCATGCCCCACCGTATCGAGGTCGCGCTCGCCCGCGGCCAGCGTGACGCCCATGGTGCACGTGTCGCGGCCCGCATCCGCGAGTACCTGGGACTCGATGTCGAGAAGGTCCGGACGGTGGATGTCTACACCGTCGATGCCGATCTGGACCGCGAGTCGCTCGACCGCCTCGCCGCGGAGCTCGGCGACCCCATCATCCAGGAGTGGTCCGTCGATGCGCCGCTGGCCCACGGCTTCGACTGGCTGGTCGAGATCGGCTTCCGCCCCGGAGTGACCGATAACGTCGGCCGGACCGCCACCGAGGCCGCGCGTATGGTCCTCGGGGACCGCTTCCCGGCGCAGGGTGCGGTCTACACGTCCCGCCAGTACGTGTTGTCCGGCGAGCTCGTCCGCTCCGAGGTGGAGGGCATCGCCACCGGACTGCTGGGCAACCCGCTGATCCAGCGGGCCCGGCTCGCGGACCGGCAATCGTTTCGGGAAAGCCGCGGCCTCCACGTCGAGGTGCCGAGGGTCACGGACACCGCGCCGCCCACCGCCGAAACGATCCCCCTCGACCTCGACGACAAGAGGCTTCTTGCCCTGAGCCGGGACCGGACACTGGCGCTCTCCCTCGACGAGATGCACGCCATCCGGCGGCACTACGAAGACGAGGGTGTGCGCGCCCGCCGGGCCGCCCGCGGCCTCCCCTCCTGGCCGACGGACGTGGAGATCGAGGCTCTGGCCCAGACCTGGTCCGAGCACTGCAAGCACAAGATCTTCGATGCGGTAATCGACTATTCCGACGGCGACGGCGGCCGGGAGGAGATCGACTCGCTGTTCAAGAGCTGCATCCAGGAGGCCACCCGGGTGGTGCGCGCCGATCTGGGTCCGCGGGATTTCTGCCTGTCGGTGTTCAAGGACAACGCGGGCGTGTGGAGGTTCGACGACCGCCACAGCCTGGTCTTCAAGGTCGAGACCCACAACTCGCCCTCGGCCCTCGACCCCTACGGCGGGGCACTGACCGGGATCGTGGGAGTGAACCGCGACACCCTGGGCACGGGCCAGGGGGCGCGGCTCCTTTGCAACACCGACGTGTTCTGTCTGGCGGACCCGTTCCACAAGGGAGAGATCCCGCCCCGGCTGCTGCACCCGCGCCGTGTGCTCGAAGGCGTGCGCGAGGGAGTCGAACACGGGGGCAACAAGAGCGGCATCCCCACGGTCAACGGCTCGCTGGTCTTCGACGAGCGCTTCCTGGGCAAGCCACTGGTCTTCTGCGGCACCGGCGGCGTGATGCCCGCCGAGGTGAACGGCCGGCCCGGCCACGAAAAGGGCGCCCGCCCCGGCGACCGCCTGGTGATGATCGGCGGCCGCATCGGCAAGGACGGCATCCACGGCGCCACCTTCTCCTCG
>CAYZAI010000453.1:0-2453 GCA_964476305.1 uncultured Myxococcales bacterium
CGGAATCCGTGTCGGTGTCTGTATCCGCATCGGAATCTGCGTCCGCATCCGCATCGGTGTCGGAATCAGTATCCGAGTCCGTGTCGCTGTCCGCATCCGAATCGGCGTCAGCATCACCATCCGCATCTGCATCTGTATCTGCATCGGTGTCGGTATCGCTGTCCGTACCGGAGTCGGTACTGCTCCCGTTGTCTTGGCACGAGGTGCACGAGGAGCAGCAGCAGAGCAGGACGGCTGCCAGGGCCCGCCACCGGAACGAGGTGCACATGCCGTGCATGGTATCGCCGCGGCCCGCTGACGGCAACCGATCCGTCGAATCCGCCCGGCCGGCGGACCGCTCAGTCCGGCTGGGCCGTGGGGCGCAGCAGGATGTCGTGGATCTCGACGTGGGGCGGCTGCGACAGGATGAACAGCACCGCCCGGGCCACGTCCTCGGGGTCGAGCTGGCGCCAGGCCGGCCGCGCGGCCCGCGCCGCCTTGGCCCCGAGCATCCGCTCCATGAACTCGGTCTCGGTGTCTCCCGGGCTGACGGCGCTGACGCGGGTCGGGCTGCCCGCGGCGCGAAGCTCCTGGCGCAGGCCCTCGGTCAGGGCCCGCACCGCGTGCTTGGTGGCGGCGTACATCCCGGCGTCCCGTTGCACCCGGTAGGCGGACATCGAAGAGACGTGGACGATGTGGCCGGCCGCGCCCCGTGCCTCGAGGCCGCGCACGACCTCCCGGGTCATCACGGAGAGCGCCAGCACGTTGACCTCGAGCATCTCCCGCAGCTTCGCCGTTGCGCCGGACCTGAGCGGCGCCACGTGGCCCAGGCCCGCCGCGTTCACCAGCACGTCCACCCCGCCGAAGCGCCTCTCCAGTGCCCGCAGGGCGAACAGCGCCTGCTCCTCGTCGAGCAGGTCCGCCACCAGGCACAGCACCTCGCCGCCCGAGACCGCGAGCTCCCGCTCCAGGGCGGTGAGGTGTTCCATCCTGCGGGCGAACAGCCCGAGCTTCATCCCGGCGCCGGAAAGCGCCCGGGCCACGGCCCGGCCAATGCCGGACGAGGCCCCGGTGACCAGCGCGACCTTCCCCGCGAGGCGTTCGGTCTCGTTCATGGCACTCCTCAGCCGGCCAGGTCCTCGGGCCGGTTCACGTTGCGCATGCACCGCATCTCCGCGTCGTTCATCTCCACGTATCGTACCGGGGCGAAATCCAGAAGCAGCCGCGGCCGGCGCTCGCCTCGCGCCAGCAGTGCGTCGACGAAGCCGGCGACCTCCCGGTGATAGGCCGCGTGAAGCGGCTCGAGATACTCGCCGTGGCGCGGGAGGACCAGCCGGGCCTCACCCGTCGCCAGGTCGGCCACCTTCCGGATCAGCGCCCGATCGAGATCCGGCATGTCCGCGGCGACGACGAAGGCCCAGGGATGAGAGCACACCGAGAGCCCGGCGCGGATCCCGGCCAGGGGGCCTCCGTTCGGGATCGCGTCGCCCACCTCGCGCACGCCCGCGAGATCGGCGAAGCGGCCCTCGGCGCCCCCGGCGACGATCACCTCGGCGAACAGCGGCCGGATGACCCTCAGCACGCGCTCGATGAGCGGCACGCCGTCCACGGGCAGCCGGGTCTTGTCGCGGCCCATCCGCTCGGAACGGCCACCGGCGAGCACGATGGCGCTGAATCCGGGGATCGCTGTGCCGCTTCCCATGTTCGTGTCCATCCGGTCGGCGATTGTTTTCGAAAGGCCGGGAACCGTCAAGCGCGGCCCTCCGCGGCCCTCCGCGGCAGCCGCCCGCGTTGCAATTTCCCGGGCATCCCCTAGAATCTCGGGGCCATGAACACGCAGGCCAGAAACGCCGCTCGGCTCTTCGACCGGTTCGGCCGGAGCTACGAGGGCGGTGAGACGATCTTCGCCGAGGACGACGAGGCGGCCGAGGTCTTCATGATCCTCGAGGGCCGGGTGCGGGTCACCAAGCGCGTCCGACTGGTCGAACGGGACATCTCGATCCTCAAGGCCGGCGACATGTTCGGCGAGTCGGCGCTGGTGCACGGCCACCGCCGGCCCGCCTCGGCCGTGGCCCTCGGCGCGTGCAAGGTGCTGGCCTTCGACGCCGCTGGGTTCGAGGTGCTGCTTCGGGACCAGCCCGAGATCGCCCTCAAGCTGATCGGCCAGCTCGTGCGCCGCCTTCACGTCGCCGAGGAGCGCATCGAGAACATGATGCTGCGCGATGGCCAGAGCAAGATCGTCAACACCCTGATCAAGCTCTCGGAGACGGCCCGACCGGACGACGGCGGCCGGATCACGTTGCCGATTTCGCCCATCGAGCTCTCCTCGCGAATCGGTCTCGACGTGGATTCGGTCAAGCGCGGCGTGCTGGGTCTCAAGGAGAACGGCTTCATCGACATCGCGGGCGAGACCATCGTCGTGGCAGACGTCGAGGCGCTGCGAAAACTCTACCGGCTGATCGGAATGAGGGAGG
>CAYZAI010000453.1:2463-3100 GCA_964476305.1 uncultured Myxococcales bacterium
CTCGGCCGGGGATGAGCGCCGATAGAATTGCGGGCTCCGTCGTTCGTCGAACACCCGTGGAGCCCGATCCACGGGCGAGGAGGTATGCCCCCATGCGATTTCCCAAGACGATGCTGGCGATCCTGGCGCTGGCCCTGCTGGCCGCGCCGGCGGCGCTGCTGGCCCGCTCGGTGTACCTGAACGGCGTCGAGATCACCCACGTCACGGACCAGACGTTCAACAACACCACCGTCCATATCGACAAGGACGGCAACATCCACATCGAGGCTCCGGGCTACAAGGTCAAGGTCATCGACGAGGACGCCGTGCCCGCGGATTCCGGCGGGTCCGTCGAGGCCGGGGCCAACCCGGCGCTCAGCATGCGGATCTTCCTGACGACCCGGCCGTCCTCCACGGCGCAGTACGACCTGCTGGTGACGGTCAACGGCGTGCAGCGCAAGGTGATCCGGGCCGGCGACGAGGCCGTGATCATGGAGGTCTCGTCCTGGTTCAAAAGCGGCAAGAACCAGGTGACGATCAAGGCGGTCAAGAATCTGGCGGGCGGCCGAAAGTCGATTTCGCTCGGGGACAGCGTGGGCCTGATCCTGGGCGCCGGTCACGAGGTCGGATCGGTCGTGAAAATCAAGAGCGTTTTCAT
>CAYZAI010000454.1:0-3093 GCA_964476305.1 uncultured Myxococcales bacterium
CTAGGGGGGAGCGCTGTCGTGTCGCTTGTCGCAAAGTGCCTTTCCGACACGGTGTCATAATGTCGCAAACAGCGGAGAGCCTTACACCGCAAGGGTTTCCCGCCTTCCTGTCTTTTCTTCCGACAGCCCTGCGACAGACTGTCGGAAACGGTTTTCAGTCCCATTCCGACAATCCCCTTTGTCGGAAGATCTCGCCCACCAGCCGGAAGCTGGCAGGGCGGCCCTTCCGCTCTATTCGCCCGGAGGTGGCCAGGCTCGACAGATCTCTTTCGACCGTGCGTGCGTCGGCGTCGCCTGCGAGCCCCTCGATAATTTCGCTCTTCGGCGTCCACCCACCACCCGCGAGGGATTCCAGGATGCGCCCCTGGCGTTCCTGTGGCACGGACACCTTGCTGGTCTCGGGCTCGGCCAAGTCAAGCGTCGCGGTGCCGATCAACTCGGAGACGTTGAGCTTGAACGTGATCGCTCCCGGCGGCGCGCCGTCCCGTAACTCGGTGTCGATTGTCCGTGTCGTCTGGCAGTGACTCTTGCGCGGGCGAATGGTCAGACAGAAATCGTACCAACCCCGGAATGCCCCCGTCCCTCGAAGCATGTCCACCTCGGCCTGGAAGCTGGCGGATTTCCTGGCGTGGTGTACCAGCAGGACGCACAGCTTGTAGTCCTCGGCCAGTCGCCGGAGGGCTGAAAGCACCGGCTCCATTTCGACGCTCTTCGACTCATCGCGACTGTGCGCCCTGGTCAGCGGGTCGATCACCAGCAGGCGTGGGTGAGGATCCAACGCGTCTAGCTCGGCTCTGATAGTAGACAACGACAGATCGGCGGACAGATCCAGGACCGGATTCACAGACAGGCGAACGCGACCTAGCCGAAAGTCGGGCGGATCAGTCCCGATGCCGAGCCCGGCGGCCAGCCAGATCAACCGCCGTCGGAGTTGCGCGAGCCCGCCTTCCCCCGCGATGACGATGGCGCCCCCCTCGCCTGTCAGGGTGTCCCGATCGAGCACCCGGCCGCCCGTGGCCGCGGCCAGCGCAAGTTGAAGGACGAACCAGCTTTTCCAAGACTTCGGGAGCCCGGCGACGAAACCGGCCGACGGCCCCTCGGGGATCAACCCCTCCAGCAGCCAGCGGGGGTCGGGGATGTCCATGGTGAACAGGTCCACCAGCGACACCGATTGCAGCGCACGGCCCACCACCGCTTCGGCCACCGTCCCCTGTCCGGGCGTCGGTTCAGCCCGCAGCCGGGCCAGCACCACGGCGGCGAGGGCTGGCATGGGGTCGGCCGCCGAATCGATCGGCGGTGGCGGTGGTCCGGGTGTGGGAGTGGGCTCGGCCTCGAGCGGCTCGGGCTCCGGCTCGGGCTCCGGCTCGGGCTCGGCCCGCCGCTCACGCTCGAGGCGTTGCAGCCGCTCCAGCGCGCTCTCGTCAAGCCTGGCGGCCAAGCTTGGGCCAGGTGGTGGTGGTGGACCCGCGGGTGTTGGGGCGGCTTCGGGCTCGGGCGGGGGCGCCGTCCGTTTGTAATACGTCACGGTCGACCCCCATGCTTCGCGGGCACCGGCGCCGCGGCCGGCTGTAAAAACGCAGCCAAGTCCTCGGCCCGGATCCTTGGATGCCTGCCCAAGCTCGTGACAGCCGGCAGGCGGCCCGACTTGACCGCCCGGCGGATCGTCTCGGCATGCACCCCCGCCAGCTCAGCAGCCTCGACCACGGAGAGCAGCCGCGGCGGCACCGCGTGGTGCTCGAGCTGTTCGGCGACGGCGGCCCGAACACCGGCGGCCACGGCCTCGGCAACCACCGGCGCGAGCTGTTCGGCGAGCAGGGCGGCGAGGGCCTGGGCCATCGGCTCGGCGGGGGCGATCACGGGGCCCCCCCGTCGCTACCAGGGAACGGCGAAGCCCCCGGGGGCAGGCCCGCAGCAAGTCCGGGCAGGTCGTCGGCCAGCCAAGCCAGTTCGACGCCAAGGACGCGAGCGAGGCGGCGCAGCTCACTTTCCCGCCAGCGCGATTGACCGCCAAGGCGACGGCCCAGGGCCGCACGCGATACCCCGAGCAGAGACGCCAGCCGGCGGAGAGATAGATCGTTCGCAGCGAGGGCAATCCGTAATTTTCGGCGATTCGGTTTCATGCCGGGATGGTAACGCGGTGAAACCGACGGTCCAGATTGCCACCCCCGGGAATAAGTCCGGGCATACTCCCACAAGGGTTTCCGGCTCGCGTTAGTGCTGTGGGTTTCCGAGTTGTTTGGCCCGCCGCTCGAGATGGCGCCGAAACTCGCGGCCTTCGATGACCGCCAGCAGACGCCGGGCCTTGTCCTCGAGGGGGAACCAATGCGGGTGTCGGGCCTGGGCTACCAGATTGAACGCGGGATCGCTGGCCGTCCGGCGCACCCGCTCGCCTAATACCGTGAACACCTCGAAGGTCACGCAGTCTACCAGCCGCGCGGCGAGGTCCTGTGGCGAGAGTGACGGCCACTCTTCGAGAGCAGCGGCCACCATGTCATCGAGGGCGGGTGAGGGGCGCCGGGCGCGGCCGTGGGACAGCAGGATCCCCGTTTCGGGATCGTACCACCTCCCCGCCCCGGCTGCCCGGTGCGCGATGGATGCCCGCATGGTGTACCGCCGATGGTGGTCAGCCGGGAAAGTCCACCCGCGGGGGGTCCGGCCTCGCCGCTCCGGCGACGGCTCCGGCGGGTGAGAGCGACGACAGTGGACCAGCGGCGCCAACAGCTCAGCCTCTATCCAGTGACCGATCGCGATGTTCAACCACCCGGAGCACGCAGGGGGCGCGGGGCCGATGCCGATCCACTCCCGATCAGGCGGGGTGGTCTCGATACCGCGGATCCGGCGGGCGGCGGCGACGGCGGTGTGAGAGCAACCGAGGCGCGAAGCCAGCGCGCGATCCGGTATCCGTCCGAGCGGCTCCTTGTCCCATCGGATTTTCTTCGGACGAAAACGAGTGCTGTTGTCTTCTCGCGTCACGGCCCCGGCTCCGCTCTCCCGGCTCGAAAAGCAGCGGGCGGGGCGACTGCCGGGGGAGGTGTCGCCCGGGACCGGGGAGCTACCACCGTTCCCTGCCCGCGCGTCCAGTGTCGACGACAG
>CAYZAI010000455.1:0-3086 GCA_964476305.1 uncultured Myxococcales bacterium
CGTATGGACGGGCGGATCACCCCCGATGGGCGGGGGATCGGGGCCGATGGAGGGGTCTTCCGGGGCGATGGACTGGGCAGCGGATCGTCACCTGACGCAGCGAATACCGAGGTAGCTGTACTGATTGAGTGGATCGAACCAGCTGCGATAGTCAGATCGCAGAAAGACGGCAGTAAGACCGAAAGAACCACCACGCACTACTCTATCTTCACCGATTGGATCCTCCCATGCACTGCCGTCTATCGGCGCGTCCGTATAGTCATTGTGATACCAGTCCTGCAACCACTCCTCCACGTTCCCCGAAAGATCACATACTCCCTGATCCGAGTTTCCAGCCGTTTTAGAGCACACCATCAAGGTGTTTCCTGTCCCGCAGCCGTACCCTGCGTCGTACATTACTGCGTAACTACATGTCGCCGTCTGGTCGCCCCAAGGATAGATGATGTCCTGCCCGCCGCTCCGTGTCGCGTACTCCCACTCGGCCTCGCTCGGAAGGCGGCCACCGACCCACGTGCAGAAATTCACTGCCTGTTGCCAGTTCACGCAGTTCACGGGGTGATCCTCGCGACCTTCCGCGCCCCAGTTCCCTTTGTCCGTAGGTGCGCATCCCCCTTCGGCATACGGAACGGTACAGCTCTCTTCCGTCACGCACTCCTGGTACTGCGCTACGGTCACTTCGGTCTGCAGCATCTCGAATGTCGGCACCGTCACCAAGTGGACCGGCTGGCTGCTCGGCAAGTAGGTAGTGCCCATCTGGAAAGAACCACCACAGATCGTCACCCAGGTCGTTCCTGCGGCGCCATCCACGGTATCTCCGTCCATGCAGGTGTCCGTGTCCGACTCCGTGTCGGAGTCCGTGTCCCCGTCCGTGTCGGTGTCGGCGTCCGAGTCGGCGTCGGTGTCGCTGTCCGAGTCGGCGTCGGCGTCCGCGTCGGCGTCCGTCGCGCCGTCGTCGTCGCCGCCGGACGAGCCGGAGCAGGCCGCGAGGACGAAAGCCAGGGCCAGGCAGGCGAAGCGAGCGGGTCGTGTCATGTTCGAACCCCCTTTCGGTGCGGCGATTGTACCACGGACGGCCCGGAACGGGCTGCGCTAGCGACCCCGGAGGCCGCCGAGGGCCGAAGGGTGGAAGACGAGGTAGCGGGCGAGCAGCGCGGGGGAGTCGAAGAGCGGCGGCCACAGGACCGCGGCGCGCTGGCGGTAGCCCAGATTCCAGAGGCGCGCCTCGGCATCCGGCACCAGGCGGCGCAGGGCCTGCCGTACGGGCGAAGGCGGCGCCAGGGCCGCGCACGCGGTCGCCAGGCCGAGATCCGGATGATCGCGATCCAGCAGGTCGAGGAACAGCCAGACGATCCGCGTCACGCGCCACTCCCTGGCGATGCGTGCCACCAGCATGGGATCGGCCCCGCCACGGTCCAGCAGCAGCTCGAGATCCCGCAGGGTCCGGGGCATGCCGGTCAGCCGGTGCATGACCTCGTGCACCGCGCCGAAGCAGACGTGATCCTCGCCGGCCAACCGGCGGCACGGGACGCCGTCGAAGTCGGACGCCGCAGAGCGCAGCCAGATGCCCTGGTGGTCCAGGGGGAACCGCCGCGGGTCCAGCAGGAAGCGGTGGGCCTCGAACAGGGCCGGCCTGCCCGCGCCCACGTCGATGTGGAAGCCGACCTCGTGGATCTGCGCCTCGCGAAGCTCGCCGGTGCGGGGCTCAAACCCCTCCTCCCGCACCAGCCGCAGCGCGGCGTCCCATTGGGCGGGCCGCACCAGGAAGTCCACGTCGGCCATCATTCCCCGGTCCTCGTCCGGCGGGTACACGCTCGTGACCAGGTGCGCGCCCTTGATCGGCGCCACGTCGATCCCGGCCTTCGCGGCGCGTTCCAGCAGCAGCCGGAAGTGGTGGAACAGGACCACGTGCTGGAAGTTGGGCAGCGTCATCGGCCTCAGGGCAGCAGGACGAACCGCTCCCCGGGATCGTCGACGACCTCGCCCACCCGCACCGCGGCGGTGATCCCCGCGCCGAGAAGCGCATCGACCAGGCGGTCCGCCTCTGCGCCGTCCACGGCCAGCAGCAGCCCGCCCGAGGTCTGGGGATCGCACACGGCGTCCACGAGGTGCCGCGCCACGCCGTCGGAGACCTCGAGGTGCCCGGCCCTGAATTCGCGATTCCGGTGCAGCCCCGCGGGCAGGAGCCCCATGTCGCAAAATCCCTCGACCTCGGGGAAGACCGGCAGGGTCGAGGCCGGGATCCGCAGGCCCACGCCCGCGCCTTCGACCATCTCGCAGCCGTGGCCCAGCAGGCCAAAGCCCGTGACGTCGGTGCAGGCATGGATCGCGAAGCCCGCGGCGACCTCGGCCGCGGCGCGGTTCAGCGCGGCCATGGACGCTGTCACGCGCGCGACCGCGACGGGATCCGCCAGCTCGGCCTTGATCGCCGTGTTGACGATGCCCGTGCCGAGCGGCTTGGTCAGCACCAGGGCGTCCCCGGACCGTGCCCCGCGGTTGGTCAGCACCCGGTCCGGGTGCACGACGCCCGTGACGGACAGGCCGTACTTGAGCTCGGGGTCGGTGATGCTGTGGCCGCCCACCAGGGCCACGCCCGCCTCCTTCATCTTCTCGAGGCCGCCGGCGAGGATCTCGGTCAGCACCGAGATGTCCATGGCGTCGATCGGGAAGGCGACGATGTTCATCGCGGTCAGGGGCCGGCCGCCCATGGCGTACACGTCGGAGAGGGCGTTGGCCGCGGCGATCAGGCCGAAGGTGTGCGGGTCGTCCACGATGGGCGTGAAGAAGTCGAGGGTCTGCACCAGGGCCAGCTCGTCGCTGATCCTGAACACGCCCGCGTCGTCCGCGTGCTCCAGGCCCACGATCAGGTCCGGATGCCGCTCGATGCGCAGGCCGCACAGCGCCCGGGCCAGGTCCCCCGGCCCCAGCTTGGACGCTCACCCGGCTCCGGCAACGGTCCGGGTCAGGTGCGGTCTCTTCCGCTCGTCCATCGTCTCTCCCTACGGCCGGACCACGCGATCCGCCGCGACCAGCGCCGAGAGGATCTCGAGCATGTTCGAGATCCGCCCGGCGGCCAGCTTTTCCTTGAG
>CAYZAI010000456.1:0-3068 GCA_964476305.1 uncultured Myxococcales bacterium
CTTCTTCATGCCCGGCGGCCCGGCGATGATCCCGGGCTACGAGCGGCCCTACGACTCCATCGTCTTCGGCCAGGGCACGCTGGTGGACTTCGGCTGGGACGGCGACGTGATCCGCCACGAGTTCACCCACTCCGTGGCCAACTCCATCTCGGTGGGCGTGGGCCAGTACCAGGACTTCGGCGACGAGTGGGGCGTCAACGTGGAGCAGGGAGGCATGAGCGAGGGGTATGCCGACATCTACCCCGCGTTCATGGCCGACGAGCCGACCATGGGCGAGTACTCCCTGGCGGCCTTCGGCCCGGGCAACGCGCGGGACCTCTCCGGCGCCGATGTCTGCCCGGACTACATCGTCGGCGAGGTCCACGCCGACTCCCTCGCCTGGAGCCAGTCGGTCTACCAGGCGCGCACCGCAGCGGCGGGCGACGACGAGGGAGACAAGCACAAGTTCGAGCAGGCGGTGTTCGTCGGCCTGGCTTCCGTCGTGCAGAAGCAGGGCTTCGCCGAGGCCGCGGCGGCCACCCTCGCCGCCGTCGAGGCGCTGCTCGGATCCTCGGCCCGGGAGGCGGCGGCCGCGGTCTTCGCAGACCACCATACGGAAGACTGCCCCCGCGTGATGGGCGACGGCGGCAGCGGCAGCGTGACCAAGGACACCCTGGCCGCGTCCTACACCGTCAACGGCGCCGCGGGCGATCCCTTCACTCCGGGTATCATCCAGTACATGGTCACGGTCGACGGGCAGCAGGCGGTCAACCTCGAGTTCGGCCTGTCGGGCGGCTCGAGCATGATGGGCGAGACCGGCGAACCCGAGATGCAGGTCCTCGTCCGGGTCGGCGAACCGATCGCCTTCGGCTACTCGGGCACAACGGTCGAGGTCGACGACGACGTCCTCGGTCCGTTCCCGATGGACGGCGACAACCGCTTCAGCCTCGTCTCCACCACCGCCGCGTTGCCCGCCGGCGAGTACTACCTGATGCCGGTCAACGTCGGCACCGGTGCCGGTACCATGTCGGCCATAGAGGCCTCGGCCGGCGCGGCCGTCGCCGACACCGACGGCACCCAGACCTTCGAAGGCGAAGACGAGGACGCAGGAGTGGACGGCGGCCTGCAGATCGAGGGCGAGAGCTCGAGCGGCTGCGGCTGCGACGCAGCAGGCGCCCCGATCTCGAGGGTCTCGCTGATCGGTTTGCTGCTCGGCCGCTAGCGCGATAGGCTCCGGCCCGCTTGGACGACTCCACACACATGCGCAAGCGATCCCTGATCCCGCTCCTCGCGCTCCTCGCGGCGGCGCTGGCGGGACTCACGTTGGCGGTGCGGTTCGGCGTGGACATGGAAGACGTCCGCGCCGGAGTCGTTGGCGGCCGGGAACTGGCGGCGACCCACCCCCTGCCGGTGGCCGGCGTCCTGCTGGTGGCGATCTTCGCCTGCGGGGTGTCCTCGATTCCGCTCAAGGGCGTGCTCAGCCTGGCCGGCGCGGCCGTGCTCGGTCCGGTGGCGGCCTCGGCCGTCGTCCTCGCGGGGATCCTCGCGGGCACCACGGTGCTGTTCCGCTTCACGCGGCGGTTCCTCAGGCAAAGGGTGGAGGAGAGGATGGGGGGACTGGCCCGCCGGGTGGAGGGACGCCTCACCGGCCGGCCGGTCCTGGCCATGGCGGGCCTGCGGTTGATGATCGCGCTGCCCTACGGGCCGGTCACCATGGCCGCGGCGGTGTCTTCGATCCGGTACCGGGACTTCCTGATGGGCAGCCTGCTCGGGGATCTGCCGGTCGTCGCCCTCTACGCCGTGGCCGGCGAGCGACTGGCCACGCTGACGAGCGCCTCGGAGGCCATCTCCCCGGCGACGGCCGCGATCCTCGTCGGCGCCGGCGCGCTGCTGCTCGCGGGCTCGCTGTGGGGACGGCGCTCGCTTCAGGGGTGAGGCGCTCACCTTCGGCTGGAACCCATCCCCTGCCCCTTCCCTGCGAGGGAAGGGGAAACGCGAGGTTCCTTCTCCCCCTCTCCGTGCCGGAGAGGGGGCGGGGGGTGAGGTTCAGTTGTCCAGCATGCTCTCGAGAGCCGAGAGGTTGGGCAGCTCGTCGAGGCTGGGCTGGAGCACGATCTCGATGCGGCGGTTCTGGGCCCGGCCGTCCGCGTCGTCGTTGCTGGCCACGGGCTGGGTTTCCGCGTAGCCGGCCGCCGAGAGGTTCTTCGAGTCCATCCCGCCCCCGATCAGGTGCTGGACCACGGACACCGCCCGGGCGGACGAGAGGTCCCAGTTCGACTTGAACCGGCCGCGCTTGATCGGGATGTTGTCGGTGTGCCCGGCCACCTGGAACGCGCGGTCCTGGATCGTGGCCAGGATCCCCGCCACCTCGGTCAGCGCCTCCTTGCCCTGGTCCGAGAGCTGCGCGCTGCCGCTCGAGAACAGGATCGCCGAGGCCATCTCGACGATCATCTTGTTGTTCGCGATGCGGATCTTGATCTTGCCCGAGGCGATCATCTTCTGGAACTTGGCCAGCATGTTCTTGAAGGTGTCGATCCGCTTCTGGGCGTTGGCCTCGGCCTTGGCCAGGGCGTCGCGCTGGCCCGTGAGCGTGCGCAGGGCATCGTTCATCTTGGCGATCTCGGCCTCGAGGGCGGCCCGGGCCCTGGTGATGTCCTCGAGCCGGGCCTGAAGATCGGCGTTCTGTCCGCGGGCCTTGTCTATCTCGGCCTTGAGCGCGGCGATGTCCGCGTCGTACTTCTCCTGCGGCACGCCGCAGGCGGTCACGGCGATGGCGATGGCGATCACGGCGAGCGAGTGGGTGAAACGCATGGCTTTGCCTCCTTCCAAGAATCCGCAATGTTCCTGGTACGGGGCGGATTATGCGTCGTCACCTTGCACATGACAACCCCGAACCCGGTTTCCCCTCACCGATCCCCATTTTCGATGAGAGAGCAGAGCATGGGACGCAGGCTCCCCTCCAACCCGCGCCCTTTCGTCCTTTTTCTCCCTGCTGGTCCTTGCTGGCCCTTGTTGGGGCTGGTCCTTGTTGGGGCTGAGTGGATCAATTGGTAATTGCTCAGGTATTTCGAAACCAGGAAACTTTCGCG
>CAYZAI010000457.1:0-3059 GCA_964476305.1 uncultured Myxococcales bacterium
TCATCATCCTGTGCGACCTGCTGGAGATGGGCATCGTGGACGGGGACAACCACGTAGTTCCCGAGGACGCCCCTGACGCCGGGCCCGACGCCGGCCCGGATGGGGGGGAATAGGGTCTCCCGGTGAAACTCGCGCCGGTCTCGCGAACCTGTGCTATGATGTCCGCGGAGGTCGATCCATGGACGCGCGGGAGATCCTGAGGCAGGCCAGGAAGGCGCTCGAGGCGCGCTACGGGGCGCGACTCAAGGCTCTGATCCTGTTCGGGTCCATGGCGCGCGGAGATGCGACACCGGACAGCGACATCGACCTGCTGGTCGTGCTCGAGGGCCCCATCGAGCTCGGTCGCGACACCCGGGATGTCATCGACGCCGTCTACCCCCTGCTGCTGTCCCTGGGGATCTTCCGGCCGCTCCACGCGGTCGCCGCCGACGACAAGGACTGGGCGGCCGGGCGCATCGCGCTCTACCGGACGGCCAAAGAGCAGGGGATCGCGGCGTGAGCGAGGAGGCGACGGCGCTCTGGTCCCGGGCGCTCGCTGACCTCGACGCGGCAGGGTCGCTTGCTGACCTCGGGTTCCACGACGCGGCCGCCTCCCGGGCCTACTACGCGGCTTTCAGCGCCGTTTCGGCGCTGTTCCTCGAGGAGGGGCGCTCCTTTCGCAGGCATTCGCAGCTCGAGAGCGCCGTGCACCGGGACCTGGTGCACGAAGGCCGCTGGGATCCTTCTCTCGGCGCGGATTTCTCGTTCCTGAAGAGCCTTCGCGCCACGGGAGACTACGGCTCGGTCATTCGTGTCGCGGCGAACGAATCGGCGCAAGCCATTGCCGCGGCCCGCAGGATCGTCGAAGCCGTGTCAGCGGCGCACGGTGCCTTTTCACAGGTTTCGGAAGAATGATCATACGCCGATCGATACCGCTCCTGTCCTTGCTTTCGGCCCTGGCCTGGTCCTCCTGCTCCTCGTGCAACGGCAACGCGGGTGACGACTCGGACACGACGTCCGGAACGGACGGGGACTCGGACACGGACGGGGATACGGACGCCGATGCCGACTCGGACTCTGATGCGGATGCGGATTCCGATGCGGATTCCGACTCAGACACGGATGCAGACGCCGACTCTGATACCGATTCGGACACCGATGGTGATGGGGATACAGATCTACCAATGGGATGCCAGTTGATAACCCCGTCCAATTCCAATGCCATGGGGTGGTCTGCCCGCGAGGCCATGGACAACGATTACTTGACGTGGAGGTGGATAGACACATCAGAATCTGTGTCTCAGTCTGTATTAATGATTCACCGTCTTTCCACAGGGGAGCAGTTCGAAATACTGAGGCGTCCGTACCCTTTGACTATGGCATCCCCTTCAGTATTCGGTGAAAGGGTGTTTTTTGAACGGGAAACGGACCAAAGTGACCAGTGGTCGGCGGAGGTGTTTTCCATCGGGATCTCTGAAACCGAGGAGGTCCAGCTCACGGACAACAACTTCGCGGAAGGCAGTTGTTCGGGCGGGCTTTCGCATGTTGTCGCTAAATGGGGAGGACCGGAGCCAGGAGAGCGTGGGTTGAAGGCGGTTTCGGTGGATACCCTGGAGGAAGACATTTTTCTATCAGCAACGACCATCGATACAAAAGTCTTCGATGGAACCAAGTGGGTGAGCTACATCCGAATCCTCAATACGGACTATACGCTATGGAAATACGACGTCACGGATCCTGACGCCGGGGTCCAGCAGGTCGAGCCTGGCGTCATCGGCCCGATGTGGATGGCAGCCAACCCGCTGCGGCAGGAGACGATAGTAGGGGCGGTAGTTCCGGGCATCACGGAGCGTTTCGACATCGTTGTCTGGGATCTGGAAACCAACGAGCGGACCATCGTGGTCAACGACCCCTGGGACCAGGGGGGACCGGACGCCCACGGAAACCTGATCACCTACATCGACTCCCAGGCCAACGACGCCCAGTGGTTCGGCAATTACAAGGGCGAAGTGCGGGTGGTGGATCGCGATACCCTGGTCAAGCGCGTGGTCCTGCCGCTGAGCACGTACTGGGGAGTCGCCATCTGGGATCACTGGGTCGCTACCAACAACGTGGGTCCCTGGGGGGACATCATCATCCTGTGCGACCTGCTGGAGATGGGCATCGTGGACGGGGACAACCACGTGCTCTCCGAGGACGCCCCCGACGCCGGATTGGACGGCGGATTGGACGGGGGATTGGACGGGGGATTGGACGGGGGAGCCTGACGGGGCGGTCCTAGCCTTCCCACGAGAATCCGATCCCGGCCGGGTAGGCCTCGGACAGGAGTTGCCGCAGTTCCTCGTCGAGGGTCAACAGGACCGCCCCGCGGGAAAGGGCCAGGGCCCCGTACACCGCGTCGTAGGCCCGGCACCGCGCCCGGCGAGCAACCTCCACGGATCGCGCCACCAGGGCCTCGTCGAGCGGGCACGCGAAGAAACGGGGCCCGGTGATCAGGGCGTCCGCCGTGTCGAGGAAGAAGGCGCTCTGCCCCCGCCGCGCCAGGGCGGACAGGATTTCGATTCGGAACAGCGCGGGCACGAGGAAGGGCCGGTTCGGGGGGACGGAGTCCATCATGGTCCGGGCCTCGTCGTGGTGGACCTCGGCCGGGGAACAGGCCGCGACGAAGACCGAGGCGTCGAGCACGACCAGCCTCATCGCCGTCCTTCCCGGACCAGGGTCACGGCGTCGAACGGCTCGCCGGGATCGGCCAGGCGGACCAGGGACTCGAACAGGGCCCGGGCCGTGGCCGCCTCCTGCTCGCCGAGGTCGCCGACCTCGCCCGGCGTCGGGACGATGGCCGCCGCGGGCTCCCCGTCCACGGTGATGGTCACGCCAGCGCGGGACCTGCGAACCGTGCGGACGATCTCCGACAATCGGGTCTTGGCTTCGGTGAGAGGGATCTGGTTCGGCATCACAACCTCCCAAAACAAGATAGTCACATCAAACCAGAATGGCAAGAACAAACCATACAGGTCGGTAATCTCACGGATCACTGTGGAGATGTCATCGCGTTCCGCTCGTGCCCGGGAAGGGAATAG
>CAYZAI010000458.1:0-3057 GCA_964476305.1 uncultured Myxococcales bacterium
TGCCTCCCGCGATGAACGGGTTTCGGGTGTGATGATCCATCTTCATGCCTTCCGGATGCCCGACAGGACGAAGACGGCGACCAGCGGGATCGCGACGTAATACCAGTCCATGGGTCGTTCCTTTCCCTGGAGAGCCTCCTGGACCAGTGGACGCAACTTCCGGGCCATCACGGAAAGGCGTTCGATCCCGGATGGTTGCAATTCCGGCACTTTCCAGCGGCGGTTCCGTTCATTCAAAATGAACTGCGATCCCGGAAAGAACGAGGGAGGCGTCCTCGGGGCACCGACGCGCTGTCATTCCTCGGCGGCGTAGGTCCAGTTTCCGAAACCACCCCAATTGAAGATCCGGTCATAGCCGGCCTTGGACATCTTCTTGGCCGCCATCTCCGCCCGCCCGCCGGTCTCGCAGTAGACGATGATCAGCTTGTCCTGGGGAGGGGTCTCCTTGCCGGCGTCCAGGTTTCCGTTCGGCAGGTTCGTCGCCGTGGGAATGTGCCCCCGGGCGTACTTGCCCTCCGGCCGCACGTCCACGATGCGGTATTCCCCGCTACCCACGGTCTGCCCGCTGTCGATGAGCGCCTTGAGCGCCGCGGGCTGGTCCAGCCCGGACGCGCGATCCTCGGGGAACGTGTCGAAGCGGCCGCACGATCCGCAGATGGCAGCGACGCCGACCAGCATCGACACCATCACGACGCGCCTGTTTCCCTTTCCATCGTTCATTGTCCACCTCCAGGTTTCCTGGCCAGCCGGATTGCAGGATGGCGAATGCTCCGAACTAGGGATGATCTCGAACGCCTTTCGGTTCGGGCCCGGGACTGCCGAACCTGAACTGGAAATCCAGCAGCGCGCCCGCCACCACGCCCCGGTGGTCACGGGGATCCCGCACGCCGAACAGCGCCTCCGCGTACGGGGTCAGGCCGAGCTGGAAATTGAACAGCTTGCCCGGTCTCTTGAAATCGAGTCCGCCGTAGCCGCCGACGATCGGGCCCATCGCGAAAAACGAATCCGTCCTGTCGCTTCCCGACGAGGCGGACCTGTAGTCGGGTCCGTAGTGGAGCGACAGCCCCAGCATCGGCCCCGCGATCAGATCGATCCTGCCCTGGCCGACCTTGCGGAACTTCAGGGTCATCGAGGGCTCGAATTGAAGCATCTCGAACGAGAGTGCGAAGAGGACCGGGCGGAACAGCGGCACGTCGAAATCGACGCCGACGGTTTTCGAAAGGGCGATTTCGGCGAAGAGCGAAACGTCGGCGGTCGGTCCGCCCTGTTTGCCCGGCGCCGTGGCCACGCACATCCTGACGTTGTCGTACCTGGCGCCGCCTCGGATCTTCACTCCGAGGATGATCGGCTTCTCGTTGCCGCCCTGCGCCTGCTCCTGCGCCGCCAGCTCTCCGGGGACGAACGACGCCAGAGCCAGGAGCAATGCGCCCCGCGCAACGAACCTCGATCCCATCCTGCCGCTTCCCCTCGATGGCATGCCTGCCTCCTCACTCTACGGCGCCGGCTTGGCGGAGGTCATCTCCGCTCAGTGGAAATCCCGGTTCCATGCATTTTGCACGCCACTAAAAAAAGAAAATAAATCCGGATACTTGGGAAATCCCGTCCGCGTCGGCGCGCCGGTGTTCCATCAAATTGAACGGACCCTCTCCCGGATTGACAGGGGAGGGGGCGCCGCGGTCAGGCACCGCCGTCGCTTTGGGGGCGGCGGATGGGATGGTGCTTTCGGGGGGGCATCGGTCACCGGCGGTGTCAGCCGGTGGCGTCGGGCTCGTCGTCATCCGGCAGGACCTGCCGCAGTTCGTCCACGGCGACCAGGAGGACGACGGCGTCGCCCACCGACTGGACCATCCGGACCGGGATCTCGAGCCTGCCGGCGCGGAACACGCCGCGGTCCGCGCCGAGCCGATCGGCGATGTCCTTGTTCAGGCTCACCTGGAGCGATTCCACGCGCCAGGCCTCGCTGTCGAGGAACAAGGCGGCGATCTCGCCGATGGCCAGGCCGTCCGAGGCGATGACGGTCCGCCCGCGAAGGTTCTCGTCCGAAAGTCGCATGATCACATCTCCTTCATCGCTCAGAAGTGCAGGCTCACGCCGCCGCGGAACTCCAGCGGGACGCCCTGGCAGCGCCGGCCCGTTGCCAGGGTGATCGCGATCACCGCGAGCGCCTGCACCGTGTTCTTCATGATGCCGTCATTTCTTCGGTTTCGGCTTTCCGGCGACCGTCACTGCGGGCGCCTCCGAAGCGGGCGCCCGCGAATGGGAACAACGCGACCTCCGGTTCCGGCGAACGCCCGCAACCGGAATCTAGGCGTGCGTGGAAGCAATCGCGGGGACGACCTCGCCGGGGCTGTCATAGGCCTCGACGAACGCCTCCTTGGCTGCGAGGGAGGCTTCCTGGACCGCCTGGGGCAGCTGTCCGACCGCGTGCTGGGCCCGGCCCGCGAGCCGACCGACCTGCTCGCGGTTCCTCGACTGGGCCAGGTAGGCCGCCGCCGCGCCCGCCAGCGCTCCGCCCAGGAACATCAGGAACAGCGACGTGCCGCTGTAGCCGCCGTGGCCGTTCGTCGAATGTCCATTCCCGTTGTCCGTCATTGCGTGCTCTCTTTCTGTGCCGATGCCTGGAATCCGTTCCCGGCCGAGGCTCCATTGCCCCCCGGGTGTCCGGTGTCCGCTCCCGGGCCGCGCAGCGCCCCGACGAGGGCGACCACGCCGGGCCCGACGGCGGCGCCGATGGACGAGATGACCCGGATCGAGTTCTCGAGTTTCGCGGCCGCACGAGCGACCTCCCCGAGTTCGGCGATGGTCTTGTCGAGGCCGGTCATGGTGGTGGACACGTCGGAGAGCGTCTTTCCGAGGTCGCTGCCCATGCTCTTGACGAAGACCTGGCCGGAACGCAGGGTCGCGATGAGCTGGAGGCTCACCGGGATCCACATCCCGACGAAGATCGCGGAGACCACCAGGAGCGCCACTTGCCAGTTCTGCATTCCTCGTGTCCTTCTGTCCTTTGGCGAAGGGTGAAATGGTGACTTTCGGCAGGCGGGCACCGGTGTCGTTCCC
>CAYZAI010000459.1:0-3053 GCA_964476305.1 uncultured Myxococcales bacterium
TTCATCGACTTCAAGGCCAACGCCTCGCAGATCGTGGACCGTGCCGAGACCTACACCGTGAACGCCATCTGACCGGACCGCCGAAAACCGTAAATCTTCGTTAGCAAAGAGCTTTTAGGGCAATTCAGGCTTGACCGGGGAGCCGGTCATTGCTACCTATGCTCGTGCTACCAGGGAGGGTGGCGGGGGCACCCGCGAACCGGTGCGACGCCGGTGCCGAGGAGGGGCGATGACCAGGATTCTCAAGACCGTCCTGCCGCTTGTCGCGGTGCTCGCCGCCTCGGGATGCGGTCCCAAGATCTCGGAAAAGGCCATGCGGCAGTCCGAGCGCTTCTACGACGCGGCGTACATCGCGTGGTTCGAGGAGCACGACAACCTGGCCACCATCCGCCACCTGACGCGGGCGATCGAGGCCAACCCCGACAACGACGCGGCCCACTACCTGCTGGGTACGATCCGTCTCGGCCGCGGCGAGCTCGATCTCGCCGAGCCGCACCTGCGCAGGGCTGTCCAGCTTCGCGGGATCGACCGCCCGGCGGATCGCGCCGAGGCCTTGAACAGCCTGGGCGTGTTGCTGCTGCACAAGGGCGAGCACACCGAGGCCATCGCGGTGCTCGAGGAGGCCGCGGCCGAGGTGCTGAACCGCGAGCCCTGGATCGCCATGGGCAACCTGGGCTGGGCCTGCATCGAGGTCGCGGACTACGGGCGGGCCGTTTCCGTGCTGGAGCGTGCGCTGTTCGATCAGCCGGAGTTCTGCGTCGGCCTCTACCGCCTGGGGCAGGCCCTCTACCTTTCGGGGGATCACGAGAAAGCGGAGCAGACCCTGGCCCGGGCCGTGGCCGTGCAGAAGCCGGGTTGCGACCGGTTGCAGGAGGCCTTCCACCTGCTGGGAATGGCGCGGCTGCGCCTCGACGACGGCGATGGCAGCCGGGAGGCCTTCGATCGCTGCGTCGAGATCAACCCCGGGACCGATCTCGGCCACGAGTGCGCCGAGGCCCGCGCCGGGCTCTGACGGAGGCGTCCGTGTCCGAGGCCTTTTCCCAGACCCAGCAGTTCACCGACACGCTGAAGCGCCTGCTGCGCCGCAATGCGGGGCCGAACCTGCGCAAGATCCTGTCCAAGACCCACCCGGTGGACCTCGCCCACGCCCTCGACCGCTTCGTGCCCCATGACCAGCTTCGCCTGCTGTCCTACGCCGGCAACGACGAGCGCCAGGCCGAGGTGATGGCCTCCCTGCCGGTGGCCCGCGCGGCGGATCTGCTCAGCGAGATGCCGCTCGAGCGGGAGGTGGCCCTGCTCGGCGAGATGTCCGGAGACGACCGGGCCGACATCCTCGGCGAGCTGGACGAGGAGCTGGCCCACAAGATCCTGGCGGCGATGCCCGACGAGGAATCCGACGAGGTCGCGGAGCTGTTGCGCTACGGCGAGGCCACGGCCGGCGGCATCATGAGCCCGGACGTGCTCGCCATCTCGTGCGAAGTGACCGCCGGCGAGGCGATCCGCATCATCCAGAATTCCCCCGACGTCGAGATGACATTCTACATCTACGTCGTGGACGCCCATCACACGCTGGTCGGAGTGGTCTCCCTCCGCCAGCTCGTCACCTCCAAGCCCGACGTCCCGCTCCAGTCGATCATGAACCCGCAGGTCGTCTCGGTGCGCACCAACCTGGACCAGGAGGACGTGGCGCGGATCGTCTCGCGCTACGACCTTCTGGCCGTGCCCGTGGTGGACGAGACCAACACCCTGGTGGGCGTGGTCACCGTCGACGACGTGATCGACGTGCTGCGCGAGGAGGCTACCGAGGACATCCTCAAGATGGCCGGCGCCGGGGAGCAGCTCGACGATCGGCAGACGATCCTGGGCTCGGTCTGGCGCCGGGCGCCATGGCTGCTGGTGGCCTGGATTGGCGGGGTGACCGCTTCGATCGTCATCGGACAGTTCGAGGACACCGTGCGCGAGTACGTGGCGCTGGTGGCCTTCATCCCGATCATCGTCGGCATGGCCGGCAACGTGGGCACCCAGTCTCTCGCGGTGGTGGTGCGGGGCCTGGCCACTCGCCGCATCGACGTCAAGCAGTTCTGGAGGGTGCTCGGCCGCGAGGTGGGAACCGGGGTGCTGCTCGGCGTGCTCTACGGAGCGGCCCTGGGCGGCTGGGGCCTGGTCAGGCTGGGCGACACCCCGGGCCAGTCGGCGATGATCCTGGCGGCGCTGGTGGGTGCGGCCTCGGCCGCCGCGATGGTGATCGCCGCGGCCATGGGCTCCACGATGCCGATGCTGCTGGCCCGGCTTCACATAGACCCCGCCGTGGCCACCGGACCCTTCGTCACGACCGCCATCGACGTCCTCGGCGTGCTCATCTATTTCAACATCATCAACCTCTACATCTAGCCATGGCCGGGACCCATGGCACCACGCGGGCGTTCCTGCTCCGCGCCATCGACTACGGGGAGTCGGACAGGGTGGTCACCCTGCTGACCGAGACCGGGGGCAAGATCGCGGCCATGGCCCGCGGGGCGCGGAGGAGCAGCCGGCGCTTCGCCGGGGCCCTCGAGCCCCTGGCGCTGATCGAGGTGACCATCGCCCCGGGCCGCGGGTCGCTGCCGCTGCTGAAGGAGGCCGTGCTGCTCGAGCCCCACGCCGGCCTGTCCCGCGTCCTCGAGCGCTTCACCGCGGCTTCCCTCGTCGTCGAGCTGGCGCGGGAGTGTGTGGCGGACGACGAGCCCGAGCCGCGGGTCTTCGACCTGCTGCTCCGCCTGCTCGGCGCCCTCGAGCTGGCCGCCGCGGGGGGCTGCCGGCGACTGGCCCTGGCCGGGGCCCTGGGCCTGCTCGATCTGGCGGGCACCGGGGTCGGCGCGGATCGCTGCAACGCCTGCGGCACGCCCGTGCCGCAGGGGCGCCGAGTGCTGTTCGACCCGCAACGGGGCGGGGTGATCTGCACCCCGTGCGGCGGCGGGCCGATCACCCTGTCGGCACGGGCCGCGGCGCTGCTGCGCGAGCTGTCCGCCGTTGCCGGTGACCCGTCCGCGGCGGACCGGCCCGACCCCGACCCG
>CAYZAI010000460.1:0-3037 GCA_964476305.1 uncultured Myxococcales bacterium
TTATGAGAATACCGGATGATCTTCCCCTGTCCGAAACGGCTTGTTCCTGACCTGGCGACCTCTCCCTTCACGATGAGGTCACCCATATCACTACCGAAAGGAAGTCGCAAGGGCTTGGCTTTTAAAGAACTTCGGGTTCGTTCGAGTCGTCGTCGACTCAGGTCTCGACCTGGATCGGGAGCAGGACGGTGAAGGTGGACCCCACGTTCTCGCGGCTTTCCACGCGGAGCGTCCCGCAGTGCGCCTCGACGGTGCTCTTGGCGACCGAAAGGCCCAGGCCCGAGCCGGTGATGCCGCGGGTCTTGCCCTTGACGCGGAAGAAGCGATCGAAGATCCGCGTCAGGTCCTCCGCGGGAATGCCGACGCCGGTGTCGGTCACGTCCACGCGCACGAAGCTCCCCTCATGGGTGATGCGCACGTCGATCCGACCCTGCTCGGGCGTGTATTTCACGGCGTTGACTATCAGGTTGTTGAAGACGCCCAGCAGGTTGTCGCGGTCCCCCACGACCATCGGGCAGCCGTCGGGGTCAACATAGGAGATCGTCTGGCGCCGCGCCTCGACCTGCGGGCGAACCATCTCGATCACGCCGTCCACCAGCGCCGGTACGTCGACCATTTCCATGTTCTGGACCAGGAGGCCGGTCTCGATCCGCGACAGGTCCAGCAGGTTCCTCACGAGTTGGAGCAATTCCTGGGTGCGCACGAGGATCCGGCCGATCAGGTGCTGGCCCTTCTCGCCCACCTCGCCGGCCAGCCCGTCGCGCAGTACGTATACCATCTGCTCCACGGAGGCCAGCGGCGCACGCAACTCATGGGAGACCATCGCCACGAAGTCGTTCTTGAGCTGGTCGATCTTCCTGAGCGCCGACAGATCCTCGAAGACCGTCACCGAGCCCAGTGCCTCGCCGTTCGCTCCGCGCACGGGGGCGCTGTGGGCGCGCAGGTACTGCCTGCCGATCGAACCCTCCTCGAACTCCTTGGCGATCGTCCGGTTCTCCTCGATGACCAGGCGCACCATCTCGCACAGCTCGCGGTTGCTGACGCTCTGCAACAGATCCTTGCCGATCATCGGGTCGGTGTGGATCTCCAGCAGCCGGATCAGGTTCGGGTTGTGCAGGAGCACCATCAGGTCGCGGTCGGTGACCAGCACGCCGCTTTCCATGCAGTTGATGATCGTGCGCAGGCGGCTCTTCTCCGTCATGATCGCGCGGAGATCCTCCTCACGTTCCTCGCGCAAGCGGACGGCCTCGGCCTCCAGCGCCTTGTTTTCCAGCGCGCGCCGGATGACGATCCGCAGGTGGTCGGGGTTGAACGGCTTGGCCACGAAATCGAACGCGCCGTCCTTCATCGCCTGGACCGCCTTCTCCACCGTGGCGAAGCCGGTGATGATGACCACGTACGCCTCGGGCCAGTTCTTGCGAATCTGGGCCAGCGTCTCGAACCCGTCGATGCCCGGCATCATCAGATCCAGGAGCACCACCTCCGCGGGGTTCTCCTCCATCGCACGGAGGCCGAGTTGGCCGTTCTCGGTGGTGACGACCTCGTAGCCCTGCTTCTCCAGGATGCGGACGCAGCCGTCCCGGATGACCTTCTCATCGTCGATGACCAGTATGCGCCCCGGCATCGCAGTATCCACGCTCACCCGAGCTGGGCTCGGACCCGTGTGAGCAGCTCGTTGGGTTGCACGGGCTTCGGGATGTAGTCGTCGGCGCTGGTCATCATGCCCATCTGGTGCGTGTACTTGCTGGTGGAGACCCGGGACGCGACACCGGTCAACAGGATCACCGGGATCTCCGTCGTCCGGTCGGTTTTCTTGAGTTCCTCGCACACCTCGTAGCCGTCCTTGCCGGGCATCATCACGTCCAGGACGATCAGATCCGGCGTCTCGCTTGCCAGCTTGGCCAGGCACTCCTCGCCGTCGTACGCCACCGACACTTTGTAGTTCGCCGCCTCCAGCACGGCCTTGACCGCCTCCACGAAGTCGGGGTCGTCATCGACCAGCATGATGTTTTTCTGTTCGGCCATTGGTCTCTCCTTTCACGGTCTCATTGGCACCCGTTTTCGTCGTCTCAGGACACGTCCGGGCGCGGGTACAGGCCGACACGCTTGACGATCTCCGGGACGATTTCCTCCCACTCGATCGCCATGATGTGCACGCCACGGACGCCATCGATCTTCTTCAACCGCTCGATCGTCTCGCACAGAAGGTCCAGACCTTCCTCCTTTCCTCTTTCTTTGCCCGCGTCCTTCATCCGTTGAATCACGCCGTCGGGGATGTCCATGCCGGCGACCTTGGTCCTCATGTACTTGGCCATTCCCGTCGACTTCAGCGGCGTGACGCCGGCCAGGACATGGACTTTCTCGGTGAGTCCGCGGTCCCGTACCTGGTGCATGTACTGTTCGAACTTGTCCAGGTTGTAGATGCATTGGGTCTGCACGAAATCGACACCGGCGGAGATTTTCTTGGCCAGTCGGGTCACCCGGAAATCGAACGGATCGGCGAACGGGTTGACCGCGGCGCCGATCAGCATCCTCGGAGAGCCTTCCAGCTCCTTGCCCGACGGGAGCTTCCCCTCGTCGCGCATCAGCTTGGCCATCGCGACCAGCTGGATCGAGTCAATATCGAAGACGTTCTTGGCGCCCGGGTCCTGGCCGAAGATCTGGTGGTCGCCCGAGAGGCACAGGATGTTGCCGATCCCGTGCGCCGCCGCGCCCAGGATGTCGGATTGCAGGGCGATGCGGTTGCGGTCGCGGACCACCATCTGGAGCAGCGGCTCGATGCCCACTTCCTTGACGATCAGGCACGCGGCCAGCGACGACATCCGGACGATGGAGGTCTGGTTGTCGGTCACGTTGCACGCATCGACGTAGCCCTTGAGATAGGAGGCCTTTTTCCGCACGATCTCGGCGTCGGCGCCTTGCGGGGGACCGCACTCGGCGGTGACGGCGAGTTTCCCGGCCTCCAGTACCTTTTCGAGTTTGCTTCCGCTTTTCATACCGCCAGGTCCTCCCGAATGATCTTGCGCGGCCCGCCGTC
>CAYZAI010000461.1:0-3032 GCA_964476305.1 uncultured Myxococcales bacterium
ATTCCCTGAACAACTCCTACAAGAAGCTTCTCGGGCTTGCTCTGGCCCACAGGGGAAGGACTATTTTTATTTCAGCCCTGTTACTTGTCCTCAGTTTTCTCCTTTACCCGCTTATAGGTACGGAACTTCTTCCTCCCAGTGATGAGGGTGAAGTACGTGTTAATGGTGAAATGGAAGTAGGCCTCAGGCTTGAAATCGCTGATGAACAGACAAAAAAAGTGGAAGATATTGTTTACCCTGCTGTTCCGGAGCTTATATCATCTGTTGTGAGTGTCGGATCCTCCTGGCGCGGAGGTGGAGGTTCCCGTGGAGAAATAAATCTATCCCTGACACCCCTTAAAGATCGCAGCAGGTCCAATGTTGAGATAGCAGACGATCTGAGAAAACGGCTCTCCGGAAAAATCCCCGGAATGGATATCAGGGTCCAGGCGCCCCAGGGGCAGTTCATTCTGACCCGGCTTATTGGCAGCGGACAGGAAGGCCTTACAATAGAAATACGGGGATATGACCTTGAAACCCTTGATCTCTTAACAGACAGGGTCCTGAATGCAATAAAGGATGTCCCCGGCATTACGGACACGGATGTAAGCCGAAAGGCCGGTGTTCCCCAGAAGGAAATACATGTGGACAGGGATAAGGCAGCCGACCTGGGCTTAAGTGTAAGGGATGTTTCAAGGGTCCTCGAAACGGCGATAGCCGGCACAAAGGCCGGAGAATACCGCACCGAAGGCAATTCTTACAGGATTCTTGTTCAGCTCAAGGATGCTGAAAAGATGTCAATTGATGAAATCCTGGACCTCACACTTACAACAGGCTCCGGAGAACTTGTTACACTCAGGAATGTAGTGAGGGATGAGTCGGGCAGAGGGCCGGTTCTCATAGAAAGAAAAGATCAGCAGCGCATAGCCTATGTAGATGCCAATATTGCTAACAGGGATGTAGGTTCCGTTGCAAAAGATGTGCAGGAACGACTGTACAGAATAGCAAAACCCGTTGGTTACGATTTAAGAGTGGCAGGCAGCTTTGAAGAACAGGAAGATGCATTTCATGAACTTGTTATTTCCCTTCTCCTTGCCCTTGTGCTTGTCTACATGGTCCTTGCGTGTCAATATGAATCCCTTAAAAATCCTCTTGTAGTCATGTTTTCAGTGCCTGTGGGGGCGGTAGGAGTACTTGTAACCCTTTTTATTACGAACACTACTCTGAACATACAATCCTACATAGGGTGTATTATGCTGGGTGGAATTGCTGTTAATAACGCCATACTTCTTGTAGACCAGGCCGGGCAGCTTACCAGAGACGGTATGTCGGTTAAGGAGGCGGTTATGGAGGCAGGCCGGAGGAGGCTCAGACCTATTCTCATGACAACACTTACAACCATATTCGGTCTTCTTCCCCTTGCACTCGGTATCGGAGAAGGAGCCGATGCACAAGCGCCCCTTGCAAGGGCGGTTGTAGGAGGACTTACAGCGTCTACACTGATAACTCTGGTTTTGATCCCGGTCATTTATTCATTATTTCATGGAAAAGGTAATAACCAATGATTGCTCAATACAGGTTAAGGGCGGGCATGCTGGTATGTATCCTTGTATGCTTAATTCTTACACTCCTTTCTTCATTATCCGCTTCAGGTGAAGAGGCGACAGAAAACCAGGGGATATCCATTGAAGAAGCCATCCTGCGCGCGCTTGAAAATAACCGGGCCTTTCAGATAGAACGATTAAATCCTGAGATCAGAAAGACATATGAAGATGAGGAAAAGGCTGCTTTTGATCCAGCGATCAGCCTGGACAGTTCACGGTCAAAGAGCACCCTTGCCAGCGGGATCGTCGACCTTACCAAGATCGAAAGAAAAAACAACAGCGCAGAGATATCGAAGAAATTTTCAACCGGCACGGAAGTCTCTTTAGGAGTAGAGACGCAGCGCATTGATTCCGAAAGGTCCGGAACCCAGACCAGCGCGGCAGGAGTAATTTCACTCAACCAGCCGCTTTTAAAGGGTTTTGGAAGAGGCACGAACCTGGCGAACCTCAGGAAGGCCAATCTGGCGCTTCGTGCCTCCGAATATGAATTCAGAGGTTTTGCAGAATCGCTTGTCGCGGATGTTGAGAAGACCTGCTGGGACTATGTTCTTGCGCAGAGGAGAATTTCTATCTTTCTGGAATCTCAGAAGATCGCAGAGGAGCAGCTCGAGGAGACCCGGAAGAGAATAAAAATCGGCAAACTTGCAAAGGTGGAACTTTATGCGGCCGAGGCTGAAGTCGCTCTGCGCAAAGAGGCCCTTATAAATGCCAGGAGTGATCTTGATCTTACCAGGCTGAGGCTCCAGCGTCTTGTGAACAATCCGGACGGTAATCCGCTGGAATCTTCAATAAATATCTCCGACAAACCGGTTGCGGCCGAGGCAGAGATAAGCGCGATATCAGAGCATATCAGCAGAGCTCTGAAAATGAGGCCTGAAATCAACCAGGCAAAGCTTGATCTGAAACAGGACGATATTGAAATAGTCCGGACAAAAAACGGACTTTTACCGGTGCTGGATTTTTTTATTACTGTCGGTAAAACCGGGTATGCTGACTCCTTCGGAGAGGCATTTAAGAGTATTGATGACGGCAAGTATGATATTTCAGCAGGGATCACCTTTAATTACCCGATTAAAAAAAGGGCAGACCGGGCAAGATATAACAGATCGATGCTTTACAGGAAACAGTCGGACGAAGCCCTGAAAAATCTGGAACAGCTTGTTGAAGTGGACGTGCGTTCCGCAATAATAGAAATAAGACGTGCAAAGGAGCAGGTCTCAGCTACAGCAGCCACCAGAAAACTTCAGGAAGAGTCATTAAGGGCAGAGACAGAAAAATTCCACGTGGGTAAATCAACCGCATTGCTGGTTGCTAGAGCCCAGCGTGATTTCACATTGAGCCAGCTCTCTGAGGTAGTGTCTGTTATTACATATCTCAAGGCCACCATCAATCTTTACCAGCAGGAAGGAACGCTGTTAACAAGAATGGGAATTGCTGCTCCGGGGGATG
>CAYZAI010000462.1:0-3011 GCA_964476305.1 uncultured Myxococcales bacterium
TGTCGGTGTCGGTGTCCGTGTCGGTGTCGGTGTCGGTGTCGGTGTCCGTGTCGGTGTCCGTGTCAGCGTCGGTGTCAGCGTCGGTGTCCGTGTCGGTATCTGTGTCGGTATCTGTGTCGGTATCGGTATCCGTATCTGTATCTGTGTCGGTATCGGCATCCGAGTCCGAGTCGGTATCGGCATCCGTGTCGGCGTCGGTGCCCGCGTCCGGAGCAGCGTCTTTCTTGGTCCCCACAGGACCGATCTCCTCACCGCAGGCGGTGACCACCAGCGCGAGGCCGAGCCAGACGATGGTTGTTTTCATGTCGTTCTCCCTGTTCTCCCGGCCTCAGATCTCGGTCTCGGCGAACTCCTGCCCGTCGAAGCGGGCGAGGATCGGCTTGTCGCCGGCCCGGGTCCGGATCGCCACGGGACGGTTCCAGAGGGCGAAGACGTTCTGCAGCACGGCCTGGGTGTAGCCCGGGTCCAGATCGATGCCCTCGTGCTGATGATCGAGAACGAGCTCGCCGCGGTTTCCGGAGTTGGCGTCCAACACGCGGATCAGCGGATGGCCGCTGTTCGTGAGCTGTGCGAGAAGTCTTTGCTTGACCTCGTCGAACTGACGCGACTCGATTTCGTAGCGCCGGTGATGTTCGTTGTAGCCGAAGGCGAAGAGGCGCTGCTCACGAACGAAATCGTGGGTCAGGAACTCGTCGATGAAGGTCAGGTCGTTGTGGATCCTGCGGACCTGGAAGATCTTCTGCCGGCCGATCCCGGCTCCGGTGTCCCAGTCCGTGCGGGCATCCAGGTCGTCGCACTCGTCCCACGCCCTGCCGAAGCGCCCCTTGTCCCAGCGCTCGCGGATGTGGCGGTAGAGCTCGACCCCCAGCTTGTAAGGGTTGAGCCGGTTGCCGGAGGTCGCCGTGACCATCGACGCGTGATCGGCGTAGTCGACGATCTCCGAGGCGTCGAGGGCTCTTTCGGTCATGATTCGAGAGTGCCAGTAGGTCGCCCAGCCCTCGTTCATGATCTTGGTCTGGCCCTGGGGTGCGAAGTAGTAGGCCTCCTCGCGGATGATCTCGAGCAGACCCGTCTCCCATGGCTTGAGCGGGGCGTGGAGCATCAGAAAGCCCATCACGTCTCGTTCGGGCTCCGGCGGGAAGCGGCCCACCCGCTCGGCCTCCTCTGTCTGGCGTCGGCGCTGCTCATCGAGGAACGACGGCGGGTTGATGTAGCTCTCCATGTAGGGCTTGGCCTTGATTCGCGGCACGTCTCCAGGCCCGAGCACATCCTGATCGGCATCTTCCCTGGTTCCATTCCCGTCCGGGTCGCCATCGTAACGGGCCCGCGGCGGGTTGTGGACGTCGATCAGGTTGTCGATGGACAGGCAGCGTTCGATGAAGCGCTCGACCCGCTCGATCCCGTAGCGGTCGATGTAGCCCCGGACCCGGGCCCCGTGGTTCGCCATCTCGTCGATCATCTTGCGATTGGTGTTGGCGAACCACTCGTTGTTCTTGAAGAAGTCGCAGTGGGCGAAGACGTGAGCCATCACCAGCTTCTGGTCGACGGTGGAGTTGCCCTCGAGCAGGTAGGCCGTGCATGGGTCGTTGTTGATCACGAGCTCGTAAATCCGGGACAGCCCATAGGTGCTGGACTTCTTGAGCCGCTCGTACTCCATGCCGAAGCGCCAATGGGGGTAGCGGGTGGGGAAACCACCGAAGGCGGCGATCTCGTTCATCTCGTCGTAGTTCACGACCTCGAAGAAGGTCTTGTAGAAGTCGAGGCCCGCGGCCTTGGCGTAGCCCTCGATCTCGGCTTGGATCTCCCGCAGGTAGCGCGGCAGCCCCCCAGTGAACCTCATTCCCTGGACCGTCATTCGCTCACCGCCCCTTGCCCAGGAAGGTCTTGATCGAATCGACGATTCCGTCCCGATCGGCGATCTCGGAGGTCACCACGACCTCATCCTCCTGGAAGCGCTCCGCGAGGTCCTTGATGAACTGCCCCGAGCCGTATGGGCTGTGCACCTGCCCGTAGGCGAACATGTTCGAGACCGGGACCAGCCTCTCTTCGAGCACGTCGAGGCTGACCCGCGTGTCGTCACTCGACCAGTTGTCGCCGTCCGAAAAGTGGAACGGGTAGATGTTCCACTCGGCTGCCGGATAGTCGCGATCGATGATCTCGGCGCAGAGCTTGTAGGCGGACGAGATCATCGTGCCGCCGGACTCGCGGGTGGTGAAGAACGTCTCGCGATCGACCTCGCGGGCCACCGCATCGTGGATGATGAAGCGTGTTTCCAGTCCCTGGTACTGGACCTTGAGCCAGGCATCGATCCAGAACGATTCGATGCGCACGATCTCCTTCTGCTCCTCGCCCATCGAGCCCGAGACGTCCATCATGTAGATGATTGCCGCGTTGGCCTCGCGCTTCTCCTCGGTGCGCCAGGAGCGGAAGCGCTTGTCCTCGCGGACGGGGATGATCACCGGCCGCTTCGGGTCGTAGGTGCCCGAGGCGATCTGCCTCTTCAGCGCCTCGCGGAAGGTGCGCTTCACGTGGCGCAGGGTCTCGGGGCCCACCCGCCGGATGCCGACGTAGCGGTCCACGGTGGAGACCACGCGGTCCTTGCCCTTGTCCTGGATGTCCGGCAGCTCGAGCTCCTCGCCGAGGATCTGGGCCAGCTCCTCGATCGTGACGTCCACCTCGAGGATGTGCTGGCCCTCCTGGTCGCCGGCCTCGCCAGGACCCGGCTGGCCGTCCTCCGCCGAGAGCGGGTCGCCCTCCTCGCCCTCGCCCTGGCCCACACCGCCCTGCTGGCGTTCGCCGTGGCGAAGCCTCGGGATGTCGATCTGGGGAACCGGGATCGAAACGATCCGGCCGCCCTCCTTGCCGATCAGCTCGCCGCGGGAGATGTAGCGGCGAAGCTCCTCGCGCACCCGGCCCTTCACGATCTGGCGGAACCGGGCGTGATCCTGGTGGATCCTAAGGCTCACTTCGCGCATCCCCGCGGGCGAAGATCGAGGCGACGAAGTTCAGCA
>CAYZAI010000463.1:0-3007 GCA_964476305.1 uncultured Myxococcales bacterium
CAAGGGAGTGCTCGTGGCGGCCGCTCGTCTGCTCGAAAGCGCGGGGCAACAACGCATCGCGCGAGATCGCAACGGAGCCGACCAGTGCTATGCAGGAAGCGCAAGAAGCAACGTAGCGAGCTGCACAGTCCCGCCACGGTCCTGCGCCCGAGTCGCGCGGACAGCCCATCAGTATAGCCGTCGATGTCCTTGACGCGAATTCCAGGCACGCGCCTGCCATGAGAGCGGAGATACCGAACGAACTCATCAGCCACCCCCATGTCTCTCGCGAGCGTGGCATCGGCGACCCCGCGATGCGCGCGACGGTACTGGCCGTATGCCTCGAGCAGCGGCGGCCATCGCCGTGGTGCCGATGGAGCAACCCATCGCGGGACCGCTTTTCCCAGCCGCGCCAATGCGCATGACCACGCGTGCAGGGCATTGCAGGCACAATGCCGACTGGATTCGCTAACTCGGCGCCCCCGGCGTGGTCCAACGTAGGCCCTCGCGAATTTCCTCGCGTGGGCGAGCGTCAGCATCTCGAACTCGTCGAGCCCGTCCGTACCGCAACGGGACCGAAATCTCCGTACCCAGACGAGGTAGACACTGATCGTCCCATCCCCGATGCTGCTCGCCCGCCAGAGTTGGATCACCTGGCGCTCGCACGCATCCCGAGGAACCAGAGTCGGAAGCCTCCGCGCCACGTCCTTGAGACGCACCTCGCCCTGCCGCTATTCACGCGGCATTATCTTGAGTGCGGGACCGAGCGCATGCCTCGCACATCGGCGCAGTTGCACCAACCTTGCCCCCACTCCAGATAACGTCGAGCTCGGGATAATGCCCCCAACAGCCACTGCGGTTGCGAAAGGCCTCCTTATCGCTGAGGCAGCTGTAGGCGCTGTAGCCGTCGCTCGTCAGGTTTCCGGTAGTGCCGCCCAGTAGCTCCTTGGCGGTCTCGCTGTCGCGGTGGTCGCTGTAGTGATAGACGATCGCCTGGCGAGACAGGATCGTCCACATCCATCCTTTGAAGCATTCTTCTGGGGCGAGGATGCGCTGAGTCGTCTCGTCCGCGTTCACGTAGCGCCCGCGACGCACCACACGCTTCATCTCCTCGTAGATGAGGGCGAGCTGCTCCGCTGTTCTGTGGAACAGAGCGCACAGCGTGCTGCGTGCCACAGGATACCCCGCGCGCTCCAGAGCTCGCTCGCTACGGTACAGCGGAGTCGTGTCGTCGCAACGACTAACCGCCACGTGTGCATGCAGTCCCGGCCCGTAGTGTCCGCCATCAACGACACCTGGGGGCGGCGTCGCGGTGACGTAATGTTTGCCATCCTTGGATGCCAGCGTCTGCAGAACGAAGTGTTGGATGATCAGATGCTCGCGTACGTGTTCGATGCGTTTGACGAGCTTCCCATCACCCAGCACTCGAAAGTCGTCCAGCGTGTACCCCTCGGGCAGCTCATCGGGATCGACGTTGCAGGCTTCCATCACCACGGGGATGTCTTTGCGTTGCTTGCGCCTGCGCTGCCGTGCTGGCTCACTGTTGCGTCGTGCCTTGCGCCGCTTCTCCTTCTCGCGCTGCTCAGGGTCCGATGGCATCGGTTCGCCGTCGACGGTCAATTCGTCGGGCGCCACCTCCCGGCGAAGCTCTTCGGCTACCGTCGGAATTCGCTCGGAGCGCCTGCCGAATAGCCGTCGCTTGAAGTCCTCCAGTTGCTCGGTGAGCCTGGCGATCTGTTCGACGTTTGCCTCCAGCTGCCTGATGCTGACGGCAAGCTGTTCACGGAGCTTGGCGTTCTCTTCGCGTAGCAACGCCACAACGAACCGAGCGGCGGGGTCCAGCTCGCTCTGCAGTTGGTCGAGCTCCTCGGGCGTCATCGAGAAACGTAGATCATGATCGATCCCGTTTGTCGATCCCCTTTCTGAACTTTTTTCTCTACGCGGCGGGCTTCCAGTGACGAGGCCTGTTCACTCGCCCGAAGTCGATCCCATCGAGGAGCATCGTCAGCTCAGTAGCATCGATCTCCGCCCGGTCGCCGGCGTCGGGCAGGTGGATCTTGAACCGCCCTTTGTCCAGGCGCCGGTACCACAAGATCAGCCCTCCCTTCTGAAACCACAGGACTTTTGCCCGGTTGCGGCGACGCGAGATGAACACGTACAGGTCCCCGCTGTAGACGTCTTCGCCAGCCGCCATCACCAGCGCTGCCAGTCCGTCGAATCCCTTGCGCATGTCCGTGGCGCCGGTGAACAGCAGAATGCGACGGGTGTCGGGCAGTCCGAGCATCCTCTACCGGTCCATCAGTCGGAGCTCAGTCCCAGCATCCCCTACCGGTCCATCAGTCGGAGTAGCTCTGCCAGGTAGCTTGCAGCGGGTAGCTGCACGAAGCTCAGCTCGACCTCGCCGACACGGACCCTGACCGGGCCAGACGACGTCGATGACGGCACCAACGGAAGGAACTGAAGCACCGGCCCCTTGCGCCTGCCGCTCCCTTTTCGGCGCAGCCGATACAGCCAGCGGCGAAACGTGCCCACCTCCAGACCCCGCGACAGGCAGAACCCGTCGTGGCTCTGTCCCGACCCTTCGTACTCCGCCACCACTCCTGCCCAGAATTCTCGCCCTCGTCGCTTAGCCCGCTTGCTCATGCCCACGCGCAGGATTCTGGCCGAGTCCGTCTTCCCCTTCTACCGGGCCTCGGCTGAACGGTTACCTTTGAACAGTATCAAGTCTTCTGGACTGGGCAGCAGGACGGGACAGCCGAAGATGCGGTGGCGGCTCGCGCGCCGGTACGCCTCTTCCTCGAACGGGAGCGAGGCAAGGATGATGTCGAGCTGGAAAGGGCCACGACGGACTCGGAGCGTGCCCGTCGTGCGTAGACGCTCGAGCTCGATGTCGGGGTCGACCTCGAATCCCAGGTTCCGTGCCTTCTGGATGAGCTGTTCGCCTTCCTCGTCGGAAAGGAAGGCCACCACATCCACGTCCGCGGTCGTTCGGGCTTCGCCGATAGCAACCACCGCCATTCCCCCTATC
>CAYZAI010000464.1:0-2980 GCA_964476305.1 uncultured Myxococcales bacterium
GCGAGCGGCTCATAACCGCCAGGTCGCAGGTTCGAATCCTGCCGGGCCCACCTTTCCCTCTAAATTCACCCCTAAAAACATCTCTAAAACATATACCGAATAGGAATCGAACTCATAACCCGCAGGTCGCAGGCTAGTATCCTGTAGGGAATATGGTTTCTTTTTAAGCTATGATAAGAGTAGTTATCATAAGTGAATCGGGTAAATATATTCAAGGAGATCTAACGATGTCTTCATCCTTTGAAAAGAATCTGGAAAAGTACGCTGAAGTAATTATCAAAGTTGGTCTTAATCTACAACCTGGACAACGTTTGCTAATCGGAATGCCCTTCTATGCAATTCTTGGAACCCCTATTGAGCTGGCTCCCCTCGTAAGATTAGTTGTAACCCAAGCATATAAATCTGGGGCAAGATTAGTGGAGGTGATGTGGAATGATGATCAAACGAAATTAATCCGATTTCAGCATGCACCGCGGGATTCCTTTAATGAATTTCCGGTTTGGCGAACTGACGGAGCCCTCGATTTTGCAAAATCAGGTGATGCAATTTTAATCTTTGCATCTGGGATTCCCGAGTTGCTGCGTGAGCAAGACTCTGAACTGGTAGCAACTTTCTTCCGAACGACTTTAAAAAATATGAAACCAATAATTGATTTACGAATTAAGAATGCTATGAATTTTGCTATTGCTGCAGGACCCGTTACGGGTTGGTCCGAAAAAGTCTTCTCTGATATTCCTGATGAAAGTAGAAACGACATATCCTGGGAGACCATCTTTGACATATGTCGTATAAAAGAATCTGATCCTGTATCAGCTTGGAATGATCACATCGACAACCTTGCCGCACGAAGTGATATTCTTAACAAAAAACGTTACACCGAGTTGATATTTACTGGACCCGGAACAGATCTTTCAATTGGCTTACCTAAAGGACATGTCTGGGAATCTGCTCGGATGGTTTCTGAAAGCGGTATTGAGTACATAGCAAATATTCCAACTGAAGAAATTTTTACTATGCCGCATAAAGATAAAACAGAGGGATTTGTCTCAACGACTAAACCCCTCAGTATAGGTGGCGGATTGATTGAAAATATCGTCTTTACATTTTCAGAGGGAAAGTTAATTAAAGCGACTGCAAAGAAAGGTGAGGACAGATTACATAAACTACTGGAAACCGATGAAGGCATGCTCAGGCTAGGGGAAGTAGCCCTGGTTCCCCACAGCTCACCCATCTCTCAAACTGGAAGGTTATTTTATAGTATCCTGATAGATGAGAACGCATCCAATCATATCGCCCTAGGTCGGGCCTATAAATCCTGTGTTGAAGGTGGAGTATCTATGTCAGAAACTGAATTTGCAGAGGCGGGAGGAAATTCCAGTCTTGATCATATTGATTTTATGATTGGATCAGGTGAAATGGATGTTGAAGGGCTTACAGAGAATGGCATGAAAGAGCCCGTTATGCGTAATGGAGAGTGGGCGTTCGATCTATAATTTGGATTCAAATATTTGTTTATGAATAGTATGGGCTCTTTATTATTTAATTAATAATATATTCTTAATGGAAGAATACATTTATTCGCCAGGTTACGAGTGATTCCTAAAAAATTATTGATTTATTGATTTTATCGAGAAACAAACATGAAAAAAGTTGATGATTTCGGGCAATCTTTTCTTAGACTGAGTTTAGAAATCAACAAACATATAAAAGGTTATGTGGATTCATATTTTGGTCCTGAAGACATAAAAACAGAAATCGGATCTACGCACGCACTTTCCCCTCAACAGCTCTATAAATATCATCTTGAGCTTGAAGAAATAATTCCAACTAAAGATCCAAGTCGCTATAAATATCTGATTGGAATTGTCAATGCAATGGGATTTTTAATCAACAAGCTCAATGGTGAGAAGTTTGATTATCTGGAAGAAGTGGAGGGTTTATTCAGTATTTCCCCGGAATTAATCGACGAAGATATTTTTCTTAATGTGCATAAAACACTTGACGATCAGATCCCAGGGAAAGGTCCCATAGCTGAACGAATAATTAAAAGAAACCTCGAACAAAAGATTCCACCTAAGGAAATTCCTCGGGCCGTGGAGATGATCTTAAAAGAAATCCGACATCGATCCAGGAAAATTTTTCAGTACACACCCAATGAATCTGTAGAAATTGAATATGTAAATGATGAATCATGGCTTATGGATTGTCATTATCTTGGAAATTTTCGCTCATTAATAAAAATTAATCTTGACATTGATTGGAATCCATTATTACTTACAGCAGTTCTTATTCATGAAACTTTTCCCGGGCATCACACGGAATTTCAAACAAAAGAGAATAATCTATATAACGAAAAGGGTTATGCAGAAGAAGCCTGTTATTTGTTATTTTCACCCAAAGCAATAATTTCCGAGGGATTAGCTAATACAGGGATCGAAATCATCTCTCCAAATATAGAAATTTATGAATGGATATCGTCTGTCCTCATCCCAGATCTAAATTTACCCACTAGTAAACCGATGGAACTTTATCATCGAGATAAAGCATATCTGGACCTAGTAAAGTGCAGAAATAATGCTGCAATCATGTTGCATTCTGGAGCTATAGCTAAAAATGAAGCAATAGACTATGTACAAACATATGGACTAGTTGACCTTGAGAGTGCTGAACGATCTATAAATTTTGCACTTGATCCGTTATATCGAACTTACGTATTCACATACTCGGAGGGATACCGATTAATCACTCGAGCAACACATGGTAAAAGTAAATTACCATTGTATAGACGATTGATAAAGGAGCAATTTTTACCAGGAGACCTGCAAAATACCACTTAATGCTCGCTCCAGTGTATTCTGGGATTCACGCAGCTCTGCTCTTCCTTAAATATATACATTGAATTATAGCCTGGCTGGAATAAAGCCTTTATCCGCCAGGTCGCAGGTTCAAATCCTGCCGGACCCACTTTAACCCATTTTCT
>CAYZAI010000465.1:0-2978 GCA_964476305.1 uncultured Myxococcales bacterium
CTGACCGCGATCCGGCTCGGCCGCGCCCACCTCGAGCTCGAGCCCGCCATCTCGGGCACCGTGCTGTTCCTCGGAGCGGGCGGTCGGATCGAGGCCGAGGTCGTGAAGCGCGGCGGCGAGCCCATGGTCCTGGCTCTCGCCCCTGGTCGCTACGAGGTGCGCTGGCGTTCGGCGGAGGGGCTCCACGTGGCGGAGTTCGAGCTGGGGGATGGGGTAACCCGCACCCTTGGATCCGGCGATTTCCGCTGGCGGCCGCTGAGCGAGGTCGTACGCAAGGGCTCGCCCGCCGCGGCCGCTCCCGCCCTCGACGGGGATATCCCCCTGGGCGGCGGAGCGGCCTGGGGCGCCACCGGGGGAGCGGGAATCCCTCCGCCAGCCGGGGATGACGTGACTGGCGAGGATGATGATGGCGAGGATTTCGATCCCGAGGCGCCCGGATACGACGACAGCGGATCATTCGCCCGGCTCGAGGGGGTCAGGCTGTCGCCCCCGGCGGCGCTCGGCGTCTCCCTGACCGGGCCAGGCGTCCCTCAGATCGTGAACGGGGAGTACGTCCGTGGCGGCGCCCTGCTCGGCGGGTTCGCAGCGGCTGCCGGCGGCGCCGTGGCCCTGGCTCTGAACCTGGACCGGATCGGGAGCGATGCGGGAAGGGCGGCGGGCCTCGGTGGGGCCACGGCACTCGGCTATGCGGCATTCTACCTCTATGCCTTCTCTGCCATCGACGCCTTCTACTCGGTGAGCCGCGGGGGTCCGGGGGCGCCCGACTTCGGGAGTCTGCGCTTCGATCTCGGGTTCGCCCTGGCACCGTCCCTCGGCCCTGGGCCGCGGGGTGACGTCGGGGTGGGCTTCGGTGGCGGTTTCGGCGCGGGCTTCGCGGTCCACCCGAACTGGGTCATCGGGCTGCGCGACCTGATGGTGGTCGACGACGGCAGGGTCTCCACCGTCCAGCTCGGGCCGGAGCTGCGTTGGCGCGCGCTCGTCACGCGGCAGGTCGCCCTGTCGTTGGCCGCAGGCGGGGTCTTTCAGGTCCACGTCGAGCGGTCCGGCGTCGGCGCCGATCTCGGGCGGGACGACCCGTCGCGCCGCGTCGGCTGGTCGGTGTTCCCCCACCTCGCCGGGGGGATCCACTTCTTCCCGGCCCGCTCGTGGTCCCTGGACTTCGGGCTGCGGGCCGGCGCGAGCATCGGGACGAGGCGCCGGCTCGGGGGGCTGGTCCAGCCGGACGAGTCCTTCGCCGCGGAGTACACGGGAGGACTGACATGGTACCTCTAGGGATCCGGGTCGCGCTGGCCGCGCTCGCCGTGGGGGGGTGCACCGTTTCGTTCCAGGAGCAGGCAGCCTATGACGAGGCCTTCGCCCTCGAAGGGCTGACGCGGGTCGAGATCCGCGGCCTGGTTGGCGGGCTCGATCTCAGGGCCGCCGGCGACTCGGCTTTCGTGGCCCGCGGAACGGCCTGGGCCGCAGGTGCCACCAGGGCGGCCGCGCTCGACAACCTGGGCGAGGCGCGGTTGTCGCGGCGGGTGGGGGACGGGGCGATGATGACTGTCTTCGATCCTCCCCTCGACCTGCTGGGGCTCGTGGACCTGGAGCTGGACCGCGTCTCGGACGCGCCCGCCGAGGTCGCTATACTTGCCCACCTCGACGGCGGCGATATCGCGACCAGCGGATTGCGCGGAAGCCTCGACCTCGCCACGCCCGACGGGGACATCGCGGCCGAGGGCGCCGGGCCCGGCGCGGTGCTCCTGCGCGCGCCGCGTGGGAAGATCGAGGTCGATGCCGGGGGAAGCGTGGAAGCGCGGGCCGGGCGGGCGCTCGAGATCCGCTCCCGGGGGCAGGGTGGCGAGCCGATTCGCGGGAGCACCGCCGGGGGCCGGATCCTTCTTCTCCTCGAACAGCGGGATTTTCACATCCTCTGCTGGCCGGAAGGCGGCGAGGTGACCGTGGATCAGGATCTCGACGCGGATGTGGCCCACGGCGCGGACGGTTCGGTGCTCGTCACCGGTGGGGATCAGGTGGCCGCGCGGGACGTGGTGCTGTCTTCTCTCGGAGGCGACATCGCGATCGAATTTCTCTCCCAATGACAGATCAGTTGCGTTTCTCGCCCGTAGAAATACAATATGCGGGACTGAACGTTCTACAAATACGCGAACCGACGATCGCGATTCCCAACGAGGGCTGACGGCCCCAGGTGGTGCAAGGATGAAAGCCTGTCCGAAATGCGGCAAGCGGTTCCTCGGCAACGAGGAGTTCTGTCCCAACGACGGCGCCACCCTCCAGGAGATGGAACAGGACAAGATCGGCGATCCGCTGGTGGGCACCACTGTCGACGGTCGCTACCAGATAGATCGGAAGATCGGCGAGGGCGGCATGGGCATGGTCTACTTGGCCACCCACGCCATGATCGGCAACCGCTGCGCGCTCAAGGTGCTGCGCGGAGAGCTCTCCGGTGAGGGCGAGGTGGCCGAGCGCTTCATCCAGGAGGCGAGGGCCGCGGCCGCCATCGGCAACGACCACATCATCCAGATCACGGACTTCGGGCAGCTGCCGGACGGGGCCGCCTACTTCGTGATGGAGTTCCTCGACGGCAAGGCGCTGCACGATGTCATCGAGGAGAACCCCCAGATGCCGGTCGAGCGGGTCCTCGACGTGATAGTCCAGTGCTGCGAGGCGCTCGCCGCCGCCCACAGCTCGGACATCGTCCACCGGGACCTCAAGCCCGACAACATCTTCCTGGTGAAGAAGGGCGCTGTATCCGATTTCGTGAAGGTTCTGGATTTCGGCATCGCCAAGGTGGCGAGCGGTGAGACCGGCAAGCGGTTGACCAAGACCGGGATGATCTTCGGCACGCCGCAGTACATGTCCCCCGAGCAGGCCGCGGGCACCGGCGTCGACGCGCGGACGGATATCTACGCGCTGGGCATCATCATGTACGAGATGCTCTGCGGGCACGTCCCGTTCGAGGCGGACACCTTCATGGG
>CAYZAI010000466.1:0-2957 GCA_964476305.1 uncultured Myxococcales bacterium
GGGCGCGGGTCTCGCCGCCCGTCAGCTCGGCCGCCAGCCGGGCGCGGTCGTCCTCGAACCGGTGGTCCAGCTCGCGCAGCTCGCGGTCGATCGCGGCGATCCCGGCCAGCGCTCCGCCCAGTCGCTCGCGGATCGCCGCCAGCCGGGCCATGGCCTCGGAGACCGGGGTGACCAGGGCCAGCGCCCCCTCCCGCTGCTCCTCGAGCTGCGCCTCCAGGCCGGGTTGCTTCCTGTCCTGCTCGGCGATTTCCGAGAGCAGTCGACGCTTCTCGTCGGCGGTCCTCTGCGGAGCCGCGAACTCCTGCTGGCGCCTCGCGATGACCTCGCGAACGTTGCGCAACTCGATCTGCAGGCGCTTGACCCGGCTCTCGGCCCGGCGCTGGTCGGTCTCGAGCCGGGCCAGCGCCGCCTGGGCCTCGTGCTCCTCCTCGCGAATCGGCTCGGCCTCGCGCTCGATCCCGCCGCGCCTCTCGACCAGCGCGGCCTTGGCGGATCGGTGATCCTCGGCCAGACCGTCGCGGCGCATCGCCACGCCTTCGCTGCCGCTCTGCTCGCGCCTGGCGGCGTCGAAAAGCCGCTCCAGGTGGGGTTCGGCCGCGAGGGCAGGCCCGTCCGCCCGGCGGCCGAGGTCGGCAAGCCGCTCAGCCAGCACCGTCGCGGCCGTCGAAGCCTCCCGCGCGGCGGCGGACCGTTCGGCCCGAAGAGCGGCGAGCCGCGAGCGGACCCTCAGGCCGTAGGAGACCGCGTCGAGCGGTCCCGGGCCGGGCGAGCCGAAGCCGGCGATCCGCAGCACCTCGGCGCGGTCGTCTGTCATCGGTGGCGCGGCGGGGTCGATCCCGGCCGCGGTCGGCGCCGCAACCGGGAGGGCTGTGGGAATCGCGGCGGCGGGCGCGAGTGGAGGGAGGGAATCGCGGTCGAGCTCGAGAGGCCCCCCCTCGTCGTCGAGGTCGAAGCTCGTGCCGCCGAAAACGGGGCTCTCCCGCTCGCTGTCGGCGGGTCGCTCTTCGCCCGGCTGTGGCGCGCCCGAAACGAGGCTCTGGCCGCAGTGCGGGCAGGCACCCGTCTCCCGGGCAGATGGGCGTTTGCAGTGTGGGCAGTAGATCATCGGCGGCCTTTCGTCTGCGCGATGGCCCGCAGGAAGTGCTCGGCGCGCTTGACGTACTCGGCGTCGCCGTGGGCGCGGGCGATGTCCAGCACGGCCCTCCACTCGCGCTCGGCGCACGCCAGATCCCGAGGCTCCTCGCCGCAGTACATCGCCAGGTTGTGGTGGGACGAGATGTAGTTCGGCTGCAGCTCGATGGAGCGGCGATAGGCGTCGATGGCCTCCTGGCGGCGGCCGAGCATGCGGAAGCGGTTCGCCAGGTTGTACTCCACCATGAACCGGGACTCGGCGGGGCGGTAGAGATCGAGGTGGACGATCCATGCGGAGCCCGCGAGCAGCGCCAGGCCGAGCAGGAGCGCGCGGAGCCGCCGTCCGGCCAGGGCCTCGAGCAGCCAGGCGATCCCCCCGCCGGCGAACAGGGCGAAGAACGGCGTGACCGGCATCCGGTAGTGGGCCAGCACGAAGAACAGCACCAGGGAGGCGGCGTAGACCGCAACCATCGCGTAGAGCAGGAACGCGCGGCGGAAGGCCCGCAAGAAGACGATCATGCCCAGCAGGCCCAGGGGGCCGAGGATCGAGAAGTCGGGCAGGGGCAGCTCGAGGATCCCGGAGAAGCGGCGAGAGGAAGGGTAGTCGCGGCTGTTGCCGGGCTCGTAGAAGTTGAGGAACATCCCGGTCTTGCGCAACAGCAGGAGCACCGTGTCGCCCGGGTGATCGGCAACGTGCTCGAGGGTGCGGTCCGACCAGTAGCCCGAGATCTCGGACGGCTTCAGCGATCGCCCCAGGGCGCGCTCGGCTTGCTCGCGGTAGGCCTGCTGCTGCTGGATCGGATCGTCGGCTCGCGTCGAGAGGAACTCCTTGGGCACGCGGAACGTGCCGTTGGCGCCTGGGCCGTTGCCGATGTAGAGGTTGACGCCGCTCTGGGAGCTGACCAGCACGAGATCGTCTCCGACGGCGAAATTTCTCCAGGTGACCGGCAGCACCATCATCGCCGCACCGCCGGCGACGATGGCGATGCGCAGGGCGATGGCCCCACGGGAGAAGCGGTCGCGCAGGGCGAAGACCGCCCAGGGGACGACCAGGACGGCCAGCAGCAGCGTGTTGGGCCGTGCGAGGATCGACAGCCCGAGCAGCACGCCCGCGGCGAGCCAGTGACGGCGTGCGCCGGTGCTCTCGGCTCGAAGCAGGAGCAGCACGGCCGCGAGGTTGAGCGGGGTCTGGATCGAGGCGACGAGGAGCTCGGTGTCGTAGAAGATGGACAGGGGGTAGACCGCCCACAGCAGGGCGGCGATGGCTCCGGCCAGCGCGCCGAAGACCCGGCGGCCGATCAGGTGGATCATCAGGCAGCACCCCGCGCTGAGCACGGCCTGGACGATCTTGGCGGCGAGCAGGCTCGGCCCGGCGACCCAGTAGATCGCGCCCAGGAAGTAGGGGTAGAGCGGGCTGAGGAAGAAGACCTGGTCGCCGAGCCAGTCGCCTTCGGCGATGCGGGTCGCCCACTCGTGGTAGACCTTGGGATCCACGGCGGGAAGGAAGAAGAACGGGTCATGCACCGCGGCCTGCCAGAGGTGCAGCCCGCGCAGCAGCAGGGCCAGGACCGCGATGGCGGCGACGATGGCGACCTCGCGGCGGGCGACGAATCCCTGGAACCGCGCGAGGGGTGGCGACGCCTCGGGCCTCTTCTCACGCTTGGAGCGTTTCATCGGATCGAGCTTGCGTCGAGGCCGACCCGGAAGTCAACACGGACGGCGGACCGGTGCAGGGACGACGGATACCCCCTGGCGGACGCGAAGCCCTGTTCAGAAATACCGAAAAACTCAACCCCGATGTCGGTTTTCGCCGATCGAAACTTGCC
>CAYZAI010000467.1:0-2954 GCA_964476305.1 uncultured Myxococcales bacterium
GATGTCGATCGCCAAAGCCGCGGCTCCTCACTCCGTGAGTAAGAACACCACCCGACCGCGGATCTGTCACTTCGAGGTGACGCAATCGACCATGACAGGCGGCCAGTGATCGACGGGTCAGAAGCTGCCAGTCGAGCCGGAACCTGATCGGGTTCTACTTCCTTGCGCCCTCCTGTTTCAAGCAGGCATTTCCGGTGCACGAGCGGCGGGAGTAGTACTCGAGGACGTGTCCGTGGTGGAGCAGGTGGTCGAGCTTGGTTGCCACGGTCGTGCCGACCTCGGATAGAGGTGTGAGTCTGCCCCTCCAGGTGCCCGATAACACTCCCGCTCGGGGACGACCAACAGATCGATCACCAGGCCGACCGCGCGGATCATCCCGTCCGGCAGCCACTGGTCCCCCCGCGCGGACGGGTCCGGATCGTTCCCAAACTGTTAACCTCACGAATCGACACGAGGGCACATGGTCACGCGATATCGGCGCTTGATCCTCTCTCTGGCGATTTCCTGTTTGTCTTCCCGTAGTACCTGTGGCAGAGAGTGGGTGCTCGGCAGCTGGCTCCGTGTCCGTGGCACGGGTTCCTTACGGAGTAACTAGTTGATATTACTGGGGTTTTCTTAGTTCCACCCGCTGCCCCGCATTGGGATCGCGGCAGCGGACGAAGGGTAAGCGCTCGTTTTCATTGTGATATTTCTCGACGAGCTGCACGTGAGCCGGAAATCGAGATCGTCGACCGCGCAGACACTTCCTCCGCTCCCGGTCACACCACCAATGTCGCGGGCGACAATCGTCGACGCAGGCGCCTCTTCGTTTTTCGATCTCGGGAGGAGGTGGATGGAATGACAGGAAGAATCAAGAAGAGCTCAGAGCTCACGCTCAGGGACAGGTTGTCGCGATTGACGTTCTCCTCGGCGTGCAAGCTGCTCGGCGAGGAGGGAGCGGCGCTCATCAGGAGCGGCGGTGCCTATGAGATCGACATCACCGAGCAGGTGCAGCTCGACGATTTGCGGTTTCGCGTCTCCCTCGAAAGCGGTTGCGTTGCCGAGATCTCGCTTTCGAAGGCCGCGCGGTCGAGGCTCGCGCTTTCGTGCAGCGCTTGTGGCACAGCTCCCTGTGAGCACCTCGGCGCAGCGCTGTCGCTCGTGCTCGAGGAGAAGACGGCGCTGGGGCTCGCCGCGCCGCCACCGGAGCGCGTACCGGTAGAGAGTCTGCCCGAGGAGGATCTCGTGCGGCTGGCGATCGCCGAGCGCGCGGAGCGGGCCGCGAAGGAACCGATGGCTGTCTCCCCGGTTGCGTCCGGCGTGCTGTGGACAGACTACCTGGTGACCAACCGGGCCTCGGGCCGGACGTACCGGGTGGCGCTGCGCGGGTGGGAACCGGGCGAATCGTACTGCTCGTGCCCGGACTTCCGAAAGAACACCCTGGGCACATGCAAGCACATCATCCACGTTGCAACCAAGATGCGCCGCCGGTTCCCGGCCGGGGTCCGGAGCATCCCGTACATCAGGACGCACTTCACCGTGCACCTCCGGTACACGGGGCCGCCGGAGCTGCGCCTGCTGGCACCGGATCGCGCTCCCGCCGAGGTCCTGGCCCTGGCGAGGCCTTTCCTGGACGGCCCGATCGAGGACGTCCGCGAGCTTCTCGCGGCCGTCGAGGGCATCGAGGCCATCGGCAGCGAGGTCGTCATCCACCCCGACGCCGAGGAGTTCATGGGGCAGCGCCTCGCCCGGGATCGGCTCGAGCGCCTGGCCGCCGAGATCCGCCGCGATCCGGCCTCGCACCCCCTGCGCCGGGGATTGCTGAAGGCCGAGCTCCTGCCGTACCAACTCGACGGCGTGGCTTTCGCGGCGGGAGCGGGCCGCGCGGTGCTCGCGGACGACATGGGCCTCGGCAAGACGATCCAGGGCGTAGCGCTCGCGGAGCTCCTCGCGCGGGAAGGCGTGGTCGAGCGCGTGCTCGTCGTGTGCCCGGCGTCGCTCAAGGCGCAGTGGCGCAACGAGGCGCGGAGGTTCTCGTCACGAAGCGCCGACGTCGTCGTGGGCAAGGCCGAGGAGCGCGCGGCCATGTACGCGGGCGGTGCGTTCTTCACGATCTGCAACTACGAGCAGGTGTTGAGAGACATAGAAGTGATCGAGACGGCGAAGTGGGATCTCATCATCCTCGACGAGGGACAGCGCATCAAGAACTGGGAGGCGAAGACCAGCCGCGTCGTCAAGGGGCTGAAGTCGAGGTTAGCGCTCGTGCTCACCGGGACGCCGCTCGAGAACCGCCTGGACGATCTGTTCTCCATCGCGGAGTTCGTCGATGAGCACCGCCTCGGCCCCGCGTTCCGGTTCTTCAACCGGCACCGCGTGGTCGACGAAAAGGGCAAGGTGCTCGGCTACAAGCACCTCGACGAGCTGCGTGAGCGGCTGAAGCCGATGCTCCTGCGCCGCACGCGCGAGTCGGTGCGTCTCGAGCTGCCGCCGAGGCAGGTGGAGTTCGTGCGGGTCGCGCCGACCGACGAGCAGCTCGACATCCACGCGGGGCAGATGCGGATCGTCAGCTCGATCATAAAGAAGAAGTACCTCAGCGAGATGGACATGCTCCGCCTACGCAAGGCGCTGCTCAAGTGCCGCATGGCGGCCGACAGCTCTTTCCTCGTCACGAAGCAGGCGCCCGGATACTCGAGCAAGCTCGAGGAGCTCGATCGCCTCCTCGAGCGCCTCGGCGAAGAGGAGGATCGCAAGATCGTCCTGTTCTCGGAGTGGACGAAGATGCTCGACCTCATCGAACCGCTGCTCGAGAAGCACAGGCTGCGGTTCGTCCGCCTTGACGGTTCCGTTCCCCAGAAGCAGCGCCAGCCGCTCGTCGACGCGTTCCGGAAGGACCCCGAGTGCCGTGTCTTCATCACGACGAACGCCGGCTCCACCGGGCTCAACCTGCAGGCGGCGAACACGGTCATCAACGTGGA
>CAYZAI010000468.1:0-2943 GCA_964476305.1 uncultured Myxococcales bacterium
TATCGGTTATCGGCGCGATGACGAGCCTGCTGCTCTCGGCCACGGACTGCGATCTCAGCGATCCCGAGGACATCGCCCGCCGCGTGCGCTGGGCCAGGGATCTGCTGACACTGGGGCTCGAGTCCACCTTCGAAGGCGACGCCGCCCGAGCCGCTGACGGGATGCTGACCCAGGCGCCGGGGCTCTTCGTCCAGGCGGCCATGGGCCTGCTCGAGCCCCTGGGGAGGAAGGCCCGGGCGGTGCTGGCCGACAGGCGGCTGATCGCGGGCGGACGCCGCGGCGGGCTGCTAGATCCGCCCCACTTCGCCGCGACCGAGGCCGCGTCGCGGGAGATCCCGTCCCGTTGGCCGCCGCTGGACGAGGGGATGGATCTCTCGTGCGCCCCGGCCGCGCTGCTGTCGTCCGAGCTCGTGCCCTTCGGCACCCGCGACGAGGTGCGGCGCGCCGCGCGGCTGGTCGACGAGGCCGAGGCCGTCGGCTCGGTGCTCGCGGGCAGGCTCGGCTGGCGACCCGTGGGCGACGGCGAGGTCGCTGCTTCCCGGTTGCTGATGAACACCCTGGCCCATGCCTTCGCGGACCGCGAGCCGTGCCCGGCGCCGCTGCCCCGGGACGACGCCGACAGGTTCGCCGCCCGGGTCCTCGAGGCCGCCGAGGACGAACTGCTCGGCGATGCCCTCTGTCTCCTCGGGCCCGCGGCGGGCTGCGTTGGAGCGGGAGGTTCGAACCCCCTCGACGATAGCAACCCGGTGCGGCGGATGCTGGCCCGGCTGGTGCTGATCGGCCGGGCGCGCCTCGCCGGCGGCGAGCCACCATACGGCACCGGCCGCTGATCAGCTCTTCAGGGACGCTCGTCGGGATCGGGTTCCTCGCCCGCCGGGACCCGGCAGGAGGGTCCGCTTCACGGGGACGGGGCGGGCGGGGTCGGCTCCTTCGCCCGCACCGGGCGCGCCTCGGCCATTCACGTGGAGACCCCGAAGCGGGGCAGCACGAAACGCTGCAGCACGAGCCACGCGGCGAGGATGCCCAGGAGCAGCCAGGCGCTGTTCATCTAGGCCAGGGCCTTGTCGATCAAGGTGGTGAAGTGTTCCTTGGGGCGGAGGCCCACCACGGTTTCCTTGAGGGCGCCCTTGTGGAACAGGCTGATCGTCGGGATCGATCGGATGCCGTATTGGGTGGCGACCTTCGGGTTCTCGTCGACGTTGAGCTTCATGATCTTGATCTTGCCGGCGTAGGCCGCGGCCACGTCCTCGAGGACCGGGCCCACCATGCGGCACGGCCCGCACCACGGCGCCCAGAAATCGACGAGCACCGGCACATCGCTTTTTATCACGTCGTTCTCGAAGGTCTGGTCCGTTGTCTTTCCGACGTTCTCGCCCATCACTGCTCCTTTGCTCCGGCACGCCTCGCACCGCCGAAGGTCGCTTCGACGGATCCCGGCGCCCGGTCAACACACAAGCTACTCACGTTTCGCCCCCGGGCAAGCCCCGGCCGCGTTTTTCCCGGCTGGGACTCACAGCCTCAGCCTCTCGTCGCAGGTCGGCCGGGACCGCCCGGCGCGGACGCGGCGTCCTCAGCCTCTCCCCGACAGGACCTCGAGGAACCGGTCCACCGTAATCCCCATGTCCGATATCAGGCCTCGCAGCGTGCCCGTCCTCAGGTCTCCGCGGTGCATGGGGACGACGATCCTCCTCCTGTCGAGGTCCCGCAGATAGACGGCGTGGCTGCCCTTCTGGCGGTCGAGAGAGAACCCCATCCTCGTCGCCACACGGACCACGTCCTCAGGCCGGCAGGGCGGCAGCTTCGGCATGGACGACCTCGGCGTGGGCGACGACGATCTCTGGTGCGTCCGGAACCGGATCCCCGTGGGCAACCAGCGATTCGATGTAGACCTCGATGGCCTCGCCGATGTTGGCCAGGGCCTCCTCGACGGTGTCCCCCTCGCTGTGGCAGCCCGGCAATCCGGGGCAGGACACGTGGTATCCTCCCTGCCGCTCGTCCTTCTCCAAGATCACGGTGTATCTCTTCTTCATCGATTCATCTCCCGGCGAATCGACCGCTCTCCGGACAACCCGGCCAACGATAGCACTTACACGGCGGAAGCTCCAGGAGCCTACCGGCAGATCCCGACTGCCCCTGCGAGGCAGCCGAGCCCCCGCATCCGGTCCTACAGCGACAGCATCTCGTCATAGGTCGGCAGGGACCACTCGGCGCGATCGACGAGCTGTTCGAGGCGGTCGGCGACCTCGCGGGCCTCGGCCATGTTCGGCCGGACGGTGCCGGCGCAGAGGTCGGCCGCGGCGCGGGAGGATTCGGCGCGGGCGAGATCGGCCTCGCTCCGCTCGAGGGTGGCGAGGTGGCCGACGAGGCGGTCGGCGAGATCCGCGACCTCGGCGAGGTGGCCCCGCTGCCCGGCGAGGCCGGCGGCGTCTCTGCCCAGGGCCGATGTGGTCGAGCCGAGCGAGGACGCGAAACGCCCCTGCCAGCGCACCGCGGCGGGCAACACCTCGGTCGCCAGCATCCGCCGCAGCACGCGCAGCTCCACGCCCACGGTCTTGACATAGAGTTCGAGGCGGATGCGGTGGCGGGCCTCGGTCTCCTCGCGGGTCATCAGGCCCAGTCCCTCGAACAGCGCGATGGACTGATCCGAGATCAGCGCATCGAGGGCCGCCGGCGTGCTGGGCGCGGCCTCCAGACCTCGGCTCCTGGCCTCGACGGCCCAGGAACCGCTGACAGAAGTGGTCTGCCGCGGCGTTCGCTCGTTCAACGTTCGCTACTTCGACGGCGTCGAGTGGCAAGACAGTTGGGACTCGATCGCCATGGGCGATGTTCTTCCCCTGGCGGCGGAGGTCTCGCTGGAGCTTTCGCCCGGCAAGGACGCCGCCGACGGCGAGGAGGCGTATTCCGCGTCTCGGGTATTCCTCATACCGTGCAGTTCGCTGACGC
>CAYZAI010000469.1:0-2935 GCA_964476305.1 uncultured Myxococcales bacterium
GTCCTTGCCCCAGAGACAGCGCAACATCGGATCGTCCTGGCGAAGGTCCCACCTGTTCCGACTCGCGTAACCAACGGGACTTCGTCCCGGATTGCGCTCGGTGTTCCGTGTTCCGTTCCCGATGACGTCTAGGGTGAAGCCGGAACGGAACACTTGGATCTCATCCTTCCGCGATTGACTTCGAGATCTCATCCTTCCCGTCAAGCAGAAGCCATCCCTGCTGAGATCGCGAGATGCGCGATTGCTCCTGCAGCTCCTCCAGCGCAGCGCCAAGCTTCTGATTGTTGATGCGCAGGCGCCTGCGCAGCTCGACGCGCGTCAGTGGTCTGGGCGCCGAAGCCAGCAGCTCGATGACCCGGCCGGACGTCGAACCTGCCTCCGGGCGAACCACCGCTGCATTGTCGCCAGAGTCGACGATCTCGAGATGCGTCGTGTCCGCTTCCGAGGCCACGAGCCGCAGCTCGATCCCATCCAGCCCAGGTGCATGGCGGTGCTCGGCGCTCAGAAGCAACTGATCCCGCAGGTAGCGCAGGTAGAGGCCGCTATCGATCCAGGCATGGAAGTCTCCGGAACCGCGCAGCGCCTGGCCCGCCCGCCCGCCGCCGTTCTTGCGCAGGTGATGAACGACGATCACCGCCAGGTCCTGCAGGCGCTGCAGGTCGCGCAAGTAGGTCAGGAGCTCGGCGACCTCTCCTGCGTGGTTCTCGTCGCGCCGATGCAACCGGACCAGCGGATCGAGCAACAGCAGGCGCGGGCGGATCGCGGCGACCGTCTCCATCAGCCGCACCCGGTCCCGTTCGATGTCCAGGCGCACGGCGGGCGCGGTGATGACATGCAGAGCGACCTCTTCGATCCGCAGGCCGCGAAGTTTGCAGAGTCCAGCCAGGCGTTCGCGGACCGTGTGGGGATGGTCCTCGGCCAGATAGACGAGCACCGGTCCCGGATCCTGGACCTCGAAGCGATCCAGACACCGCGTGCCGGTGGCCACCGAGAGAGCCAGATCGAGCCCCAGCCAGGTCTTCCCCACCTTCGGGTGGCCGGCAACGAACCCGACCGCCGCGCGGCCCCAGAGCGACTCGATGAGCCAGCGGGCTTCCGCCGCGGGCTCCTCGAGCTCCCCGAGGCGGCAGACCGGAAGCCCGCGGCTCTCCTGTGTGATCTCCATCAGACTCGTTCTCCCCTTCGCCTCTCAGATCCGTGCGGGGAGCAGCATCTCGTCGATGGTCTCCTCGAGGATGTGTTCATCCACAAAGCTCTGGTCGCGTTCGTGGGCCCGCATCATCGCCGTGCGCAGGAGCTTCGAGGCGACCCGCGGCAGGCCCCGGCTGGCGCGCAGGAGCATCTCCATGGCCGGGTCGGCCAGGATCTTCTCGGTGGCGCCCGCCGCCTCGAGGCCTCCGGCGATGAAGGCTGCGAACGCATCGCGGTCGGAGAAGGGCTCAAGGTGCACCTGCACGGCCACGCGCATGGCCAGGGCCGCGTGGAGCTGCATCTGCAGATGCCGTCGCAGAGGCGGGAGCCCCACGAGCCACAGGGTCAGGACGTCGCGGCTGTCGAAGGCGACGTTGAGGAAGCCCGAGAGATCGATCAGGAACCGGTCCGACAGATGCTGGGCCTCGTCCATGACGACGATGGGCGCGCTGTGGATCTCATCACGCATGTGCACGAGGCTCTTCTTGATGTCGGTCCACAACTGGGCCCGGCGATGGGAGGGCCGGATACCGAGTTCGAGGGCCAGGGTGCGGTAGAGGTCGAGCGGCGAGACGGCGGTGTCGCAGAGATAGATGACGCGGTAGTCGGGCCTGGGAAGCTGGCTGCAGAGGTTGCGCAGCGCAGCGGTCTTGCCGACGCCGGCCTCTCCGGTAAGCACACCGAGGCCGGGATCATGGAGCAGTTGCTGGAAGGCGCGGGCGAGTCTCGAGTAGCCGGGGTTGAGCTCGCAGAAGGTCTTGCCCTGGGCGTCCTTGGGCAGCGGGTGGGCGGTCAGGCCGAAGCGCTTGCGATACATGGGTTCAGTCCTCCTGGTTGGGGGTTGTTGGGTATCTTGGATGCCTTGCATCCTTGAAGTCCGAGGAGCGCAGCGGGGGCCGGACGCGCTCGTAGTGCTCGTGCCGGATCTGATCCAGAGGATCGATACCGGTCGGTTCGCTGGTGGGATCGGGCTCTCCCAGGTTCCGCCGGCGGTGGCGGTGAGCGTTACGGTAGCGGTCGAGAGCGATGGTGTCGCAGACGAAGCGTCCGTCGAGGAAGACGCGAGGGAGGGCACCGTCCTGAGTCGGGTCGTAGCGCAGCTCGACCGTCTTGCCGGTCAGCTCGGCGCGCACCTCGAGCCAACCTCCGGCCCAGCGCACGGTGGCATCCAGGCGCACCTTGCGCTCGGCGCGATGGAGGAAGACCTCGTCGAGGTTCGTGCCGGGCTGCAAGGGACGCAGGTGATCCGCCTCGGCCAGCCAGTGCTCGCGCGGCGACCGGCCGGTGGTGCTGTGCACGCGTGCGTGGTACTCGGTCGCCAGCCAGGCCCAGTGCAGGGCGTTCAGCTCCGCCAGCGTCAGAGGGTGATCGGGCAGCTCGTCGCCGATCTCGTCGCGCCAAGTCTTGTGAAAGCGTTCGATCGCACCTTTAGCCTGGCAGTCTCGGGGCGCGGTGTGGATCAGGTGGATACCCAGCTCTCCGCAGATCGCCCGCAACGATCGGGCGATGTAGGCCGATCCGAGATCCACGTAGTAGGAGCAGGGCCGGCCGGCCTTCAGCAGCGCCTGCTTGAAGCCGTACTCGTGCTCGGCCGCGCCCTCACTCACGGCGAAGAAGCTGTGCGGCAGATAGCGGGTGGCCGCATCGAGCTGGCTCAGGAGGTACGACTTGCGCAGCTTGCCACCGGGCGCGATCACCACGGGGCCATGCATGGCATCGCCCATCCACAGATCGCCGGCGTGCT
>CAYZAI010000470.1:0-2914 GCA_964476305.1 uncultured Myxococcales bacterium
ATCCGGCCAAGGCCCGGGACTTCGAGACGTACCTCAAGTCCGGCAGCGGCCGGGCATTTTCCAGTCGCCACTTCTGGCCATAGTCCTCGATCATCCGCCGAAGCCCTCCGAAGCGCGCAGCGCGGAGGAAGGGCGAAGGCGGACAAGCCAAGCTCGTGGCCGATCTCGGCCGCAAGCGGGCCGAGCGGTTCTTCCCCCGGGCGCAGCGCCATGCCGACGCCGACGACTCCGCCGAGACCCCCGCCCAGTAGCATTCCTACCGCCACCCCGACGGGGGTGATGCCAGGAACACGTCTCGTTGCACCGCCACTGCCTGGGGGTGGCATGCCGAGGACGCGCAATTGGCCCGCCACCCCGTCGGGGGGACAGGCCCGACGAGACGCGCTATGCCCGCCATCCCCTCCCGGTGGCAGGTAAATCCGATCTCATCTGCCCCTTCCCCCGGGGGGGTGGCAGGCAAATCACATTTTCCCGGCCGGGGCCGGTGTGTGCTATCTGTTCGTATTCAAAGAAAAAACAGACCGAAGTGCAAATGCTGCTTGCTCTCCCGGGAATCCTTATTAATATATAGAGCCTAAAACTTAATAAGCATCGACGCTATTGAGCTTTCCTGCGCAGGGAGGCGAACCGGATGCGGCGCGGAGAAACCGGAAAGTACGAGGTGACCACCGCCGGCGGGGAATCGGTCCACGCCTTCGTGCCCGCTCCGCTGCCACCGGCTCCGCCGCTCGACTTCGGCGCCGGGCTGCAGCGGGTGCTCGAGGAGGCGGTGCTGGCCCTGGGAAGGCTGGACGGCGTCTCGGCCCTCCTGCCCGACAAGGCGCTGTTCCTCTACGCGTACGTCCGCAAGGAGGCGGTCCTCTCCTCGCAAATCGAGGGGACGCAGTCCTCGCTCTCGGATCTGCTGCTCTTCGAGATGGACGAGGCGCCCGGCGTGCCCTTCGACGACGTGGTCGAGGTGTCGAACCACGTCGCGGCACTCGATCACGGCCTGACCCGGCTCCGCGAGGGGTTTCCGCTCTCGAACCGCCTCATCCGGGAGATCCACGGCGTGCTCCTCTCGCGCGGGAGGGGGAGCGGCAGGGATCCGGGGGAGTTCCGCCGCTCGCAGAACTGGATCGGCGGCAGCCGCCCGGGGGACGCCGCGTTCGTGCCGCCGCCGGGGCCTGCCGTCCAGGACTGCATGTCCGCCCTCGAACGATTCATCCACGCGGAGGACGACGGGCTGCCCGCCCTGGTGCGCGCCGGGCTCGCCCACGTCCAATTCGAGACTATCCACCCGTTCCTCGACGGCAATGGCCGCGTGGGACGCCTGCTGGTCACCTTGCTACTCTGCCATGCGGGAGTGCTGAGCGAGCCGCTCCTGTACCTGAGCCTGCACTTCAAGCGGCACCGCGCGACCTACTACGAACTGCTCGACCGGGTGCGCCGCGAGGGGGACTGGGAGGCGTGGCTGGGGTTCTTCCTCGACGGTGTGCGCGTCACCGCGGAGGGGGCGGTGACCTCGGCCAGGCGGCTCGCCGAGACCTTCGAGGCGGACCGGCGCCGGATCGGGACCGAGGGCAGGCGGGCCGGCTCGGCGCTGCGGGTCCACGATGCGCTCAAGGCGCGTCCGGTGGCCTCGATCGCCGTCGTCCGCGAGCTGACGGGACTCTCGTTCCCCGCCGCGTCGGCGGCGATGGACCTCCTGGTCCGGCTCGGCATGGTCCGGGAGCCGACCGGCAGGCGCCGGAACCGGCTCTTCGTCTACGACCGCTACCTGGAGATCCTCGCCGAGGAGACCGAGACACAGGCCGGCCCGGCCCAACTGGCATAGATCATACCGCCCGGCCCGGTTTTCCGGTCTGATCCGGGGCCACTGAACACGACCAGCACAAAAGGAGCCAACATGTCGAGGAAAGAGGTCTTCATCGTTTCGGCGGCCCGCACCGCGGTGGGCGAGTTCCTGGGGAGCCTGTCGGACGTCCCGGCCGTGAAGCTGGGCTCCATCGCCATCGGCGCGGCCCTCGAGCGGGCCAAGGTCCCGGCGGACGCCATCGGCGAGGTCTACATGGGCTGCGTGCTGACCGGCGCCCTGGGCCAGGCCCCGGCCCGGCAGGCGTGGATCGGCGCCAAGGGCCCGGTGAACGTCCCCTGCAACACCATCGGCAAGGTCTGCGGCTCGGGCCTGCAGTCCGTGATCATGGGCGCCCGCGCCCTGGCCCTGGGCGAGACCGACCTGATCGTCGCCGGCGGCATGGAGAACATGACCGCCATGGGCTACGCCCTGCCCAAGGCCCGTCGGGGCTACCGCATGGGCAACGGCCAGATGATCGACATGATGGTCAACGACGGCCTGTGGGATGTCTACAACAACATCCACATGGGCATGTGCTGCGACATGACGGCCAAGGAGGAGAACGTGGGCCGCCAGGAACAGGACGACTACGCGGTGGCGTCCTACACCCGCGCCCAGAAGGCCACGGCCGAGGGCACCAACAAGTGGGAGATCGTGCCCGTGGAGATCCCGCAGAAGAAGGGTGCCCCGGTCGTCTTCGACAAGGACGAGGGCCCCAATGTCTTCAACGAGCAGAAGATGCGCGGCCTCAAGCCCGCTTTCAACAGGGACGGCGGCACGGTCACCGCGGGCAACGCCTCGTCGATCAACGACGGTGGCGGCGCGGTGGTCATCGCCCACGAGGACGCGGTCAAGAAGCACAACCTGAAGCCCCTGGCGCGGATCGTCTCGTGGGGCTTCGGCGCGGTGGAGCCCCGGCGCTTCCCCGTGGCGCCGGTCATCGCGGTCAAGAACGCCCTGGCCGCCGCCAAGCTCGAGGCCAAGGACATCGACTGGTGGGAGATCAACGAGGCCTTCGCCGTGGTCACCCTGCTGGCCATGCGCGAGTTCAAGCTCGGCATGGACAACGTCAACCCG
>CAYZAI010000471.1:0-2912 GCA_964476305.1 uncultured Myxococcales bacterium
ACAGCGACGCGGACGCGGACAGCGACGCGGACGCGGACAGCGACGCGGACGCGGACAGCGACGCGGACGCGGATGCCGACACGGATGCGGATACCGATGCGGACGCGGATGCGGATGCGGATGCGGATGCGGATGCGGACGCGGACGCCGACGCCGACGCCGATGCCGACGCCGACGCCGATGCCGACGCCGACGCCGATGCGGATGCCGACGCCGACGCCGACGCCGATGCGGACGCGGATGCCGATACCGACTCGGACACGGACGCCTGTTTCGCCGCAGCCGCGGCCTTCGACTTCACGTTCGACGACGCCGACGACTGCGGCCTCTGGGCCGCCGGTGTCGAGACGGGCTCGGGCTGCTCGGGCACCGCGACCTGGCAGTGCGGCACCCTGTCCAACTGGGCCGCGCCGCCGCCCTCGGGCGCGAACTGCCTGGCCACCGGCCTGAGCAGCACGTACGTCGAGAACGAGTGCTCGTACATCGTCTCGCCCTTCGTCGACCTGACCGCCTGCGCCGGGCAGACGGTGGAGCTGCGGTTCTCCCTGTCGTTCTCCATCGAGAGCGCGTACTCCGACTGCGCGGACGGGCTGGTGGTCCAGGTGGACCCGGGCGGGGAGGCCTGGACCGTGGCCACGCCGTCGCCGTACTACTCGGGCACGATGAGCTCGACCCACCACCTGCCCGCGGGGCAGTGGGCCTTTTGCGGGTACGAGAGCGACTGGCAGGTCCATTCCGTGACCTTGGAGGAAGGGTGGAAGACGAACGAGTTCCGCGTTCGGTTCTACCTCGAGAGCAACTCCAGCTATTCCTGGAACGGGGCCAACATCGACGACGTCCGCCTCGTCGTGCAGTGATCTTCGCCCGTCGGGGGAGCCGCGCGAAAAACCCGAATGATTCCATTTTGATCCACGTAGTCCGGACGCGGTCTGGAGCAACGACGACCAATCACCCCGGTAGCTCCGAAACACAAACCCACCGCGCCCAACACTGGCCTCGGCCCGCCCTGGGCCGACATCGGCGCGTTCGAGTACCAGCCGGAGTGACCACAGCTCGCTGCCAATATCGTTGACATAGCACTGGGAACCGCCAATCATGTTGACATGTCCGTTGTCATCAACGGCCGGTACCAGGTCGTGCGGATGCTGGGGGAGGGCGCCCAGGGCGCGGTCCTGGAGGTCGTCGACTCGGCCTTCCCGTCGCGGCCCACGGCCCTCAAGCTGCTCACCGGCTCGGCGCCGGACGGCCTGCTGCTCTTCGAGTTCGAGCAGCTCGCCCGGCTCGAGCACCCCCACCTCGTCCGTGTCCACGACCTCGGCCGCGTGACCGCTGTGGACGGGGTCCCGGACGGCGGCATCGCGATCCCGACAGGCGCCGCCTTCTTCACGCAGGACCTGGTGGATGGCGGCCCCTGTGACCGTTGGATCGCCGGGCTGCCGGAGTCGGATCGCCCCCTCGCCGCCGCGCGGACCTGCGTTGCGGCGGCCCGGGCGCTCGTCCTGATCCACGAGCGCGGCCTCGTGCACCGGGACGTGAAGCCATCGAACATCCTCGTGGCAGCGGACGGCGGCGAGGTGAAGCTCATCGATTTCGGGCTGTCACGGCTCGCCCGGGTGCCCGACGGCTTGCGGGCCGGCACCCTGGGCTTCATGGCCCCCGAGGCGATCCAGGGCTACCCGGACCAGCGCTCCGATCTCTACTCCCTGGGAGCGACCCTCGGTTGCCTGCTCACCGGCCGCACGCCGCGCCCCGGGGCCGGATTCGAGGCCGCGGATCTCCCCGCCGGGGCGGCTGCGCCGTTCGTCGGACTCTGGCAGGTCGCCCGCCGGCTGGCCAGTCCCCGGCCCGAGGATCGCTACCGGACCGCCGGTGAGGCGATCCTGGCCCTGGGTCGCGCTGCCGGGGCCGGGATCCTCGGCGAGGGCCGGGAGGGGGAACGCATCGACGCGGCGAGCGAGCCCGAGGACGGCGCGGGGCGGGTGGCGCGCCTCGGTGGGGCGGATCTGGTGGGACGCGAGCGGGAGCTCGCCCGGCTCGTTCCTTGGCTCGAGAGCGCCACGGGTGCTCCGGGCGGCGGAGGCGTGATGGTGGTCCACGGCCCGCCCGGCGCTGGCAAGACCCGGCTCGTGCGCGCCGCTATCGTCCGCGTCCAGCTCGAGGCGGCCACGGGGGGCGGGACGCCTCCCGCCGTCCTCTCCGGGACGCTCCGCCAGCTGGCCGAGGCGCTGCGCCACGGGGGAGGTGGCGGGACGAAAGAGGGTCCGCGCATCGCCGCGTGGCTCGGCGATCCGGACCCTGCGGCGTGCGGAACCGGTGACGGCAGGCAGGGGGAGCTCGTGGCTGAGATCGCGGCGCTGCTTCGGGGGGCACCGAGTCCCTCGGTCCTCTTTCTCGAGCGGGTCGCTTGGGATCTCGACGGCGCGGTTCTGCGCCGGCTCGCGGAGCCGCCGGTTCCGGGGCTCGCGGTCATCGCGGAGATCGGGGACGATGCCGACGCCGAGCGGCTCCGCGACGTCCGGGGGGTCGAAGTGCTCGGCGTGGGGCCTCTCGACCGGGAGAGCGAGGCGGCCCTGGTCCGGGCCATGCTCGGACGCGAGCCCGACGAGGGGTTCTCGTCCCGGCTGCACGAGCTGACCGGTGGGCTGCCGGCCGTGCTCTCCCAGGTCGTCGCCGGCGCCATCGCCGCCCGTGGAGCGGCCGCCGGACCGGGGCCCCTCGACCTCGAAGCGCTGGTGGCGGACGGGTCGTCGCCCGGGGCGTTTGCCGGGTGGCTGCTGCCGCGGCTGCCTCCGGGCGCTCGGAGGGTGGCGGTCGCCCTGGCGCTGCTCCGGGACCCCTGCGAGGTCGCCACGATCCTCGAGACGGGGGGATTCGACGAGGCCGACGAGCGCGGCGGGCTGGAGGGTCTCGGC
>CAYZAI010000472.1:0-2888 GCA_964476305.1 uncultured Myxococcales bacterium
GATCGCCGGGCCGCGGGCACAGTGGGCCACGGGACCCTGCACCTGCCGGGCAACGACACCGGTCCGGACGACGCCAACCACGACTTCCACGGCATCCTCGTGGCCGCGGGACCAGGTATCCCCGAGGGACAGGCCGCGGACGGTCTGGAGATCGCCGACGTCTTCGCGACCTGCCTCGCTGCCCTGGATCTGGACCCGCCCCCCGGCACGGCCGGCCGCCCGCTCGCGGGAAGGCCCGTGTAGCACGGTGGCCGCGCCCGGGCCGCTCTGTTATAGTGGCCGCGTCGAGACCGATGAACACAAGGAGGACGAGATGAGAGACAGCCGATCTTCGCGAGTCTTCGCCGGCGGTGCGCTCCTGGCCGCCCTGCTACTGGCCGGTGGGAACGCCGCGGCCCAGGTGGTGGGGCCGGCGGAGCCGCCCGCTTGGGCCGAGGGCGCCCAGATCCACGTCGGCTGGATCTTCGACGACCCCACCGATCCCGGGGCCGCCCCCCTGCTCGAGGATTGGGACACCTACCAGGGACAGGTTCCCGTGTGGGACTACGACGCGGATCGCATCGAGTACGACAATCCCGCCCAGTGGCACGTGCAGCTCTCCAACGTCGAGGAGCCGGGGGACGCCATGCAGTTCGTGACGAGCTGGGTCTACACCTACGTCGGCGACTTCGGGTTCTTCACGAGCCTGGTGTGGGACCCGTTCGACGAATACGCGGACTTCACCGGCAACCACGAGCTGCTCGACGCGGACGGCGACCCGGTCACGGACGAGGCCGACGCCGCCTACGGCCGCTTCACCCAGAGCGTCACCATGTTCCCGGACCCGGACACCATCGACGTCTATCTCGGCGTGGCCATGGACGCGGTGGGCATGGATCTGACGGAGGCCTACCTGATGGGCGCCACCGCCGCGGACGGCGATACCGACGCCGACACCGATGCCGACACCGATGCCGACACGGACGGCGACACCGACGCCGACGCCGACACCGACGCCGACGCCGACGCCGACGCCGACGACGACGAGGGCTGCGGCTGCCGCGCCGCGGGCCTTTCCTCCCGCTTTGGCCTGCTTTCCGTTCTGCGCTCTTTTGCGCGCTAGGTTCCCCGTTCCCTTTTCCCGGACGTCGGCTATGATGCCCGCGATCCCGAAACGGAAAGGAGAACGGCATGTGCAAAGCGGTTTTCGGATCAGTCGTCGCGGCCGCGGCTCTCGCGCTCGTCGCTTGCGGCGGTGAGAAGCAGCCCGCGGACGATGGTGAGAAGAAGCCCGGGAAACCGGCTCCGGTCGCGGACAGGGAGCCCGAAGCAAAGGCGAAGGTGAGCGAGATGGCCGCCAAGGTGGCGAAGTTCGCACCCGTGGAGATCGGCGTGGCCGACGAGAAGATCCCCGTGTCCCACCGCCCGGTCATCGCCAAGCTGGTCGAGGCCGCGCGGATCATGGATCGGCTGTTCTTCGTCCAGGTCGCCCGCGAGAACCCGGACTGGCGCGCGGAGATCGCCAAGGATCCGAAGCTGGCGGACGCCCTGGCCTACTTCGACATCATGTACGGGCCCTGGGACCGCCTCGACCACGACAAGCCGTTCTGGGGCGGGAAGGCCAAGCCCGAGGGTGCCACCTTCTACCCCGAGGACATGACCAAGGAGCAGTTCGAGAAGTGGGTCGCCGACCATCCTGACCAGAAGAAGGCCGCCGCCGGTTACTTCACGGCCATCGAGCGCGAGGGTGAGGGCCTGGTGGCCGTGCCCTACTCCAAGGCCTACGCCGAGTTCCTCGAGCCCGCCGCCGCGCTGCTCGAGGAGGCTGCGGCAGCCTCGGGCGACGCCCGCCTGAAGAAGTACCTCGGGTCCCGGGCCGCGGCGTTCCGCTCGAACGAGTACCGCCAGTCTGACATGGACTGGATGGACCTCGGCGACGGGGACATCGAGGTCGTGATCGGGCCCTACGAGGTCTACGAGGATCGGCTGTTCGGCTACAAGGCCGCCTTCGAGGCCTTCGTCACCCTGCGCGACCCGACGGACTCGGCGGAGCTCTCGAAGATCAAGGCGCTGATCCCCAAGATGGAGGCCTTCCTGCCGCTCCCGGACGAGCACAAGAACCTCAGCCGAGGATCCGAGTCGCCGATCTCGGTGGTGGACGTGCTGTTCACGGCCGGCGACACCCGCGCGGGGGTCCAGACCATGGCCTTCAACCTGCCCAACGACGAGGTCGTGCGCGAGAAGAAGGGCTCGAAGAAGGTGATGCTGAAGAACGTGGCCCATGCCAAGTTCGACGGCATCCTGATGCCCATCGCCCGGCGGCTGCTGCGCGCCAGCCAGCTTGACAAGGTCTCCTTCGAAGCCTTCTTCAACCACACGCTGGTCCACGAGACCGCCCACGGCCTCGGCCCGGGCAAGATCACCGTCGAACGCGGCGGGAAGAAGGTGCAGACCTCGGTCAACGAGCAGCTCAAGGAGCTGTACCCGGTGATCGAGGAGGCCAAGGCCGACACCCTCGGCATGTACTTGAACTACCTGCTGATCGAGGAGGGGCTGCACCCGCCGGAGTTCGTCGAGAACATCTACGCCTCGTTCCTCGGCGGGTTCTTCCGCTCGGTGCGCTTCGGCGCCAGCGAGGCCCACGGCAAGGCCAACATCGTCCAGTTCAACTACCTCGTCGAGCACGGGGCCGTGGTCCGCGACGCGGACGGGCGCTACGGCTACGAGGCGGAAAAGATGCGCCCGGCGGTGGAGTCCCTGGCCCGCGACCTGCTGATGATCGAGGCCCTGGGCGACTACGACGGGGCCAAGGGGTTCATCGACAGGTACGGGAAGATGCCCGAGGACCTGGCGCAGGCCCTCGCAGGCCTGGGCGACATCCCCACGGACATCCGGTCCTCGTTCCCGAT
>CAYZAI010000473.1:0-2884 GCA_964476305.1 uncultured Myxococcales bacterium
TCGAGCCGTGCCTCGTGATCCTCGCCGGCCTCGACATGGGACGCGTGATCCCGATCCCGTCCGGCGGTCTGGTCGTCGGCCGCGAGAACGGCTGCGGGCTGGTGCTTTCGGACGATGCGGTCTCCAAGCGACACCTCGACGTGTCGCTCGACGGGAAGGACCGTCTGGTCTTGCGCGATCTCGGCAGCACCAACGGCACGTTCGTCTGCGGCAGCCGGGTCCAGTCCGCCACGCTGGAGGAAGGCCAGAAGCTCTTCCTCGGCCGCGACACCGTGCTCAAGTTCGCCGTCCATGATCGCCTCGAGCTCGCCTACCAGCGGGAGCTGTACGAATCCTCCGTCCGAGACGGCCTCACCGGCGCCTACAACCGGCGCTACTTCGCCGAGAAGATCGGCGCTGATCTCTCCTTCGGCCGGAGGCACGACCTGCCGCTCAGCCTGCTGATGATTGACATCGACCACTTCAAGAGGGTCAACGACACGTTCGGACACGACGCGGGGGACGAGGCGCTGCGCGCGATCTGCCGCACGATGACAGGCAGCATCCGCACCGAGGACGTGCTCGCGCGCTTCGGCGGCGAGGAGTTCGCCATCATCGCCCAGGGCACGGGCCTCGAGGGGGGGCGCGCCCTCGGCGAGCGAATCCGGCGCAACGTCGGCACAGCCACGATCCGCGCCGGGGCCCACAAGGAGATCAACCTGACCGTCAGCGCGGGCGTGGCCTCGCTCCGGCCGGGGGCCAATGCCAATGCGGGCTCACTGATCGCGGCGGCGGACGAGAACCTCTACGCGGCCAAGAACGCGGGCCGCGATCGGGTGATGGCCTCGGAAGTGGGCTGACCCGTTGCGCGTGTCCCGTCGATGATGTTCGATCTCGAAAACAGGGCCCGGCCGATCCTGAAGTGGGCCGGCGGCAAGGCCCGCCTGCTCCCGCAGCTCGTCGCGCACTTCCCGCGCAGTTTCTCGCGGTACGTCGAGCCCTTCCTCGGCAGCGGCGCGGTGTTCCTGGCACTCGAGGGAGACGTCCCGGCCCTGGTGAGCGATTCCAACCCGGAGCTCTTCAACCTCTACACGGTGGTCCGGGACCGCCCGGAGGAGCTGATGCGAGCCCTCGACGGCCTGACCAGGCGCTACTCGGAGGCGTTCTACTACCGGATTCGCGCGCGAAAGCCGGCCGATCCGGTCGCCCGCGCCGCGCGCACCGTCTTCCTGAACAAGACCGGCTACAACGGGCTCTACCGCCAGAACTCCAGAGGCGGCTTCAACGTCCCCTTCGGCAAGCGCGAGCACTGCCCGGCGCTGTACGACGAGAAGAAGCTCGCGGCCGTTGGCGAGCGCCTGCGCCGCGCGAACCTCGAGTGTGAGGGGTTCCAGGCCGTGATCGGCGAGGCCGGCCCCGGGGACTTCGTGTACTGCGACCCGCCCTACGAGCCACTGAGCAAGACATCGTCCTTCAACGCGTACAACGGCGGAAACTTCACCCCAGAAGACCAGGAACAGCTCCGCGACGCCTGCGCCGGTGCCGCGGTCCGGGGTGCCGCGGTGGCGGTGTCGAATTCCTCCGCCCCATTCATCAGGCAGCTCTACCGGGATTTCGACATCCGGACCGTGATGGCGAGACGCGCGATCAACTCGAAGGCGGGCGCCCGGGGGGCGATCGCCGAGGTCCTGGTTCTGATGGGCCCGGCCCGCTCCTGAGCGCGATCAGGCCCGGCGGGCTACCGCGTCCAGGCGCCGCTCGAGGAACGCGAGCAGGGCCCGGGCCCGGCCGCTCCAGGTGTAGCGCGCCGAGTCCTGCCGCGCCCGGTCGCCGAGGGACACGCGCAGCGCGGGATCCGCGGCGAGCCGTCGCAGGGCAGCCGCGGCCGCGGCCCGGTCGTCCGGCGGGACCCGCAGGCTGTTGGCGCCGTCGACGAGGATGCCCGCGGTATCCGGGAGATCCGGCGCCAGGACCGGCCGGCCCGCGGCCAGGTAGGTGAAGGTCTTCATCGGCAGCACCGTGCGCCCGGCCCGGAGCAACGGCCCGGCCGTGGTCGGGAGCAACAGCACGTCCGCCGCGGCCAGATGGAGCGGCACTCGGGCGATGGGAACGCGCCCGGTGAGCCGTATGTTCCCGAGGGACCGGCCGTCGATCTCCTTCTGCAGCCTCTCCACGTCCTGTGAAGAACCGCCGACGATCAGCACCGCGCACTCGGGACAGTCCTCGGCCAGATCCAGCAGGGCGCCGACGCCCTTGTCCGAACGGATGTGCCCCGTGTAGACCGCGAGGAACTCGTTCGGAAAGGCGCCGATGGCGGCGCGGGCCTCGCCCCGCGCGGGCAGGCCTTCGAAGTCGGCGGGGTCGAACCCGTTGGGGATGGCTTCCACCGCGGCGGGATCCATACCCCCCTCGATCATCACCTGCCGCGAGTACTCGGAGTGGGTCGAGATGCCCAGGAACCGCGCCCCGGACGAGGCCCTCCTGACCACGCGCCAGGCCCGCGGATCGCTGCGGGGCAGCGCGCGGTAGGTCTCGAACAGCACGGGCTGACGCAGGGCCGCAGCGATGGAGACCGGCAGCAGGTTGCGGGTGTAGATCACGTCGTAGTCGCGAAGCATTGTCATGAGGGGAGCCAGGATCCCGTGGAACAGCTTCTCGACCCGCAGGTCCGATGCCGGCCAGAAGAGGATGTCGCGGATCTCGAAACGACCTTCCACGTTGAAGTGGCGGCAGATCTCCGCTTTCCTCGCGGCGACGGATTTCAGCAGGTGCCGGGCCATGCGCGGCGCGATCAGATCCACCTCGGCCCCCTCCCGGCCCAGGGCCTCCGCGGTCTTGACGACCTGCTGGGTGTCGGTATGCACCGAGGGGTAGCGCTCGTCCGTGATGTAGCCGATCTTCAAGG
>CAYZAI010000474.1:0-2881 GCA_964476305.1 uncultured Myxococcales bacterium
CCGCGGACGAGCACCCCCTGATCGCCAGCGCGGCCTTCCACTACGAGCTGGAGTTCATCCATCCGTTCGCGGACGGCAACGGGCGCATGGGCCGGCTGTGGCAGACCGTGGCCGCGAGCCGCTGGCGGCCGGTGCTTGCCCGCCTGCCCGTGGAGACCGTGATCCGCGATCGCCGGGAGGAGTACTACCGCGCGCTGACCAGGTCGGACGGCCTGGGGGACGCCACGCCGTTCCTCGAGTTCTCGCTCGGCGCTCTGCTGGAGGCGATCCGGGAGATCGAGGTCACCGACCAAGCGGGCGACCAAGTGAGCGACCAAGTACGGCGCCTGCTGGAGGCGCTGGGCAAAAGCCCGGCGAGCGCCGTGGAGCTGATGGGCCGGCTGGGCCTGTCCCACCGGCCCACGTTCAGAAGGAACTACCTGACCCCGGCCCTGTCCGCGGGGTGGATCGAGCGCACCGAGCCGGGCTCTCCCCGCAGCCCGACCCAGCGCTACCGGAGGACCGGCGCCGGCCGCCGCCTGGCGGGGCGGAAACGAGGAGGTCCCCCATGACCCGTGTCCTGGTCACCGGCGGCGCCGGCTACATCGGCTCGAACACGGCCTTCGCCCTGGCCGAGGCGGGGTACGAGCCCGTGATCCTCGACGACTTCTCGCGGGGGCACCGCTCCTTCGTCGAGAGGTTCGAGGTGATCGAGGGCGACGTGACCGTGCCTTCGGACGTGGACCGCGCCCTCGCCGCGGGCCCCTTCGAGGCCGTGATCCACTTCGCCGCGCGGATCGAGGTCGGCGAGTCGGTGCGCGACCCGGCTTCGTACTGGCGCGTCAACGTGGGCGGCGCGGCCACCCTGCTCTCGGCCATGGGGCGGGCGGGCGTGCCCAGGATCGTGTTCAGCTCGACGGCGGCGGTCTACGGCGCGCCGACCGAGGTGCCCATCCCCGAGTCCCACGCCCTCGAGCCCATCAACCCCTACGGCTGGACCAAGCGCACCGTCGAGCGCCTGCTCGCGGACTGCGAGGCGGCCTCGGGCCTGCGCTTCACCGCCCTGCGCTACTTCAACGCCGCGGGCGCCGTGCCGGGCCGGCCCTGCGGCGAGTGGCACGAGCCCGAGACGCACCTCGTGCCCAATGCCCTGCGGGCCGCGGCCGGGCTGAAGGACCACCTGGACCTGTTCGGCACGGACCACCCCACGCCGGACGGCACGGCCGTGCGCGACTACGTGCACGTGGCGGACCTGGCCGACGCCCACGTGGCGGCGCTTGGCCTGATGGAACGCGAGCCGGGCGGCCGGGCGCTGAACCTGGGGACCGGCCGGGGGTTCTCTGTTCGCGAGGTCATCGACGCGACCGAGCGCGTCGCGGGCCGCCTGCTCGAGGTCGTCGAATGTCCCATCCGCCCAGGCGATCCCCCGGTGCTCGTGGCCGACGCGTCCCGCGCCCGGGTCGAGCTCGGCTGGACGCCGCGCCGGGCGGACCTGGAGGCCATCGTCGCGGACGCCTGGGAGTGGTACGAATCGAACGGCTTCGGGCCGGGCCAGCCGGGGCCGAAGCGCGGTTCCCCTTGAACATCGCCCGTACTACAGGCAACCTTTCCCTTTGCTCGGGTGACCGGTTTTTTCATGACGCCGGGCGGACAGACAGCGATCGGGAAGGTCGATCGCGGGCGCGGGCCCGTGATCGAAAGGGGCGGAGCCTGGGCGGACCTCTCCCCCCGGCCCGTCAAGCCCTCACCCCCAGCCCGTCAAGCCCTCACCCCCGGCCCGTCAAGCCCTCACCCCCAGCCCGTCAAGCCCTCACCCCCGGCCCCTCTCCCGCCAGCGGGAGAGGGGAGAAGGAACGCGGAGGACCGGTGAGGGGTGAGGGTCCGATCGGAAAGGAAGCATCATGACCACGACCCTCGTCACCGGCGCGGCCGGCTTCATCGGCTCGAACCTCGTGGAGGCCCTGGTGGCCCGCGGCGAGCGGGTCGTCGGCCTGGACAACTTCTCGACCGGCAAGCGCGAGAACATCGCGCCTTTTTGGGATCGCATCGACTTCATCGAGGGCGACATCCGCGATCCCGCGACCTGCGCCCGGGCCTGCGCCGGCGCGGACTTCGTGCTGCACCAGGCCGCCATCGGCTCGGTGCCCAGGTCCGTGGACGACCCGGCCTTCAGCAACGACAACAACGTCACCGGCACGCTGAACATGCTGGTGGCGGCGAGGGACGCGAAGGTGAAGCGCCTTGTGTTCGCGGCCTCGTCGTCGGCCTACGGCGACACGCCGACCCTGCCCAAGGTCGAGACCATGCCCGCGGTGCCCCTCAGCCCCTACGCGGTGTCCAAGCTCGTGGGCGAGCACTACTGCCGCGTGTTCCACGCGGTCTACGGCCTGCCCACCGTGGCCTTGCGCTACTTCAACGTCTTCGGCCCCAGGCAGGACCCCGAGGGCGCCTACGCCGCGGTGATCCCGCGCTTCGTCCGCGCGATCCTGGCCGGCGAGGCGCCGGTGATTTTCGGCGACGGCGGGCAGACCCGGGACTTCTGCTACATCGACAACGTCGTCCAGGCCAACCTGCTGGCCTGCGAGGCCGGTCCTGAGGCCTTCGGCCGCGTGATGAACATCGGCGCCTCGGGGCGCATCGCGCTCCTGGACCTGACCCGGCGGATGCTCGACCTCCTGGGCTCGAAGCTGGAGCCCGGGTTCGCGCCGCCCCGGGCGGGCGACGTGCGCGACAGCCAGGCGGACATCAACCTGGCGCGGCGCCTGATCGGCTACGACCCGAAGATCGACGTCCTCGAGGGCCTTAACCGCGCCATCGGGTGGTACAGGGAGGCGCTCACCAATTGAGGCGGATCCTCGGCCGCTCGCCGCGCGGCGAAGCGGCGCGGGCCGCGCAGATGAAC
>CAYZAI010000475.1:0-2866 GCA_964476305.1 uncultured Myxococcales bacterium
GAAACGCGCGAAAACGCGGGCGTTCCGCCGCCGGGTGGCCGGGGCGATCTGGCGCCCCGACGTCGACGAGAGCGCGGGTGTCGACGATTGCGACGCCGTGGTGTTCCTCGCCATCGGGGATTCGATGACCTTCGGCATGGGCGCCGAGCGACACGAAGCCTACCCGCGCCGGTTCGTCGAGCTCTTCGAGAAAGCCCACCCTGGCCTCAAGGCGAAGGTCTACAACCTGGGCGTTCCAGGCAGCAACACGTACGAGGGCCTCGATCGGACCCGAGAGTTCCTCGCCTCGAATCCCCAAGCCCGGCCCGACTTCGCCCTCGCGATGATCGGGATCAACAACCGCTGGAACCTGCACCAGGCCTCCTTCTGGGACTTCGACGATTCCGCCAAGCGCCAGCACCTCGCCCGGTACATCGCGAGCTCGTTCCAGCTGGGCAAGGCCGCCAGCGTGGCCCTGCAGGGCGGCGAGGCCGCCCAGGCCCGGCTGCGCAACGACTACAAGACCATCCACGACGAGAAGGGCTGGAGTGTGTTCTTCGACAGCTTCGAGGATGACCTGCTCAGGCGATGGATCGCCCAGGACTACGGCGAGATCGACACCCTGGTCCGCTCCCGGGGCACCACCCTCGTGCAGCTCACCTACTTCGAGCCCAGGTTCGACGACCTGAACCCGCTTCTGCGCCGCATCGCCGATGAAGCCGGGCGACCGCTGATCGATCTCGAGCGGCCCGAATCGTACTACCGGCTGAACCGCTACCACTCGCCGGACAATTTCCACCTCAACGCCAAGGGCTACCGTGACGCGGCCCGGCGTCTGCTCGAGCGCTTCGGCGAGCTGTACGACCGCGAGGATCTCGAGCGACTCCTGCGGGCCAAGCGCGCGGCCGTGGAGTGCCGCCGATGACGGCGATCCTGGGTATCTCGGCGTTCTACCACGACAGCGCCGCGGCCCTGGTTCGCGATGGCGCCATCGTGGCCGCGGCACAGGAGGAGCGCTTCACGCGCGTCAAGCACGACAGCCGCTTCCCCACTCGCGCCGCGCAGTACTGCCTGGCCGAGGCCGGTCTCGGACCCTCGGAGCTGGATGCGGTGGTGTTCTACGAGAAGCCGCTCGTCAAGTTCGAGCGGCTGCTGGAGACCTACCTGGCCTTCGCGCCGTCCGGGTTCCTCCCGTTCCTCAGGGCGATGCCCTCGTGGCTGCGCCAGAAGCTGTTCCTTCCGCGGGAGATCGACCGCGGCCTCGGCAGCGGTTACGACGGCCCGATTCTGTTCACGCGGCACCACGAGTCTCATGCGGCCAGCGCCTTCTTCCCCTCGCCGTTCGAGGAAGCGGCGATCATCACCGCGGACGGCGTGGGCGAGTGGTCCACCACCACCTGGGGCACGGGACGCGGCAGCCGAATCGAGCTGAAGCAGGAGGTCCGCTTCCCCCACTCCCTGGGCCTGCTCTACAGCGCCTTCACCTACTACACGGGGTTCAGGGTCAACTCGGGCGAGTACAAGCTGATGGGCCTCGCCCCCTACGGCGAGCCAATCTACGCGGACCAGATCCTCGACAAGCTGATCGAGTTGAAGGAGGACGGCTCGTTCCGGCTCGACCAGCGGTACTTCGGCTACTGCGACGGCCTGCGGATGACGAACCGTCGCTTCCACCGGCTCTTCGGCGGCCCGCCCCGCGAGCCCGAGTCTCCCCTGACCCGGCGCGAGATGGATCTGGCAGCCAGCGTGCAGGTCGTGGTCGAGAAGGCGCTGCTGAACATGGCGCGCTACGTCCGCGAGCGCACGGGGCTCGACGATCTCTGCCTCGCGGGCGGCGTGGCGCTGAACTGCGTGGCCAACGGACGCCTGCTGCGCGAGGGACCCTTCCGCCGGCTGTGGATCCAGCCTGCGGCCGGGGACGCGGGCGGGGCCCTGGGCGCCGCGCTCTTCGCCTGGCACCACACCTACGGCAACCCCCGGACGCCGGCCGCACCGGATTCCCAGCAGGGCTCGTACCTGGGACCGGCCTTCGCCGACGCCGACGTCGCGGCCCGCCTCGACGCCCTGGGTGCGGTGCACGAACGCCTCGACGACGACGATCTTTCGCGGCGGGTGTCCGAGCTGCTGGATACCGGCCGGGTGGTCGGCCTGTTCCAGGGGAGGATGGAGTTCGGCCCGCGCGCCCTGGGGAGCCGCTCGATCCTGGGCGACGCCCGCGATCCGAGGACCCAGACCGTGATGAACCTCAAGATCAAGTACCGCGAGTCGTTCCGGCCCTTCGCGCCCAGCGTGCTCGAGGAACGGGCCGGCGAGTACTTCGACCTGCCCGTGCCCAGCCCGTACATGCTGCTCGTGGCTCAGGTCGGGAGCAGGCGGCGGCGGGACGTGTCAGCCGAGGAGGAGGCCCTTTGCGGTCTGGACCGGCTGCGGGTGGTGCGCTCGGACATCCCGGCCGTGACCCACGTGGACGGCTCGGCCCGGATCCAGACCGTGAATCGCGAGGCGGCGCCCCGCTACCACGAGGTGATCGAGGCGTTCCGGGAGCGGACCGGCTGCGCCGTGGTGGTGAACACGTCGTTCAACGTGCGAGGTGAGCCCATCGTCTGCACGCCCGAGGACGCCTACCGCTGCTTCATGTCCACCGAGATGGACGCCCTGGTGCTGGAGAACCGGCTCTGCCTGAAGCCGGGGCAGCCGCCCCTGCCCGGGGCCGAGGGCCACCGCTCGCGATTCGCCCCGGATTGAGGGCAGGGAGGACGACGTGGCAAGACGCGCCAAACGAACCAGCATCGTCACCGAGTACCTTCTGTTCCTGCGGGAGCACAAGGCGTGGTGGATGGTGCCGATCCTGATCTGATGGCCCCCTGGCTGGACAATAACGATTTGC
>CAYZAI010000476.1:0-2839 GCA_964476305.1 uncultured Myxococcales bacterium
AGCCATAGCGGAACGCCGGCTCGAGACCGGTCAGCTCGTTGTAGTACGCGAGCTGGCCGGCGAGACCCAGGGCGTCCATTCCCGTCGGCCAGGCCTTGCCGTGATCCGCGGTGCGCCAGAAGATCGACGCCAGCAGCGAGACGCCCATCCACTTGGCGTGCACATCGCCGGTCACGCTGATCTCCTCGGCGTTGTAGGTTCGAGCGGGGTCGATGGCGTCGTGGTGCTCGGGCAGGTCGTAGGCGAAGCCCGCACCGACGCTGACGAGCGGGCTCCCGACGGTGTCGAGATCCGACATCCCGGGGGTCATCATCCCCAGGAAATCGGATTCGAGGCGGATCGCGGCCAGGATGTCCCGGTTGTCGTTGCCGACATTGGGGCCGCCGCCGTTGTAGGCGCCCACGGCGTACTTGAACAGGCCTTCGGCCACGCAGCCGGCCACCTGGAAGCCCCGGTCGTAGCCGAAGCTGGACCCGCGAACGATCTCGTAGTCCCAGTGATAGGTCAGGGTCTGGTCGAGGTCCTCGCCCTCGCCGAAACGCGCATGGCGCCGCGTCATCAACGACCGGCTCGAGAACGTCAGGCCGTTGCTCGGAAACTGCGTCTCGCGGTCGAAAGCCGGCTTGAACTGGCCGGCCCTGAGCCGCAGCTCCTTGAGCGGTGCGAACTCGCCGTAGACGCTCTTGAACTGCAGCGCTTGCTCGTTCACGTCGATGTGGCTGTAGGCGATGCTGGACGAGGGCTGGGCGTTCATCGGGAACTCGATCTGCCCGCTCAGGTTGCCGTAGTCGATCGCGGCGACGACCTTGATGGTCTCGAAGACCTGGGCCGAGAGAGTCAACCGCGCCGACGCCAGCCCGAAGGCGTTCTCCTGGACCGCGAGGTCGCCGCCCATGGGCTGGCCCTGGTCGTCGTAGGCCAGATCCCCGGCTGGTGTCACGTCCCAGCCCTTCTGCAGGCCGAGGCGGTAGTACGGCCTGGCGTACCCGTTCAGTTGCAACCTGTGCTTGCCGTCGCGGGAGGCGACGAAGAAGCCTTCGTCATAGCCCGCGATCTCGTTCGCGGTCAGCTTGGAGACCTCGCCCTTGAGATCCTCGACCTGGGCCCAGAGGCTCGTCACCTCCTCGTTCAGAGCGTCGATGCGCTCTGTCCGCTCCTCGTCTGCGGCCTGGGCCTCGTCCAGGTTCGCGCGCAGGCTCTCGAGGTCGTTCAGCAGCCCGTCGAAGTTGTCCTGGATCTGCTGGATCTGCGAGCGGATGTTCGACGGCGTGTCCTTGCCGACGATCTCTTCAAGAGTCGTTTCGATCTCGAGCATCTTGGTCTCGATGGCATTCACCCGATCGCCCATCTTCGCCGGCTTGGCCGGCTTCGCGTCCTGGGCCGCCGCCGCCCCGGCAGCGAGCAGCAACGCCAGCGCCGGCGCGAAAAGGCAGGCGATCCACGAGATTCTGCTCGACGGTTTCTTGTTCGTCATCGGTGCACTCCTGTTTCTCTTTCGGTCCGTGCCGCCGTTGTTCTGGAACCGGCGGCATTCTAGATCAAAAGAATCGCCGGGCACAACTCCGAAGAAATCGGAAGAAACCAGGCGAATTCGAAGGAAGACGGGAATCAGAAGGCATCCCGGCCCAGGGCGCGGCGGCGGGCACGGTCGATGCGGGACGCCACGATGCCGGAGGGGAGTTCCTTCCCGGAGGGGGTGGGATAGACGAAGGCCACGGTGGTGATCCCGCCGATGGAGGCGGTCAGCGCGGCCGCGGACGCGGACCAGGCCTCGGGCACGTCGCCGTGGCGATCGACGAGCGCCCGGGCCGACTCGCCGTCGCCGTTGTAGCGGAGGCGCCGGACCTCGCCGAGGAGCTCGGCCACGGCATCGCGGAGCTTCCCCTCGTCGGCCACGGCCAGCACCACCCTGCCCTCCCTCTGGACGATGGACAGCCCTTGTCGCTCCAACAGCCGGCCGAGGGCGATGCGCCGCGCCACCGCTGCGGGGCCCTCTCGGCCCGCCGGCGTGTCCAACAGGTGCTCCACCGCGGATGCTGCGAAGTCGTCGAGGATCGCCCGGGAGCATGCCGCGCCTCCCGGCAGCGCGTCCGCCAGCACGGGAGCGCTCGCCAGGTGCAACACCGCGAGCAGCGCGCGAAGCTGCTCCACGACCGGTGCAGCGGAGCCCAGGCGGTTGGCGAGGAAGCCCGGAGGGCGCCGCTCCGTGCCGTCCGTGCCTGCCCCGGCCATGGCCGCCAGCGCATGACGAAGGACACGGGAGCACTCCCGGTGCTCGAGCCTTCTGGATGCCGTTTCCTCGTCGGGGGAGGAGGCCAGTATCAGAGCCCGGATCGGAGGGGTCTCGTCCAGCGCCCGCGCCAGGTTGACAGCCAGCAGGACGCGATCGCCATCCGGATCGACGACCACCGGGCCGTCGAGCAGCGGAAACAGCCCTGCGTCCAGCACCGGTCCGTAGGCTCCCGTGGCTTCCAACACGGAGACCGGCAGCAGCTCCCGCGGCGCCTGCCTCCCGGCCGGGACCTTTCCGCCACCTGTCTCCTCGACGGAACGGCGAAGCGCGGCTTCCCGGGGAGCCACCGCCGCGAGGACCGCCACGGCCCGCGGATCGGGCGCTGCCACCAGCGCGCCGAAGCCGGGTTCGTCCCCGCGATCACGGTGGCCGAGGATCACGCCCAGATCCGGTCCGAGTCCTCCCGGGATGAGCTGCCCGGGACGGGAATGCGGCGGTGCCGCCGCCACGTGGACGTTCGCGGCCTGCAGCAGCCCGCGCAGGCGCTCCATCCGCGGCCCCACGTCGATGGGGAGCGGTTGTCCGGAGCCGACGGAGGCATCCGGA
>CAYZAI010000477.1:0-2815 GCA_964476305.1 uncultured Myxococcales bacterium
GCTGCAGGGCCTCGAGCGCTTTCGCATCATCGAGGAGCTGGACCGCTCGCCCTTCCACCGCGCCCGGGTCGAGCGCATCCCGGACGTCCAGTCCATGGATCTCGACGTCGAGGCCCTCGGCGCCAACCTCAAGGAGTCCGCCCGCGAGCTCATCGCGCTGCTGCCCAACCTGCCCAAGGAGGCGGCGGGCATCCTCGACCACGTCACCGAGCCCGGCACCCTGGCCGACCTGGTGGCCTCGAACCTCACCATCGCCGTCGAGGAGAAGCAGCTCGTGCTGGAGGCCGTGGACGTCGAGACCCGGCTGCGCACCTGCCTCGGCTTCCTGTCCAAGCAGCTCGAGATGCTCAAGGTCAAGAAGGAGATCACCTCCGCGGTGCAGGAGGAGATGGGCCGCAGCCAGCGCGAGTACTTCCTCCGGCAGCAGCTCAAGACGATCAAGGAGGAGCTGGGCGAGGGCGACGACACCGAGGACGAGGTCGCCGAGCTCGCGGCGCGCATCGAGTCGGCCGGGATGAGCGCCGAGGGGCGCAAGATGGCCGAGAAGCAGCTCTCGCGCCTGCGCCACATGCAGCCCTCGTCGGCGGAGTGGACCGTGACCCGGACCTACCTCGACTGGCTGCTCGAAATCCCGTGGTCCGATGCCACCAGCGACAAGCTCGAGGTGGACCAGGTGCGCGAGGTGCTCGACGAGGACCACTACGACCTCGACAAGGTCAAGCGCCGCATCATCGAGCAGATCGCCGTGCTCAAGTTGAACCCGGACAAGAAGGGGCCGATCCTCTGCCTGGTGGGGCCTCCCGGCGTGGGCAAGACCTCCCTCGGGCGCTCCATCGCCCGCGCCATCGGCCGCGAGTTCGTCCGCATCTCCCTGGGCGGCGTGCGGGACGAGGCCGAGATCCGCGGCCACCGACGGACCTACGTCGGCGCGCTGCCGGGCCGCGTGATCCAGGGGATGAAGCGCGCGGGCACGGTGAACCCCCTGTTCATGCTGGACGAGCTCGACAAGCTCGGCGCCGACTTCCGCGGCGACCCCTCGTCGGCCCTGCTCGAGGTGCTGGACCCTGAACAGAACTTCTCGTTCTCGGACCACTACCTCGAGGTGCCCTACGACCTGTCCAAGGTGATGTTCATCGGCACGGCCAACACGCTCTCCACCGTCCCGCCGGCACTGCTCGACCGGATGGAGGTGATCGAGATCCCGGGGTACACGCGCGCCGAGAAGCGCAGGATCGCGCTGGACTTCGTCATCCCCAAGCAACTCGCCGAGCACGGGCTGGGCGACGACCGCCTCGAGTTCACCGACGACGGGATCTTCCGCATCATCGACTCGTACACGCGCGAGGCCGGGGTGCGGAACCTCGAGCGGGAGGTGGCCGGGGTCTGCCGCTCGGTGGCCGTGAGGGTGGCCCGGGGCGAGGAGCCGGGGTCCGATATCGGGCGCTTCGTGGCCACAACGGGCCTGGTCGAGGAGATCCTGGGCCCTGAGCGCTACCAGCCCGAGATGGCGCAGCGGACGGAAGTGCCGGGCGTCGCCACGGGCCTGGCCTGGACCCCCACGGGCGGGGACATCATCTTCATCGAGGCGACCAAGATGCGCGGCTCGGGCAAGACTGCCATGACCGGACAGCTCGGCGACGTGATGAAGGAGTCCGCCCAGACCGCCCTGTCCTTCGTCCGGGCAAACGCCGAGGCCCTCGGTCTCGATCCGGGCTTCCACGAGCAGTTCGACGTGCACCTCCACGTGCCCGCGGGGAGCGTGCCCAAGGACGGGCCGAGCGCCGGGGTGGCGATGCTGGCGGCGCTGGTCTCGTTGCTCTCGGGGAGGCGGGTCCGCCCCGACGTGGCCATGACCGGGGAGATCACCTTGCGGGGGCTCGTGCTGCCGGTGGGTGGTATCAAGGAGAAGGTCCTGGCCGCGCACCGGGCCGGGATCCGCACGGTCATCCTGCCGGATCGGAACCGGAAGGATCTGCCAGATATTCCAGAAGAAATTCGTAAAGATATAGAGCTAGTCTTCATCCAACGCATGAATGAAGTCCTGACCCTCGCCATCGCGCCGGAAGGGGCCGGTGGAGAGCATCCGGAGCCGTGAGCCCCGACCCGTCCCAGGCCATGCGCTTGGTCTACCGCGGGGTGCCCGGGTTGCCTCCCGTGGGGGGGATATCCGTGCGGGAGCTGGCCGGAGGCCCGGGATCCGTCGAGCTGGAGATCGGCTTCGGCCGGGCGCGGTTCCTGCTTGACCGCGCGGCGGCCAATCCGGGAGTGCGGTTCCTCGGCATCGAGACCCGGCGCAAGTGGGTGTACCGGGCGGCTGAGCGCGCCGCGGCACGGGGGCTCGGGAACGTGGTGGTGCGGCACGGCGATGCCCGGGAGGCCCTGGCGAGGATGGAGCCCGACGGGTCAGTCGCGCGGATCTTCGTCAACTTCCCGGATCCCTGGTGGAAGGCCCGCCACGAGAAGCGGCTGGTGCTCGGCGAGGGGCTGGCGGCCCACGCGGCGCGGCTGCTGGCCGACGGCGGGGAGATCTTCGTCCAGACCGACGTGGATTTCCGCGCCGACGCCTATCGCGAGGCCCTGGCCGCGAGCCCGGACCTCGCGCCCGCCTCGGGCGACGGGCGCGTCGCGGTCAACCCTTTCGGCGCGAGATCTTCGCGGGAGATCCGCTGCGAGGAGATCGGGCTGCCGATCCAACGCCTGCTGTTCCGGCGCCGCCCCCGGGACTGAGGTCCGTTCCGGAGTCGCACCGGTGCGCCCGGCGGTGTTGACTCCGGTCGCCTTCGGCGTCCTCCGTCGTCGCGGCTGTACTTCGTCC
>CAYZAI010000478.1:0-2811 GCA_964476305.1 uncultured Myxococcales bacterium
ATTCGTCAAATAGAACGTTGGATAAGATATTATGTCAAATGATCGCGCTTTTCTGACTATACTAATTCGGCTGTCCATCATCCTTATAGAATTATTGACGAATAAAATCATCGGTCGCTCAAGGAAACCGGTTTCCTAAAATCCACGATATATCTGCCCGGGGGCGGCGCTCGGGAGGTTCGCAGGGGGCGCGACCCGCCCAGCGACACACCGGGGTCGCAGGTGTTCACTTGTCACTTGGCGAGCCGGATTACTGCCCATCACCGGCCCAGGTCGTGGTAGTCTCGGATCCTCCATGAAGCACCCTGCCCTGCTCCCGCTGCTGGTCGCGTTGCCGATGGTCTTCGGCTGTGGGGCGGACGCGAAGCGGGGGGAGACCGCCCCCGTCGAGCGCGATTCCCCTCCGCGGGAGGCGCCGCCGGACGCGGGATCCGATCCCGCGGCGTGTGGCGGAGAGCTGCGGACGGCAGGGAGCGTGCTCGTCCAGGTCACGACGGTGAGCCGCGCGTGTCCCCTCGATCCGCTGGAGGCGGACGGCTCGGGCCGGGAGGACGCGCTGCGGTACCTGGACCAGGGCATGGAAGCATATGCGGATTCGGACAACGACGCGGCACGCAAGCTGCTCGGCAACGCTCTGCACGTGTGCCTCCGCTGCGGCTGCGGAAGCGCGGTGGAGGCCAAGCTGCTTTTCGACAATGGCATCGTGGCGCTCCACGGGCTGGGCGATCCCGAGCAGACCGACGCGTGCTTCGCGGCGGCGCTGTGCGTCGACGGCAGGCGGCTGCCCGATCCGCGGTACTCCTCGCCCCAGACCGAATCCGCCTACCGAAGAGCGAAGGAGCGGGTGGAGCAGGATCGGAGGTGCTCCTTCCTGTTCCCGTGAATCGCCGATCCGTCCAGTCCATGCGCCCGACACGCCTTCCGCCGGAGCCCCTCACCTCCGGATCGACGAATTGAGTGCAGTCAAGACCGGTTCCTACTCTCCTCGAGTGCGGTCCCTGACGGAACCTGCCCCGAACCGCGCCCGGGGTGGTATCATTCCCTGGTCCGCAAGGCGCGAACGAAGGAGAGGAACACATGAAGTCTTTCAGGATTCTGCTGGCAGCCGTGATGATCGCCGTGCTCGGCGCGTGCGGTTGTGGTGGTGGTGACGACGACGACGGGAGCTCCGGAACCGACGCCGATACCGACGCGGACAGCGATACGGACACGGACACGGACTCGGACACTGACGCGGACATGCTCCAGTCGGACCTGCCGCGCGACACCGATCCGGACGTGCCGCCGGGCGATCTCGATGAGCTGTCCGACGGCAACCGCGACTTCGCCTTCGATCTCTACTCCGAGCTGATTCAGTTGGAGGGGCAGGCGGACGCCAACCTGTTCTACTCGCCCTTCAGCATCTCGATCGCCATGGCCATGTCCTACGGCGGCGCGCGCGGCCAGACCGAGCAGCAGATGCAGGACACCATGCACTTCACCCTCGGACAGGAGGGTACGCACCCGGCCTTCAACCAGGTGGAGCTGGAGCTGCAGAGCCGCGCCGTCCCGCCGGACGACGACGCCGATGACGGCTTCCACCTCCACCTGGTCAACTCGCTCTGGGGACAGCTCGGGTTCCCGTTCAAGGACTCGTACCTCGACCTGCTGGCGGTGAACTACGGCGCGGGCGTTCACATCGTGGACTTCGTCGGCGCGCCCGGCGCGGCGAAGGACGCGATCAACGGCTGGGTGGCGGAGCAGACCCAGGACAAGATCGTGGACCTGCTGACAGATGACGACATCGACTCGACCGTTCGTCTCGTGCTCGTGAACGCGATCTATTTCAAGGCGGCGTGGAACCTGCCTTTCGCGGTGGAAGACACGGCCGACGGGGAGTTCACGCTCCTCTCGGAGGAGACGATCACGGTGCCGATGATGCACCAGGCGGAGCACTTCTCGTACGGCGAGGGGGGCGGCTACCAGGCGATGGCGCTGCCATACGACGGTGAGCTGCTCGACATGGTCTTCATCGTCCCGGACGCCGGCGGGTTCGCCGCGTTCGAGGCGGGGCTGACCGGCGACGTGGTCGAGTCGATCCTCGACGGCATGGCGGGCGCCTACGCCACGTGGGTCACCATGACCGTGCCCCGGTTCGGCTACGAATCCCGGTTCAGCCTCAAGGAGATCCTGCCGGCGATGGGCATGGTGGACGCCTTCGGCGACGCGGACTTCAGCGGCACCGCGGACGAGTTCCTGCGGATCCACGACGTGGTCCACAAGGCGACGATCAGCATCGACGAGGCCGGCACCGAGGCCGCGGCCGCGACCGCGGTCATCGAGGGCAACGGCGACGCCGAGTACGCCACCGTGACCATCGACAGGCCGTTCGTCTTCCTCATCCGCGACATCCCGACCGGGGCGATTCTCTTCGTGGGCCGGGTGCTGGACCCCTCTGTCTGAGCGAAAAAGAGATAGGAAAGATAGGGGTCGGGAAAGCTATATGTCAAGTGGCGGGTTTTGACCCCGATCTCCCTCTCGTGTGCCCGCGCCCGCCGCGCGCCCCCGAAGAGGTGCGCACGGCTGGTGACTGGCGCCCGTCTTTCCGCTATTGTCCCTGCTGCAACAGTCAGAAACCGCACCACACGAGGTCGACCATGAGACGCTGGCGCGCTTCCGCCTTCCCCTCCCATCCCTCTTCGACGAAGGACGAGAGCCGATGACCGGCGGCGAGAACCAACGCAGCGAGCCGGCCTCCCAGGCCGCGTCCTCGCAGGCCCGCTTCGGCACCTTCGGCGGCGTCTTCACCCCGTGCGTGCTGACGATCCTCGG
>CAYZAI010000479.1:0-2807 GCA_964476305.1 uncultured Myxococcales bacterium
CGCGAGGGCGGACGAAGGAGGGGAAGCCATGAAGCCATACAGGATGCTGCTGATCGCTGTGCTGGCCACTGTCCTCGGTGCGTGGAGCTGCGGGAACGACGACGACGACGACGACGGGACCACCGGGACCGACGCGGACACGGACGCGGATACAGACGGAGACACCGATACGGACGCAGACACCGACTCCGACTCCGATACGGACACCGACGCCGATGCGGACGCGGACACGGACGCGGACACCGACGCCGACTCGGATGCCGATTCCGATACCGACACGGATGCGGACACAGACACTGATTCCGATACGGACACCGACTCTGACGCGGACGCAGACACGGACTCCGACACGGACTCCGACACCGACGCTGATACGGACACCGGCACCGATACGGACACCGATACCGACACGGAGTTCTGCGCGCCGGACGAGGTGCGCCAACCAACGACCGATCTGTGCTGGATGCGGTGCGCGATCGGGCAGACCTGGAACGGAGGCACGTGCGACGGCACGAAGATCCAGAAGGATTGGTGCGACGCGAGCGGGGAGACGGAGAGCGGATGCAGCCCGGACAACCCAGGCCAGAATCTCTGCGAGCTGACACTGGGCGCGGGCTACCGGTTGCCGACCACGAACGAGTTCATGGATCTTCTAGGCAACTGCATCGACCAGGGGAGTTACTACCAGTGCGACGAGTGCGACGGCGGAGACGGGCAGACCACGTGCACGGACATGTTTGAATCGGATGGCGAATGGTACTGGTCGTCCACGCCCTACTACTCCGGCAGCGCGTGGGTCGCGGGCTTCGGCGACGGCCGCATGAACGTCGTCTACGTGAACAACGGCCTCTATGTCCGTTGTGTGCGTCCCGGACCGTGAGTTGAACGAGGGTCAGTTCCACGTCTACGGTCCGCAAGGTGCTGAGGAAAGAGGGGAACCGATGACACGACGACTGGCGATGGTGCTCGTGGTTGGACTAGCTGCTGTGGCCTGGGGTTGCGGCGACGACGACGACGGCGCGACCTCGGATGCGGATACCGATGCGGACAGCGACGCTGACACGGACAGTGATGCGGACGCCGACACGGATGCCGATGCGGACAGCGACACCGATACCGACGGAGACACCGACTCGGACACAGACAGCGACCTGGACTGCGACACGGATCCGGACAGTTGGGAGTTCGACTGCGACACGCCGGACGGAGTCGAGTGCGCGGGAACGTGCTGCGGCCCATGCCGCCACGAGATCCCTATGGCGTGCGACCTCCTGTGCTGCGGGGCGTGCAGCGGAGAGTGCATCGAATACGGGTTGGATGGGGATTGCGCGGGGCCGTGCACTGGCGAGTGTGAGGGTGAATGCACGGCGATGGTGTTTGGGATCTGCGACGGGCTATGCCTCGGCGAGTGCACCGATTGACATAGGCTGGTTCGCGCTCGGCTGCGGCATCCCGGCGGTTCTTCTCGGCAAGGGGGAAAATAGCAATCCACTCAGCTCCCTCCCCCGAAAACCACGACGATTGCGCCCTTCGCCGACCAGCGGTAAGGTAATTTCGTAGGGTCAGAGGAGGTCGGAGGACGGGAGCGATGGGGCGTTCGGGAGGGAAGTGCTTTTATGTTACATGCTCGGATGGGGTGGTCTACGGTTCGGGGCCGTGGAACCCCCTGGTGGATTTCCGCGATGATCTGCTGACGCCGATCGTTGAACAAGGCCACGACGTGCGTGATTGGGCGACGGGCCGGGCCCTGGGGGCCGAGGTGGCGGTGGAGCTGGGCCTGCTGGGCGTGCGAATGGCGGAGATCGAGGTGGCCCAGTGATTCCGCGGGCGATGCTGCTGGCCGTCGCGGCCGCTTCGGCGCCGGCCCTGTCCGGCTGCAGCTGCGAAGAGAACGGAGCCGAGTCGCACCCCGACGCCTGGCCGGACGACGAGGATGACGACGGGACCGAAACGACGGACACCGGCCAGAGCTGCGAGGAAGAGAAAATAGACGAGTACCCGTTCACCCTGGACTGGCAACCCCTGCCCGAGGGACCGGACTGCGGACCGGGCTGCCGTCGGCTCACCCACTCCGGAGAGGCGTTGAGCTGGGATGTCTGGGGGGATCGGGTTGTCGCCACGGAGAACATCTCGGAGCCGGGATCCCAGATAACGCTGGTGGACGTTCACGAGCAGCGTTGGGCCATTCTCGAGATAGGTGAGAATACCACCCCATTTTCTGTGTTTCACGCAACGCTTTTCGACAATCATATCTACTACTATGCCTTCGACTATCAGCAACAGAACGAAACAGATAGCTACTTTTCATTTTCTTCAAATACCAAACGCATCTCCATCCTCGATCCAGTCGGTGGTTCGATCTACAGTCTCGATGCAAGCGGAGAGCACATTGTGTACCCCAAGGGTTCCGAGCCTGGCATGCAGGATCTCTACTTCTTGAATGCAGAAACGTGCGAGCGTCGACGGATCACGACGTTCGGCGGGGTTGGGGAGGTCCGCATCTCGGGTGACTGGGTCACGTTCACGGCGCTCTACATCGGCGGTGTGGACATCTTCGCCTACAACGTGATCACCGAGGAGCTGCGAAACATCTCGGACCACCCCAAGGCCCAGTTCAACTCGCGCAACGACGGGCCGCGCGTGGTCTGGACCGATCTGCGCAACAGCCCGACCGGATCCTACGGCGGCGACTACTCGGACGCCGACTTCTACTACTACGACATCGCGACCGACGAGCTGCGGCAGATCACGAGCGGCAACGGCATCCAGTTCTACCCGGACATCAACGGCGACTGGATCGTGTGGCA
>CAYZAI010000480.1:0-2802 GCA_964476305.1 uncultured Myxococcales bacterium
AGGGGCAGCAGCGCCCGGAAGCTGCGGCGCCATCGAAGTCGCATCCATCGAAGTCGCATCCTCTCGACTCCCCTCCGCTTTTTCAGTATAGCTCGAAGGCGCCCCAGAGCGCCGGACCGGTGGAGATCGACGTGGACACGAATGGAGCGAGCGATAGCGGCAGTATCGGTCCGGACGGCGGGAAATCGCCCCGGGCGGCGCGCGTCCTGCTCGGTGCGATCCTCCTGCTGGCCCTGGGTGGCGTGGGAACCTCGGCGGAGCTTACGCGCATTCACTACCTGACGCACACGGACCCCTCGTTCCACTCCGTGTGCGCGGTGAACGAGACGGTCAACTGCGAGACCGTGGCCCAGTCTCCGTACTCGATCTTCCTCGGCCTGCCGATCTCGATCTGGGGCGCGGTAGCGTTCCTGGCCTTCGCGTTCCTGGCGGGCTGGGGCCTCACCTGTCGCCGCCTGCACAACGACTGGCCCGCTGGCCTGCTCTTCGCCGCCGCGGTGATCGCCGCCGCGACCTCGGGCCTGATGGGTTGGATCTCGTACGTCCGCATCGACGCGCTCTGCCTGTTCTGCCTGACGCTGTACTGCCTGTCCGGACTGCTGCTGCCCCTGAACTTCGCATTGCTGCGGGTGCGGCGGCTCGGGCCGCTTGGGGCATTGGCCTCGGACCTCGGCGCCCTGGTGCGCCGCCCGGTGCTGCTGGCGTCGCTGCTGGTCCTCGCCGGCGCATCCCTCGGCGTGCCCCGGGCCCTGATCCGACCCTGGTGGCATCACCCGGGGTGGGCCGATCTGCCGGAGTTGCCCCAGGGCGTGGACGAGGAAGGTCGGCACTGGATCGGCGCCGAGAAGCCCCTGGTCACGGTCGTCGAGTACAGCGACTACGAGTGCCCCTACTGCCGCCAGGCCCACCGCAACATGCGCACTCTGGCCGGCCGGTTCTCTAAGGAGGTGCGGCTGATCCACCGCCATGCCCCCCTCGATCGCTCCTGCAACCGCGACCTCAAGCGCGACTTCCACAAGCGGGCCTGCGAGTTCGCCCGGGCGGCGGAATGCGCGGCAGAGCAGGGGCTGTTCTGGAAGATGAACGACGCACTTTTCTCGGTGCAGGACACCGTGCGCGCCAGGAACGTGGATATCGGCCTGCTGGCCGTGCAGATCGGCATCGACCGATCGAAGTTCGATCGCTGCATGGGCTCGGATGCCCCGCGGCTCCGTGTCCGCCGCGATCTCGAGGCCTCGCGGGAGGCGGGCGTGCGCGGCACGCCGACGTTCCTGGTCGGCCGGCAGCCCTACCCCGGCGGGGTCCCCGTGGAGACCCTGGAGCACCACGTCGTGCAGGCGCGCCGGCGGAAAGGAGGGGAACCGTGAGACGCACCATTGCTATCATCCTGGCCGTCGCCGCCCTGGGATGGGCCGGTCCGGCCGGGGCCAAGTCCCGGGAGCCGAGATCCCTGAACTCCTGTGCCTCTTTCACCTCCCACGCCGAGATCGGGGCGCTGCTCGCCCAGTACGCCGACGACTATCCGGACATCACCCGCGTCTCGTCCATCGGCACATCGGTGCTGGGGCGCGAGATCTGGGCCATCGAGATCTCGGACGAACCGGATATCGCGGACCCTGAGCCCGGGATCCGGATCATCGGCACGATCCACGGCAACGAGTGCCTGACCGTGGAGCTGGTGCTCGGAATCATCGAGTGGCTGCTCGACGAGTACGGCGGCGATCCCCTGGCCACGGCGCTGATCGACGGCGCGCACGTGCTGCTGGTGCCCCTGGTCAACCCGGACGGCTACTCATCGTCGAGCGCGAGCCGCCAGAATGCCAATGGCGTCGACCTCAACCGCAACCTCGGCTTCGGCTGGGTCGACGAGGGCTCCTTCCCCTTCTCCGAGCCCGAGACCGTGGCCCTGCGAGACGTGAGCCAGACGCGGGGCTTCTCCCTGGGCCTGAGCTACCACACCGTGGCCGAGTACGTGAACGGCCCGTGGAACTACACGCCCCACCACCCCCTCGACGAGGATCTGGTCCAGACCATCGGCGAGTCCTACGCCGGCTCCTCTATCTACAACGTGGTCTTCGGCTGGGACTGGTACAACATAAACGGCGACGTCAACGACTGGTCCCTGGGCACCCGCGGGACCTTCGACTGGACCATCGAGCTGACCTCGGACACCGTGCTGCACGAGGAAATCCACGGCCCGGGAGCCGCCGGGTTCATGGCCTGGGTCTTCACCGGGATCGACGGCACGGTCGCCGACGCCGTGACCGGAGAGCCCCTGCTCGCCCGTATCACCGTGGACCCCCCCGGCGAGCCCGTGTTCACCGACCCGGACCTGGGCTACTACCACCGCGTCCTGCTGCCGGGGTTCTATGACGTGACCGCCTGGGCCAGCGGCCGCCTGCCCGCCACGGTGACCGGCGTGGAGGTCGTCTCCGGGGCCGTGACCGACGTGGACTTCGAACTGGAGCGGGGCGGCGAGTACGCCGCGATCCAGGTGAACCTGATGACCATGCCCCAGGAGATCCCGACCTGGGAGTATCAGTGGATCGACTACCAGAACCAGACCCGGGTCCACGACGCGCTCGGGCCGCCGGACGACCTGTACTACTCCCTGAGCCCGGGGGGGACGCTCACCGTGGACCTGGGCCCGGCCACCCCGGCGACGGACGGCGAGGGCGTCGACGTCATCGTGATGAGCGGCACGGGCAGCGACGACCCGGCCGCGGTGCTCGTGGCCGAGGTCCAGGACGGGCCGTTCACCCAGGTGGCGAGCGGCAGCGGCGACATCGAGGTCGATCTCGC
>CAYZAI010000481.1:0-2799 GCA_964476305.1 uncultured Myxococcales bacterium
CCGGGAGGCGGATCGGTCCCGATCCTCGCCAGCGACGGCTCCTTCGCCCCGGCCCGCGAGGCAGAGGCCGGGCCGCAGTCGTCGCGCGTGTCCGTCCCCAAAAAAAAAGCGCCGATGTTCCCCGCTCGCGCAACCAACCCAGCAGGGGGTTCGGCGACCGTTGTTGCGGCGAGAAGCGAGGAGTGGGAGAATTGAAGAGGAAGAAAGAGAAATGAAGAGATCCTTGCCAGCGTGGTCGCGATCGGTGGTTCTCTCTCTGGTCGCGATTGCCGCCGGCTGCACGGCGGCTTCTTCCCAGTCCCATCCTGTTGACACCGACTCCGAGACCGAGAGTGGCACAGACACCGGAAGCGAGACCGACACGGAATCGGCGACGACCGAGGACCAGCTTCCCGGCTGGCACCTGGAATGGGCGGAGCAAATCGGAAGCAGCGGGCAGGACGTGACAATTTCTCTAGCCCGTTGCGGGCCGGACACCTTCGTCGTTACGGGGTGGTTCCAGGGCGAGGTCTCGTTTGGCGGGATCGCGATGAACGGCTGGGGCGGTCACATGTTCCTAGTCAAGATGAACCTCGGCGGGAAGGTCGAGTGGGCGACCTGGGCGGGTCACGGCTACACCGTAGGGATGGGGGTCGCCCACTCGGCCGAGACCGGGAGAGTTGCGGTATGCGGCTATTTCGGCAATGATGCCGTTTTCGGCGAGGGAGCGCCGAACGAAACTTGGCTTCTTGAAAACGCTAATGGAGATGCCGGCTTCCTCGCTATCTACGAAGAAGAAGGCGACCTCGCCTGGGCAGCGGGGCTCGCACCTACGGGCGAATCATTTTCCGGAGCAGAAGGTTCGGAAGTCGTTTTCTTCCCAGATGGTTCAGTGCTCGTGACCGGGTGGTTCGCCGGAGAGATGACACTCGGCCAGGACATCGTTCTCTCCTCTGCAGATGAGAAGACCTCCTTCGTCGCGCGCTTCGACCCGGACGGAACTCCCGTCTGGGCCAAGCGAGTCGGTGGACCAGGCAGGACCGAGAGCTACGGACTCGCCATCCTGCCGGACGGTTCCTTCGCCCTGCTCGGGACGTACCGCGGCACTGCGGTTCTCGGCGGGGGCGAGGCCGCGGAGACGGCCCTGCAGACAATGGGAGAGGAGAGCATGTTCCTGGCCCGGTTCGACGGGAACGGCGATCTCTGTTGGACGGTTGATCTCGGGATCGACGCGAGCAAAAGTCCGAGCATTTCATCCAGTCGTCTTCTCATGTTGGAGAACGGCGATATCGCACTCACCGGTCAGTTCAGAGAAGGCTCGATGTTGGCCGGGGATGGGGAGTCGCTATCACCGGTGGAGGTGACGGACCAGGGTCTGTTCCTGGCACGCTACACAACGGAAGGAAAGAACGTCTGGACCAAGGTCGTGACGGTTGGCCAGCCCTTCAACAATTTGCGGGGTATCGCGGAATTGGGGGACGGTACGCTGGTGGCGGCAGGTGATTTCTCGGGCACGGCAACGTTCACCGGACCCGACCAGGAAACCTGTCAGTTGCAGGCTGGCGAACTGCGCGACGGTTTGCTGACCGCTTGGACCGCCGAAGGGAGCTTCCTCTGGGCGCTCCGGCAGGGGGGCGATCAGGACGATTCACTGAGAGGCATCGCTGCTTTCCCGGGAGCAGAGAATGACATTGTGGTCGTAGGGGGCCTATTCTCCCATGAAGTCGTGTGGGGGACGGGTGGCGACGATCTCGTTTCCCTCACCGCCGCAGGAGAATCCTGGAACACCGAGGATATCGTCCTCCTCCGCTTCGATCGCGAGGCGGAGTGACGAAGCCTGATGGACGGACTCCCTTTCGCGTCGCCGTCCCGGGTCATCAACGCAGCCAGGCCACGGTGATGCCGTCCCCGCCTTCCTCGCGCCTGCCCGGGCGATGGGAGGCCACGTAGCGCGAGCCGTCCAGGTAGCGCCGCACCGCGTCGCGCAGGGCGCCCGTGCCGTGGCCGTGGAGGATGAACACCGCCTCGGTTCCGGCCCCGAGGGCCGCGTCGAGGAAGGCCTCGGTCTCATCGACGGCCTCGTCCACGGTCTTCCCGCGCAGATCGAGGGTGGTCTCGGTGGTTCGCACCACGTCCTCCCGAGGGCCGGCCGGCTCATCGACGGCGGCCCGGGTGGCCGCCCGTGTCTTCCGGGGCGGCTCGGTGCCCACCAGGCGCAGCCCTTCGATCCCGGCCCGGACCCGCACGACGCCGGCACGGACCTCGACTCTTCCGCCCCGCGGGCCGGACACGATCTCGGCCTCGGCCGACAGGGAGGGCACCCACACCCGGGCTCCGACCGTGAGATCCCCGGGTTCCGCGGGACGGCCCGGCAGGTCCCCGGCCGCCGCTCCCAGCGCCCCCCCCGGCTCGAGGCTCGACGCCACGGCGTTCACTTCGTCCCGCACCCGGCGCACGACGGCCGCGTCCGAGCCGCGGCGGCGCACCGTGCGCTCCGCGTCCCTCACCTTCTCACGGGCGGAGCGGATGGCGGCGTGGAGGGCGGCCGCCTCCTGGTCGACAAAACGGTCCTGCTGCTGCCGCAGGTGCGTGAGCTCGTCCCTCGCGCGCTGCTCGGCCACTGTCAGGCTCTGTCGCTGCTCGGCCAGGGCCAGCCGCTCCAGCTCCGTCTCTCGCCGGGCCTTGTCGAGATCCTCGACGACCCGGGAGAGCCGTTGCAGGCCCTCGGGCAGCAGCTCTCGTGCGCGCTCGACCACGTCGCGCGGGATGCCGTAGCGCTCGGCCACCCGCAAGGCACTGGAGCTGCCCGGTACACCAGTC
>CAYZAI010000482.1:0-973 GCA_964476305.1 uncultured Myxococcales bacterium
CCCGGTGCCGTTGCCCACGGCCACGGCCCGCGACCCGCTTCTCCTCGCGAAGTCGGCGAAGTCGCGGCGCCCGCGCTCGGCCGCGGCCTCGCCCTGGACCAGGTTGAAGGTCATGGACCCCGCGAACCGGCCGGTGGCGTCGAGGGCCGCGCACTTGCACCCGGTGCGCAGGCCGGGATCGACGCCGATCACGGGAACCCCGCCGAGGGGTGACGCCAGCAACAGGTCCCGCAAGTTTGCGGCGAACACGGCCACGGCCTCGCGGTCGGCCCGGGCCTTGAGATCGGCGTTCACGTCGCTCTCGACGCCCGGGACGACCAGCCGGCGCCACGCGTCCCGGACCGCCTGCTCGAGCTCCTCGCCGAAGAGCGAGCCCGGGCGGTGCCCCAGGTCGGTCAGCATCCGTGCGACGAGCGGCGCGCCGTCCGCCACGATGGCGAGCCTGAGCACGCCCTCGCGCTCTCCCCGGCGCATGGCAAGGAATCGATGGGACGGAACGCGGGAGACGGGCTCGGTGTGGTCGAAATAGTCGCGGAACCTGGCCCCCTCGCCCTCCTTGCCCTTTGCCACGTGGGAGCGGAGCAGACCCGCCTCGGCGAATCGCTTGCGGGCCCGGGCGCGGAAGTCGGCGTTCTCGGCAACCTGCTCGGCGACGATGTCCCGCGCGCCGCCGAGTGCGGCCGCGGTGTCTGCGATCCCGTTCTTGGGATCGACGAAGGCCGCGGCCTCGGCCAGGGGATCGCCACCCTCGGGCTGGGCGAGGATGCGCTCCGCCAGGGGCAGGAGGCCCCGTTCCCGGGCGATGGCGGCGCGAGTGCGGCGCCTGGGCCGGAAGGGCAGGTAGAGATCCTCGAGGGCCGCCTTGGTGGTGCAGGCCTCGATCCTGGCCCTCAGCTCCCCGGTCAGCGCGCCCTGCTCCACGATGGAGGCGAGCACGGTCCGGCGCCGTTCCTCGAGCACCATCAGGTAGTCG
>CAYZAI010000482.1:983-2767 GCA_964476305.1 uncultured Myxococcales bacterium
AGCCGCAGCTGGACCTCGTCGAGGCTGCCCGTGGCCTCCTTGCGGTACCGGGCGACGAACGGCACGGTGTTGCCCTCGGCCAGCAGGCGCATGGCCGCGGCCACACGCCCGGAAGCCACACGAAGCTCCGCGGCGACAGCCGGAACGGGATCGAAGTCCGTGATCGGTGCAGCCACTCTCGCGCCTCAGTCCGGTTCGATCCCCGAGGCCTCGATGGCGAGCACCTCGCGGATCCGTTCCAGATCGCCGGCGGTCCGGGCGATCCACTCGTTGTCCAGGCCCAGCCGCCCCGCCAGGCCCAGGGTGCGCTCCCACTGGCGCACGGCCTTGTGCAGCAGCACCCGGGTGCGGTCCCGCAGGATGCCGAGGTAGATCTCCCGCTCCTCGGCGGAAAGCCCCGGAGGCGGCTCGGCGGCCAGGATATCGACCCGCAGGTGGTGGTACAGCGCCCCGATGCGGTAGGCCGCGGCCGCGGCCCAGTGGGGATCTCCGATGCGGATCACGCGGGTGTAGAGCCGCTGGGACTCCAGCAGCAGCCGGGCCTTGCTCTCCAGCCGCTCCTCCAGCACGTTCTCGTCGGGAGGCAGCTCCACGGCCCGCATCTCGTCGTGCATGATCTCGGCCAGCTCGAACTCGGCCCGAGAGTAGTGGAAGACCGGGTCCGACGGCGAGATCCCGTGTCCCAGCCGATAGGTACGGCTCGCCTCTTCGAGGGCGAGGCGGGCGCTGGCGACGTCGCCGCCGCGCCGGAGGGCCGCTCCCTCGAGGGAAAGAGCCTCGACCCGCTCGATGCCCCGCAGGTCGTCCCGTGAGAGCAGCCGTCCGTACGTCTCGGCGGCCCCGGCCCACTCCTCGCACTTCTCGAGGGAGGCGCCCGACCGGAACAGGGCGTCCGCGGCGTCCCGGCTCTCGGGAGCCCGCTCGACAGCGCTCCGGTAGGCCTCGGCGGCCTCCCGGTGTCGCCCCAGCCGATCGAGGCACAGCCCGGCGTTGTAGAGCGCCGGGAGGATCTCGCCCGCGTCCGGGAACTCGTGCTCGAGGCGCCGGTAGAGGTCCACCGCGGCCTCGCAGCGCCCGGCGCGCAGCTCGATCCCGGCTCGGTGGAACAGCTCCCCCGCGTCGTAGGCGTCGAGCTCGAGCTTTCCGTCCCGCTCGGCGGCGCTGACGCGGATCGGGTCGAGGGTCACGATCGGGTCGTCCGGTCCCGCTTCGTCTGCGGACAGGCGGCGCGGCGGCGCGTGCCCGCAGGCCGCGATGATGACGACGGCGGGGAGCAGGGCCCAGCCCGCACGACCGGTGCGCGCGGGGCCGGGCCTCATGTCTCGGCGGCCTTGTCCGCCGCCCGGGAGAGCAGGCGCGCCACCTCCTCGGCCATGGAGCGGTCGTGGCTGCTCCATTCCCGGGACGAGACCACGTCCTGGAGCAGCAGCAGCGAGGGCTGGCCGCGCTCCGGCCGGACCTCGACACTGAGCAGCGCGGAGGCCGGCTCTCCGAGGTCTGCCTTGAACAGCCGTTCCCAGTCCTCTGGAGTGAAGGCCGAGGGTCGGCGGACGTACGTCAGGGTCATGGCCCCGGGCACGAGCCCGTGGGTGCCCAGCAGGGCCGTGAGCCCCGGGCCGGCCAGGGCGCGACCGTGGGGATCCTCCTGCCAATCACCGCAGGCCGCGGCGACGACGATCCCCGGCCCGTCGATGTCGGTTCTCGCCATCAGCGCCCGGCTCGTCTCGAAGTCGTCGCGCACGGCCTCGAGCACCAGCCGGTCGCGCTCCGGCCCGGGCGGGTGA
>CAYZAI010000483.1:0-2762 GCA_964476305.1 uncultured Myxococcales bacterium
CGACGACGGCTGTGGCGTCTCGGTGCACGCCGCTGTGCCGTTGCACGTCCGGGTCATGCAGTCCGTCGATGTGCACGTGATCGTCGTGCCGTTGCAGGTGCCGCCGAAGCACGCGTCATTGTAGGTGCACGCGTTCCCGTCGCTGCAAGACACCGACGTGCGCCACTCCCAGTTGCCCCCGGCGTTCGTGCAGTAGTACGTCGTGCCGCCGCAGCTCATCGTCTGGCACATCGTGTGCGTCCCGGAGTTGCACGTATGCACCGTACCCCCGCTGCAGAGCCCCTCCGCGTTCGCCGGGCCGCAGCCCACACAGGACTGCCCCAGCACCAGCTGGTAGTTCGAGCAGGAATCCGCACACGCCCCGTCCGTTGTCAGGCAGCCCGCGATGTCGTCGCAACCCGCCTGGCAGCACTGGTTCCCGGCCCCCACGCCGCACGTCGCCGACGCCGTCGTGCACGTGCACGCGCTGCACACGTCCCCCGTCCCGCTGCAGTACCGCGTGCAGTTCGCCGGGTAGTCGTAGTAGTCCAGGCCGTCGCAGTAGTCCCCGGGGCAGGCCGTGCTCCCGCACGGCGTGGACGACGATTTCGGCGTCTCGGTGCAGGTGCTCGTCCCGTTGCACGCCTTCGTCATGCACGCCGTCGATGTGCACGTGATCCCCGTCCCCTGGCACACACCGCCGCCGCACACGTCGCCGTAGGTGCACGCGTTCCCGTCGTCGCACGCCGCGCTCGTCCGCCACTGCCAGATCCCGCCGACGTTCGTGCAGTTGTACGTCTGGCCCCCGCAGCTCACCGTCTGGCACTCGGTGTGGGTCCCCGCGTCACAGGTGTAGCTGTCCCCCGAGCCGCACGTTCCGGTGGCCCCGGCCGCCCCGCACCCGTCGCAGGAGGACCCCAGCGTGATCACGTTCACTCCGCAGGTCTCCCCGCCACCGCACGTCCCGGCCACCGTCGAGCACCCGGAGGCCGGCGTGCACACCGCCTCGCAGCAGCCTCCGGCCGTGCAGGTCGTCTGGTCCGGCGTGCACGTGCACGTGTCGCAGTCGCCCAGCCCGTCGCAGTACCGCGTGCACTGGTTGCCGTAGTCCTGCCAGGTCAGGCCGACGCACGCATCCACCGGGCAGCCCGTGGACCCGCAGGCCGTGATGTCCGGTAGCGGTGTCTCGGTGCACGCGCTCGTCCCGTTGCACGTCGAGCTCATGCAGTCCGTCGACGTGCAGGTCACCGTGGTCCCCCCGCATACTCCGCCGGAACAGGCGTCGTTGAACGTGCACAGGTTGCCGTCGTTGCACGCCACCCCCGTCCGCCACGCCCACGTGCCCACGGCGTTCGTGCAGCGATACGTCGTGCCGCCGCACGTCATGCTCTGGCACAGATCGTGGCTCGTCGCGCTGCACGTGTACACCGTGCCGCCCGAGCAGATCCCCTCCGCTCCCGCCGGACCGCAGCCGATGCACGTCTGGCCGGTGATGATCTGGTTCGCCGTGCAGCTCTCGGCGCAAACCCCGCTGTTCGTCAGGCAGCCCCCGGTCGCCGCGTTGCAGTCCGCCTCGCAGCACTGGTTCGCCGGCCCCACCCCGCACGTCGTCGGCGTCGCCGTGCACGTGCACGTGTTGCAAACGTCCCCTGTCCCGCTGCAGTACCGCGTGCAGGTCCCGGGATAGTCGTAGTAGTCGATGCTGTCGCAGTAGTCCGCCGGGCAGGCCGCCGTCCCGCACGTCGTCGATGCAGGCTTCGGCACCTGCGTGCACGTGCTCGTCCCGTTGCAGCTCCGCGTCATGCACGTCGTCGACGTGCACGTGATGCCCGTCCCCTGGCACACACCCCCGGCACACACGTCGTTGTACGTGCACGCGTTCCCGTCGTCGCAGCCGGGGCTCGCTGTCCAGCCCCACCCGTCCACCGCGTCCTCCAGACAGTAGTACTGCACCCCGCCGCAGTTCCGAACCTCGCACTCCGAGTGCGTGAAGTCGTCGCACACGTACGATCCGCCGGCCACGCACGTGCCGCTGGCACCTCCCGCCCCGCACCCCTGGCAGGTCTGGTTCACCTCCAACACGTTCTCCCCGCACGTGTCCCCCCCGGTCCCGCACAGCCCCGCCGAGGTCCGGCACCCCAACGTCTCGTTGCAGCTCGCCTCGCAACAATCGTTCCCCGCGCCCACCCCGCACGTCGTCTGCACGGCCGTGCACGTGCACGGACTGCAAACGTCCCCCGTCCCGCTGCAGTACCGTGTGCAACTGGCCGCGTAGTCGTTGAACACCAGACCGTCGCAGTAGTCCGCTCCGCAACCCGTGCTCCCGCACGTCGTCGACGACGACTTCGGTGTCTCCGTACACGTGCTGCTCCCGTTGCACGTCCGCGTCATGCACGTCGTCGACGTGCACGTGATGCCCGTCCCCTGGCACACTCCCCCAGAGCACACGTCGCCGTACGTGCACGCGTTCCCGTCGTCACACGCCGTGCTCACTCGCCACGCCCACGTGCCACCCGCGTTCGTGCAACGGTACGTCGTACCACCGCAGACGCGTATCTGGCACGACGTCGCCGAGCTGCACGTGTACGACGTGCCACCGCCGCACGTCCCCTCGGCCAGGTTCTCCCCGCACCCGGCGCAGACCCGCCCCGTCGTCATCGTCGTGGCGCCGCAGACGTCCGCGCAGGTCCCGTCGTCCGTGTAGCAGCCCGTGACGTCGTCGCAATCCGCGACGCAGCACTGGTTACCGGCGCCGACCCCGCACACCTCCTCGCTCGCCGTGC
>CAYZAI010000484.1:0-2758 GCA_964476305.1 uncultured Myxococcales bacterium
AGTAGCTCTTGGCCTGATTCCATCTGTAGGTTCCATCGGCCTTGGGGTGCTGCCAGCACAATCCCGTCGACAGATCCATCCGTCCGCCCGCGCAATCGAGGTCTTCGCAGCTGCCGTGCCAGCAAGTCGCATCCCCATCGCAGGATCCGCAATCGAATCCCCTGGTCGGTGATTCTCCGCATTCCACTCCCGCGCAGTCGTCGATGCACTGTTCCTTTTCGCAGTACATGGCGAAGCCGCAATCACTGTCGCTCACACAGCGATCCCCCTTATTCAGCGCCTCCTTGTCCAGGATGACGTTGCACCCGGCCGCGAGGACGGCGGCGGAGAGGACGGCGGCGGCGGCTCTTCCGATCATGGGCGCTCCTCGTGGCTTCGGATCCCGATCAGATTGCCACGGCCCGCCGCGGAATTCAACCGGAAGCCGGACCTTCGCGGCGATTGAGAGCCGGCCCGCGCCATGGTAGCTTTCCCCATGGAAGGAGACGGGTGAGCACATGACTTCGACGGCCATCGATTTCGAAGGACTCAGCACCGCCGAGAAGATCATCAGGCTGCAGGATCTGTGGGACAGCATCGCGCAGGATCCGGAGGCGGTGGAGGTCACCGGGGAGCAGAAGCAGGAGCTCGATCTGCGAATCGCGGCGGCCGAGCGCGATCCGGACGCCGGCATCCCGTGGAACGACGTGCGGGACGTGCTGCGGAAACGGGACTGATGCCCGAGGTGATCTTCCGTCCGGAGGCGAGGGACGATCTCTCCCGCGCCTATCGCTGGTACGAAGACCGCAGTCCTGGGCTCGGGGAGGAGCTGCTGCGTGTCGTCGAAGCGGCCATCGAACAGATACGGAGGGCGCCGTCGATGTTCCCGGTTGTCCACCGCGACGTCCGACGCGTGCTCACCAGGCGCTTTCCCTATGCCGTCTTCTACCGCGACGAGCCCGGGCGAATCGTGATCCTGGCGGTCTTTCACGGAAGCCGGGACCCGCGGGTCGTGCGGAAGCGCGGATAGAATCGCCTCGGCGGCAGGCCGACCGTGCCCTCACTCCGCGCTCAGGCGCAGCATCTCGAGCAGGGCCTTGACGGCCTTCTCCATGTCGGCCACGGCGATGCACTCGTCCTTGGAGTGCTCGTTCTGGGCCCCGATGCCCACCACTGCCATCTCGATGCCCTTGTTGTTGTAGATCGACGCGTCGGTGAAGCCGGTGATGAAGATCGGCTTCGCCTCGATGCCCACCGTGCGCAGCGCCGCGGTGGCCGTCCTCACGGTGTCGGCGTCGTCGGCGATGCTCACCGCGCGGCAGAGGTTGTCCGAGACGATCGTGACCTTCGCGCCCACGGACTCCACCTGCTCGCGGATCGTCTTCTCCATCCCGGCGCACAGGGCCGCGGCCTTGTCGTGATCCGCCGAACGGCACTCGGCCTTGAACGAGCAATGGTCGGGCACCCCGTTGCGGATCAGGCCCCCCTCGATGATGCCGACGTTGGCCGTGGTCTGGTGGTCGAGGCGCCCCAGCTTCAGCGCGGCGATGGCCCTGGCCGCCGCCTGGATCGCGCTGACGCCCTTCTCGGGCTCCATCCCGGCGTGGGCGGCCTTGCCGGTGATGTCCACGTCGATGGCGAAGTACGACGGCCCGCCGACGACGATCGTCTCGAGGGTGTCGTTGTCCATCAGGAAGCCCTTCTTCGCCGTGAGCTTCGAGAAGTCGAGGTTCTTCACCCCGTGCAGGCCCACCTCCTCCTGGCGGCTGACCGCGAACTCCACCGGCGGCATCACGGTCGCCACGCGCATGGTCTCGAGCACCTCGGCGATGCCGGCCTTGTCGTCCGCGCCGAGGATCGTGTCGCCTTTCGAGCGGATCACGCCGTCCACGACGATCGGCTCGATGCCCTTGCCGGGCTTGACCGTGTCCGCATGGCACGACAGCAGCACGGGCTCCTTCCCCGCGCAGCCCCGGGCCGCGAACTTCCCGACCAGGTTGCCGTAGGCGTCGAGCTCGGCCTCGCCGCCGGCCTCGGGAATGGCCTTCAGCAGGTACCGCATCATCGCGGCCTCCTCGCCGGACTCCGAGTCGATGCGCACCATCTCCATGAACTGCTCGATCATCCGCTCGCTCATTGGCTTCTCCTCTCTAGATTGTCGAAGGACCCAGGTACTCCACGCGAAGAGCCCCTGTTCCCTCCATGGAGCCGAGGCTCGCGAAATCGCGATCGATGGTGACGAGCCGGCCATCCGCGTGCTCGAAGGCACTCGCCGCGTGGATCGCGTCCCTCGGCCGCAAACGAAAGCGCGACAGCAGGTGCTGCGCCCGATGCAGCAGTTCCTCGTCCACCGGAACCAGCCTGATGTTCTCCAGGCCCAGGATCAGTTCTCCGGCGTTGACGGCGCGCTCGGTGGAAAACGATCCTCCCGCCCGGCCGGCGATCCAGGTCACCTCGTCCCATGTGAGCGTGCTCGTCACGGCGAGCGCTTCACCACGGGCGACCAGTGACATCCAGGAGCGGCAGCGCTCGGTGACCTCGTCGGGGAGGTTTTTCAGAAGCGGTGTCACCAGCACGCCCGTGTCGAGGTAGTAGGTGGTCACGGGCCGACCCTGTCACCCTCGTCGAGGAGATCGCGGTAGGACGAGACGGCCGTCCGCGGCTGCTGCTCACAGAAATCCAGCCAGCCGGACCAGCCGCCCGTCGGGGTACCCATCGTTCTCAGCAGGCCCTCGGCCACGGCCATCGAGATGGATCGCGCCTGCTCGACCGTGCCATG
>CAYZAI010000485.1:0-2752 GCA_964476305.1 uncultured Myxococcales bacterium
CTGCTCCGGAATAGCGGAACACCGGCCGGTTTTTCGCCGCCCCGAGCGCTTTTTTTCGCTGCGGGAAGTGGTTATGTTGTAGAAATGTCGTCATCAATCGCGTGGAACCGCCGGGATTTCCAGGAAGGGGAATCATGACGAAACGAACATCAATCGTCTTCGCCGCGCTCGTCGCCTTCGCCGCCATCGTCCCGGGACGGGCCTGGGCCGACACGGACCTGGTCGAGAAGGGCGAGGGCATGGAGGCCCGGCTGTTCCGCCCCGCGGTGGACACCAAGGGCCACCTCACCGTGGACAGCACCCCGGTGCTGCCACACCTGTCCCTGTCCCTGGGCATGATGCTCGACTTCGGCTTCAACCAGTGGGTGGCCGTCGAGCAGGACGACGACATCACCCCCGACGCCTACTCCGACACCACGGTGGACCGCTACATCACCACGGTGCTGATGTTCAACCTCGGCCTGTTCGACCGCGCGGTGGTGGGCCTGCAGCTGCCGCTGATCATCCCGGCCGGCCACATGTTCTACAGCGACGAGGACGCCAAGCGCGGCTGGTCCAGCAAGGGCACCTTCGGCGACCTGGCGGTCCACGCCAAGGTCCACCTCACCCGTGCCAACTTCCACCTGATCGGCCTGGGCCTCGTGCTCCAATACCAGGCCCCCACGGGCAAGTCCGAGCTGCTCACCGGCGAGCCCGGCGGCGGCGCCCTGTCCGGCAAGATCATCGTCGACGTGGAACCCGCGAAATGGTACCGGGCGGCGCTCAACGTCGGCGCGCGCTACGCCTTCGGCTTCGAGAAGGACAACCACCTCAACTGGGACGGCCCGTCGATGGTCCTGTTCGAGTACGGCCCGATGCTGACCTTCGGACTGGGTCAGAGCTTCGTTCTGTGGCCGGGCCTGATGGACTTCGTGCTCGAGGCCTACGGAAACCAGCTCGCCACCGCCTTCGACCGCGCGGGCTACACCTCCCTCGAGGTCGCGGGCGGCTTCAAGTTCTACATCGAGGAGAACTCGTACCTGATGGCGGGCTACGCCCACGGCATCCCGCTGGGCGGCACGGACTCGGGCTACGGTTTCCAGGCGATGGAGCACCGGATGTTCCTGGGCTTCGCCTTCGAGCCGTCGATGCCCGACGCGGACGGGGACGGCATCCCCGATGCCTGGGACCAGTGCCCCCACGAGGCCGAGGACCGCGACAGCTTCGAGGACTCGGACGGCTGCCCGGATCCGGACAACGACGGCGACGGTGTGTGCGATCCGTGGGTCGTGAAGGAAGGTCTCGAGGAGCGCCACGCCAAGCTCTGCAAGGGCGAGGATCTCTGCCCGCTGATCCCGGGCCTGCCCGAGAACAAGGGCTGCCCGCCGTCCCCCGAGACAGAGGAGGATCGCGTCAAGATCGAGGAGGAGCAGAACGACGTGGAGGTCATCGACGGTGCCATCAAAACGCTGAAGAAGATCTACTTCGAGTACAACTCCGACGAGATCAAGAACGAGTCGTTCCCGATCCTCGATCAGGTGGCCGCGGTGATCACGGAGAACCCGCAGATCGACCTGATCGAGATCCAGGGGCACGCCGACGAGCGCGGTCCCGAGCGCTACAATCTCACCCTGACGACCAAGCGCGCCGCCGCGGTAAAGAGATACCTGGCGAAGAAGAACATCGACAAGAAGAGGCTGCGCTCGATGGGATACGGCGAGTACTGCCCGCTCAAGCTCGGCACCACCGAGGAGGACTGGGAGGAGAACCGCCGCGTCGAGTTCAAGGTCCTCAAGGTCCGCGGCGTGCCCACCGGGGTCGACACCGGCTGCCCGCGGGCCAAGCGCAAGGGCATCATCTCCCCGCCCGTGAAGTAGCTCCGGCCCGGCTCAGGTTTCCCAATCCTCCAGCGCGAGCCCCAGAACCCGCGAGAACTCGCCGGTGTTGTGGGTCACGAGAGTCGCCTCGTTGGCCACGGCCGTGGCCGCGATCAGCAGGTCGTTGGGCCCGATGGGCGTGCCCTTCTTCGCCAGGTCCGACCGGATACTGCCGTAGGCCCGGGCCGCAGCGCCGTCGAAGGGCAGGCTGCGGAAGAACGAGAAGAAATCGTCGAGCACGGCGAGGTTGCGCGCGGGCCGCGCGCTGTGCTCGGCTCCGAAGTAGAGCTCGGCCTTCACGATGTCGCACATGACGAGATCCGAGCGCGGCAGGGTCGTCATCCTCCTGCCGACCCCCGACCCGGGGTCATTGAGGAAACGGATGCAGGTGTTGGTGTCGAGGAGCCGGATCACCGCAGATCCTCGCGGGGCTCGTAGCTGCCCGGGCTCTCTCTCACGATTGGCGCGTCCGCCATCGCTCCTTTGAACCGTTGAACGAAGCCCTCGGGCCAGATCTCGCTGTCCAGTCCTTCCCCGTCGGCCGCGGGGAACGTCACGAAGACCTTTGCGCCGTCCCGGGCGCGGGGCTTCCTGCGCAGCTCGACGACACCGTTTCTGTAGATCCCTTCGACGGTCGTGGTCATGGCGCGCCTCCTGCGGACACTATAGCCTATTCCCGCTCCGCCGACAGCAAGCGGCGTGGATTGGCTACTTGCCCCCGTCCGGGCCGCCGTCGGGTCCGCCGTCCGGGCCTGCGTCGGGCTCGGGGCAGCCGGACTCTGGACAGACGTGGCCGCTGGCGTCCATGAAGCCGCCTTCCAGCAGGTCGCAGACGATCAGCGAGTCGCCCCACATCCCGTAGTTGTTGAACGCGATCCAGTGCTCCCAGATGCCCA
>CAYZAI010000486.1:0-2698 GCA_964476305.1 uncultured Myxococcales bacterium
TGTGGCGGCGCTGCTCGGTCGGACAGACCCCGGGTGCGAGCGCGTGCGAGGGTTCCTCGTCGGCGATGACCTTCGCCGAGGCGGCCTCGGCTTGTGAGGGATCCTACGGTGGTCATGCGGACTGGCGGCTTCCGAGCCTCTCAGAGCTGGCGAGCCTCGTGGACTACTCCGTCTCCTATCCGGGACCGACCATCGACGTCGAGACCTTTCCCAGCACCTACACCGGCGGGTACTGGGCCTCGACCGGGCTGCCGTCCACGAGCGGGCAGGCCGGCTGGTTCGTCAATTTCTACAACGGCAGCTCGATGATCACGGTTCGCTGGGATGATGACGTCGTGCGCCGCGTCCGCTGCGTTCGCGGGGGAGGCCCGGGGGCGCCGTGGGAGGAGCGGTTCGCTCCGGGCGCGGTGGACGGAACGACGATCGCGGACACCTGGACCGGTCTGGAGTGGCGAAGGTGCGCCGAGGGTCAGGTCTGGAATGGCTCGACCTGCGCGGGCATCGGCGAGCCGATCACCGGTTCCGACGCTGCCTCGGCCTGCGGCGGGGAGTTCGCCGGCCATTCGGACTGGCGCCTGCCCACGGTCAACGAGCTGTCCAGCATCGTCAACCGCTGCGGCGCGGATCCCGCGTCCCACACCGAGGCCTTCCCCGGCCTTCCCGGCGCGCCGTTCTGGTCGTCCACGCCTTTCCCGGACACCGTGGAAAAGGTCTGGACCGTGGACTTCGGCTACGGCTGGACCGCGTTCGTCACGCCAGCGGACAACGCCTGGGTCCGCTGCGTCCGATCAATCTAACGATACTCAGCAAGTCTTTGGTGCACCGATACCAACAGGGCGGAGTGTTGGGGATGGGAGTTTCCTGCGTTGAAGGACCGCCCGACCAGTCGATCGTCAGTGCCCGAGTAGCCCATCGTCGGTGCCCGGATAGGGTCGGTGCCCGACCACCGGATCGTCACCACCCGAGCAGTAGATCGTCAGCGCCCATTCGGGCGTTTCCACGGGATCTGTAGATGATCTTCGAAAAGCGCGGCGCTGCGATCGCGCTGAGCGCGTTCTTTTCCCGCCCAGCCGCCCTGCCGCCCGCGAAAGCGCGCTTGGCAAGGCCTTCGCGAACGGATAGCTTATCGGGTCGCCAGCAGAGCGCGAGTGCGCCGGGAGGAGCCTGATGCTGAACGAACTTCTGGACCGGGTAGTCGGGGACATCGAGGCGATCGATCCTGCCGAGGCGGTGGGGCCTTACGCCGACCAGATCCAGATCATGAAGCCGCAGCTGGTGGAGCAGCTGGCCGGCGAGCTGGGCACCGAGCGCGCCCGCTGGGCCGCGGAACAGCTGTCGTTCGCGCACCTGTCGCTCATCAAGAGCATCCCCGACCAGGTGCAGGTGCTGGTCCGGGCGGCCGACGACCCGGCCATGGAGCGGCAGTTCCGGGCGGCGATCCTGGGCACGCTGGTCTACCTCGCGAGGGACCGCGATCTCATCCCGGACGACCTTCCCGGCGGCTTCGGGCTGATCGACGACTGCATGCTGCTGCACGTGACCACCTGCGAGTGCCTGGAGTACCTGCCCCGGGGGACCTCGACCCGCCTCGAGGAGCGGCTGAAGGCCGCGTTCCTGAACCTCGCGGTGCCCACCGGGCGGCTGCCGCAGTTCCGTGACGAAGTGGAGAACGTGCGGCGCATGATCTTCCGCCTGGGGCTCCTGGCCCCCCAGAAGCTGGACGGCCTGATCGAGGCGATGAACGCCGATCCGCTCGGGGCGGGGCCCGCGGCGCTCGCCGCCGTCGACGACACGAGGGAGCCGCCCGAGGGGCCGGACTACTTCGACACGCCGTCGTCGATCGAGGTCTCGGACGACGGCGAGGTGCGCCTCGTGTTCGGCGAGGCCACGCTGACCATGCGCGCCGGCGAGGTGGTGATCGAGCCGCGCTGAGCGCCGTCCTGTCCCGGTTTTGAAAAAAACTGAAGCCGCCCGTCGCGCTTCTGCTAGAATCGCCGCCAGACGGGACAATCCACGCCATGACCGGCGGAAAGGGCTGGTGCGAGATGGGCAATCGGCTGTTCCTGGTGTTCTTCTTCGCGGCGATGTCGGCCGCGGCCTGCGAATCGGCAAGCCGGTCGGACGATGACGACGGGGCCAGCGATGGAGACAGCGACGGCGACGGCGACTCCGATGCCGACGGCGATTGCGAGCCCGGCGAGATGTGGTGCCTCGACACGACCTGGGTCGTGCAGTGCAACGACGCGGGGGGCTGGGACACCATCGAGGACTGTTCCGCGCAGGACCTGCTCTGCGCGGCGGGCGAGTGCGTGGACACCACCTACGCCTGCGCCGCGGCGATCAACGAGAAGTCGTACATCGGCTGCGAGTACTACGCCGTGACCCTGGCCAACGGCGTGGACGCGATCAACTTCCAGTTCGCCGTGGCCATCGCCAACGCCGGCTCCGAGGCGACCACCATCGAAATCACCGACGGGCCCGGCGGCACCTACGACACCACCCAGAACATCCCCGGGGACGAGATGCTGGTGCTGACCCTGCCCTGGAACCTGAAAGTCAAGCAGCCCGGGACGTTCTCGACCAGCGACTGGTTCACGCGCAAGGTCGCCAACGCGGCCTACCGCATCACCTCGGACAGGCCGGTCACGGTCTACCAGTTCAGCCCGCTGCACTACGAGTCGAGCGGCTACTTCTCCTA
>CAYZAI010000487.1:0-2687 GCA_964476305.1 uncultured Myxococcales bacterium
CTGCGCTGGGGCGAGGTCGAGCTCGCGCCCGGCGAGGCCCGCGTCTTCAAGGTCCAGAACTACCTGGGGCCGAAGACCTTCCGCGTGCTGCAGAAGGTGGGCCACGATCTCGAGCAGGCCGTGGACTTCGGCTGGCTCTGGCCCATCAGCCGCGTGCTCCTGTTCCTGCTGCTCACCTTCCAGAAGTGGGTCGTGAACTGGGGTGTGGCGATCATCATGCTCACGGTCGTGGTCAAGGTCGTGCTGCTGCCGCTGACCCACAAGAGTTTCCAGTCAGCCGAGCGGATGCGGGCCCTCAAGCCCCAGATCGACGAGATCAACGCCAAGTACAAGGACGACGCCGCGAAGAAGCAGCAGGAGACCATGGCCCTGTACAAGCGATCCAAGGTCAACCCGCTGGGGGGTTGCCTGCCGATGCTGCTGCAGATGCCGATCTGGTTCGCGCTCTTCAGCACGCTGCGCGCCGCGCCCGAGCTCTACCGGGCCGGGTTCTTCGGCTGGATCACCGACCTGTCGTCGCCGGACCCCTACTTCGTCACGCCGATCGTGATGGGCGCGCTGATGTTCGTGCAGCAGCAGTTCACGCCCTCCACCGGCGACGCGATGCAGGCCAAGATGCTCAAGTACTTCATGCCGATCATGTTCACCGCGTTCATGCTGTTTTTGCCCGCGGGGCTCACGCTGTACATCATGGTGAACACGGTGCTGTCGATCTCGCACCAGTACGTCATCCACCGGCGCCGGACCGCTGCCGCGGCCCACTCCGCCGGGAACTAGATCGGAGGCAGCGATGCACGGATCTCCACAACCCGACCTCGACGCCTGGCTCGAGGACTTCGTCACCGGGCTCGTCTCGCTCGCCGGTTTCGACCTGCAAGTCACGGAGCTCGCTGTCGACGAGCAGCAGGAATCCTTCGTGCTCCAGCTCGACGGACCGGACCGGACCATCGCCGTCGGCCGCGACGGGCAGGTCCTCGACGCGCTGCAGACCCTGGTGCTGGCCGCTGTGGCCAACGCGGGACTCGACACGGGCGGGCGGCGGATCGTGATCGATGTGGACCGCTTCCGCGAGCGCCGCGACGAGCACCTGCGGGACGAGGCCCTGCGCCTGGCCGAGGAGGTCCGCACCTCGGGACGGGCGCGGGAACTCGAGCCGATGCCACCGCGGGAGCGCCGCCTGGTGCACATGGCCGTGGCCGGTGTCGCGGGCGTCGCCACCGAGAGCGCGGGCCAGGGGGCCGAGCGCTTCGTCCGGCTGGTCCCCGATCAAGCGGGCTCATGATGCCTGGCAGGGATCCGCTGCTGGGCGCGGCGATCCTCAAGCTCTCGTTCCTGATGCGGGGCAGGACCGACGAACCCGGCTTCCGCGTCGTCTACTTTGGTACCCTGCGCGAGCTCGGCCTGACCGACGCCGAGGTCGACGCCTACATCACCAGCCACCGCACCGAGCTCGAGGCCCGGATCTCGAGCCGCCGCACGGCGGGCTGAGCCGTGCTGCCGCTCGGGGACACCATCGCCGCCATCGCCACCGCCCCAGGACCGGCCGCCATCGGCATCGTCCGGCTCTCCGGTCCCCGGGCCGGCGACGTGCTCGCCCGGGTGGTCCCCTCCGCGGACGTCGAGAAGCACCCCAGGCGGATGCGCCGGGGCCGGGCCCTGGACCCTGCGGACGGCTCGCCCGTCGACGACGTGCTGTGCGTCTTCATGCCGGGCCCGCACACGGTCACCGGCGAGGACGTGGCCGAGATCCACGGCCATGGCGGACCGGTCGTGATGGGCCGGCTGCTCGCCGCGGTCTTCGCTGCCGGGGCCCGGGCAGCGGAGCCGGGGGAGTTCACCTACCGCGGCTTCGTCAACGGTCGGTTCGACCTGACGGAAGCCGAGGCCGTGGCCCATCTGATCTCGGCCCGATCGGAACGCGCCGCTGCCGCGGCCCTGGCACGGCTCGACGGGGCCGCGGGCCGGGCCCTCGGCTGGGCCCTCGACTCGCTGACCCGCGCTGCGGCCCGCGTGGAGGCCGGCCTCGACTTCCCGGACGAGGACCTGGCCCCCGCCGCCGCCGAGGATATCGCGGCCGAGGTGGAGGCGGCGCTCGTGCCCCTGCGAGATGCCGAGCTCTCTTTCCGGCTCGGCGCCCGACTCTCGGACGGCGCCCGGGTCGCCCTGGTCGGGCCGGTCAACGCGGGCAAGTCGAGCCTGCTGAACCGCCTGACGGGAAAGGAGCGGGCGCTGGTGGACGCCCTGCCCGGCACCACCCGGGACGTGGTCGAGGCCCGCGGTGAGCTGGCCGGAGTTCCCGTTCTCTACAGCGACACGGCCGGGCTCAGCGCGGTCGCGATCGGCCTGGAGGGACGCGGCATCGAGCTCGGCTGCCGCGCGGCGCGGGAGGCGGACGCGCTGGTGATCGTGCTGGACGGCGCCGGGGAAAGCGTCGGCGATGTCCCGGGCCTCGCGGAGCTGGGGGCTTCGGGACCGGCGCGCCCCGCGCTGGTGGCGCTCAACAAGTCCGATCTTCCCGGTTTCTCTCCCCGGGTGTCCGGCGCGCTGGCGGACCTGCCCCTGGTGGAGATCAGCGCCCTGACCGGCGCGGGGATGGACACCCTCGTCGAGACCCTCGGCCGCCTGCTGGCCGGGGACGACAACGTCGGGGAGCCGCTCCTGGCCACCGCGCGCCAGCACCGGGCCGT
>CAYZAI010000488.1:0-2676 GCA_964476305.1 uncultured Myxococcales bacterium
GTTCGTGGGACGAGAGGGTGCGTGGCGGGCCACCATGGACGCCATCGAGACATTTGACAAGCTGGGTGGCGTGGTGGCGGTGGGCATCATCGCCATGAACTGGAACACCGACGCCGTCGAGCCCCTGGTCGCGCTTTGCGAACGGCGCGACTGGTCCCTGACCGTGGATCCCAAGGTCAACCACCGGAACGACGGCGACGACCGGCCCGTGGCCTTGCGGACCGTCGGCGACGACCTGGTGGCGACCATCAGGAAGCTGCCGAAAATCAGGGGGCAAGGGCCGGAGCGGACACTCGACGACCTGGTGTGCCTGGCGGGCGTGAACACGGTCTACATCCGACCGAACGGCGAGGTCTGGCCCTGCCCGGTCATGCCGCTGTCCATGGGCAACATCCGCAACACGTCGCTGGCGGAGATCTGGACGAGCTCGCCGGTGCGAAAGCGCGTGCTGGCCATGCGCTGGGGCGACTGCGCAAAGTGCGCGGCCTGCGAGATCAATCGCTTCTGCCAGCGCTGTCCGGGCGAGGCGTTCCAGGAACACGGGAGCCTGGCTCGGGAGTCCACCATCGACTGCGCCATGGCCGTGGCCTTCGCCAGAATCTGGGCCGAGGCACACCCGGCAACCCTCACCCCTGCCCCTCTCCCGGCGGGAGAGGGGAGCGAAGGGAAGTGATCTGGGCCGAGGCACACGGAGATGAGTAGGGAGGCGGGACCGGGAATTCCGGCTCCCCCTTCCTCACAGGAAGGGGATGGGGGGGGAGGTCGGGCCGACCGACCTTCCGGCACGATCTGGGACGGCATCGGCTCCAGCATGCTGCCGTCGATCCCGCCGGGCAGCCGGCTGCAACTGGAACCCATCGACGGCCGGCCCGAGAGCCTCGCCAAGGGTGACGTCGTGGTCTACCTGGGGTCGGACGGCGAGTTCATCGCCCACCGGGTGGTGGGCATCGAGAACGGCCCCGACGGTCGCGTGCTGGTCGCCCGCGGCGACAACCAGGATCGCGGCGATCGCGTGCCGGCGACCGCCGTGGCGTTCAAGGTGTTGCGGGTCACCCGCGGCCGAATCTCCTACTCCACGGACGGGCCGGCGGGCCGGATTGTCGCCCGGCTGGCCGTGCGTGGCGGACTGCCCTGGCGAGTGACTCGACGGTTTGTCATGCGCCTGCTGCGGGCAATGGCCCGGGCGGGTTTCCGGGCTTCGTAGGATGAGCGCGTTCGTCGACCGCGTCGAGAGACTGTCCGCCGCCTTCCTGGCGGCCGGTGTCGTCTGCCTCGGATTCCAGGGCATCGGCCCGTGGTCCTGGCGCACGTTCCTGCCGTTCAACCTCGTCGATTTCTTCTGGATGCTCGCCTTCGCTCTGGCGGTGGCGGTGGCAGTGGCACGCCGAAAGGTTGGTTTCGCCAACCGGATAGTGCCGGCCGTGCTGGTCCTTGCCGCGGCGTTCGCCGTCTCCGGCCTGCTGTCCGAGGACCCCACGGGCGCCGCTCGCGACATCGTGCGCCAGTTCCTTATGGTGGCTTCGGTCTGGACCATCGCCCGGGTCTCCTCCCGCGAGGAGAGCCGGAGCCTGATCCTTCGAGTCTTCGTGGTCGGCGGGGTCGCCGCGACCGTCGTCTCCCTGATCGGCTACCTCGTGGTCGTGCTCGTTCGAAGCGAGCCCGATGGCATCCTGCCGTTCGTCTTCACAAGCGCGCATCCCCTCTTCGACGGGTGGCCACGGCTCTCCGGAACACACGGGCACTCGCCCCAGCACTTCGGCGAGTTCCTGGCGATGCTGATGGCGATCGCATCGATTCCCCTGTTCGCGGCGCCCCGGTTTCGCACTGCGCGGCTTCGGCATTTTGTCGCCGTCGGTCTCGCTGGCCTGGCCCTGCTCCTCACGTTCAGTTTCGCCATCGTCGGAGCAGCGATCGCGCTGGCCGGTCTCGCCGCCTTGCGCCTCACCAACCGCACCCTGCGCTTCGGTCTGGGTATCGCCGTCCTCCTGGCTATCGTGCTTGCGACGATGACGATGAACATCGGGCGCGAAACCGATCTGACAACGGAAGAAGCCCTGGGTGGTGTGCCCTGCGAAACCGTGGACTCCCACCACGAGGTCGTCGCCTTCGACCGCGGGGTCTGCCTGGTCAGCGTCGTGGATTGGCCCCATCGGTCCATCGAAACCCTGTACGCCGCGGCCAAGCGCACGGCGATCGCCGTGTTCGTCCACAATCCGATCCTCGGGGTCGGACCGGGTGGATTCGACCGCGCCGCGCGGGACTCGACCCGTGAAAAACTCGGAACGGACAGGGGAGCGTACTACGAGACGCCCCACAACCTCTATCTCTATGCCCTTTCGACCGCCGGAACCGTGGGCGGACTGGCCCTATTGTTCCTGCTCTTCTCGATCTTCAGCCTTAGGCCCTCCCGAGTGGGAGGCGATCCCCGGGCGGGAGCGGAATACCGGGCAATCTGGTGGATGACCGTGGCTTTCCTGGTCCTGGGGATCAACGTGGACGTGATCACCTACCGTGGGTTCTGGTTCCTGCTGGGACTGCTCGCAACCCACAGGCACCGCTCCGAAACCCGGGCGACGCATCCTTGACCTCCGCCGGAATCGGCGAATGCTTCCCGCATGATGGGACGGCGAAGGACAGCTGAAGGAACCGAGCCTGGCTGGCTGCTCTGGCTGCTTG
>CAYZAI010000489.1:0-2662 GCA_964476305.1 uncultured Myxococcales bacterium
AGCCTCTCGAGCGCGGTCAACCCCGCGACCGGCGTCAGATCGGACAGGGGCGTGTAGCCCACTTGAAGCCACTCGAGGCCGATCAACCCGCCAACCGCTGAGAGATCCGTCACGGAGGTTTCGTTGAGGACTAAAGACCAGAGTTGCTGCTGGGCGCCGAAACCGGACAGATCCGAGAGGCTCTGGTTGTGCTCGAGGTTCACGGAAAGGAGATTCGTCAAGGTCGCGAGCGGCCAGGTTTCCTGGATGTGGTTCTTGTCCAGCATCAGGTGTTCCAGAGTCGGGGCACACTGCAACCCGGTCAAATCCTCGATGAGCGTCGGGTAGCCCAGCGTCGCGTACAGAACGGTCAGATCGGCCAGATCCTCCGCGACGATGTCGCCCACGGGTTTGCCGATGGCTTCGCGTACCTTGTACTCCAGAGCCGGATCCGGGAAAGAGATGACTCCGTCGCACGAGGTGTCCACGCCGGTGCCGGTATCCGTGTCCGTGTCCGTGTCCGTGTCCGCATCACCGTCAGCGTCAGCGTCGGTGTCGGTGTCCGCATCTCCGCCATCGGGGGACGCATCTTCCGTACTGTCGTCGCCGCAGGCGGAGCCGAACAACGCGGCGAGGAGCAAGCAGATCGAGAAGAAAGCCGGGTCGATGCGCGTCATGGCCACACCACATCCTCGTAGCCGCTGTACACGCCGTAGGGTGTGTCTTCGGTCCCGTCCCAGACCGACGTGACGTGCCAGATCTCCGCCGTGCTGGTGTAGTGATCGAAGCTTGAGAACCGGTCGATGATATACGGTCCGTATCCGGTGCTGAGCGTCGGCGATGGTCCGGTGACCGTCCATGGTTCGGTGAACGACGCCGTCCGCGACTGGATGGGGTTGGCGTAGGGAGGGTGGTTCGACAGCAGCACGAGGCGGTTGTTGAAGAACGGACTCCTGAACAACCGGGCCGACAGCTCGCCGAACACGGCGTTCCCGTCGGGCGGAATGCACAGATACGGCATGAGCGTGTCGTCGCAGGGAGGAGATCCGGTCAGCGGCGCGGCATCCGTCTCGTTGCCCGACCAGCCCGTCCCGTTCCAGTACCGCGCCACCGGCTTGCCCGTCGCGGGGTTCACCCGCCCGAGGTCGGTCCGCTCGATGAAGGCCAGGAACAGGCCGCTCTTGCGATACGGCCTCCCGCTGCCGTAGAGCAGCAGGCCGCCGCGCTCGAAGGGCGACAGCTCCGGGTCATCGAGCAGGCACAGCGGGCTGTCCGGATCCGACCAGCAGAGCGCGTCCATGTCCTCCCAGTCCAGGTCATCGGCCCCCACCTGTACGAAGCGGGCTGGATCTCCCGTGCTGGGCGGCAAGATCGCGGCACCTTCGTCGATGGAAAACGGAACCACCGAGTCTGTGGAGTCCCGATAGCAGGCTCTGAAGTGGATGCCGTCGAACGAGCACCCGGCCCAGGATGTGGGCCTGTTCATCGGCAGGGAATCATTTACGATCCAGGAGGGGTTGTTCGCGTCTCCGCCGGCGTTGGTGGCCGTGCCGTACCAGACGATCACGGTCCGGATCCCGCCGATGATCTGGGGCTGGCCCAGCAGGAGGTACAGAGGTATCGACGCAGCGACCGCACCCGTCGGAACCGTGTACTGAATGTCGCCTGCGCCCGGCCAGTAACCGGACATGAGAGGCCCCGTTTCCCGGTGCACGCCCGGAATCGAAAGCGGGATCCAGCGACCGTCCTCGTCCAGCACCGGCACCACGTCGATGCCGTCGTCCGGAAGGGTATCCGACGAGACGACGATCATGTCGTCGCACCAGGCGGGCTCGGGGCAATCATTGCGACTGAAAACGGCCTCTCCGAGAGTCGTCACGCCGTCGTTGTTCCAGTCCATCCAGGTGTCGCCCATGTAGAAGATCGTCTTGCCGAAGTGGTGGACGCTCATCCCGAGGTCCGTTCCTGTGTGGTACTCGCCCCAATGCGGCGGCAGGGCCACCTGGTTCGCCGCGTCCCAGTACTTGCCCAGGAACCAGTGCTCGCTCTGACCGAGCGGAATGCCTCCACTCCCTGCCGGGAGTACATATACATGCGGCCGCTCGGGGTGAGCGTAGGCACTGAAGTGAAGCTGGGGGAACTGGGGCTCCAACTCGAAGAGGTCACAGACCAGTTCATACGTCTGGTCCCAGATCTCTTTCAGGTCCCACTCGGTGGTCAGCAGCCACGCCTCCCGCTCCACCTCGTCGGAGGTCCACGAGCCCGGATCCCGCGCCAGATCGCTCTCGACCTGCGCCAGGAAGGAGTACAGCCCGGAGTCCACGTAAGCCTGGGCAACGTCCTGCATGGTCTGCCAACGCGGCCGCGGCGGGACGACCTGCTCGACCAGCAGGTCGAACATCTTCCAGGCGTCCGCCGTGTACTTCCGCGTGTCGTAGACCCCGGTCGCCGCGACCTTCTTCCCGCGATGCACCAGAACTGCCACCTCGCCGAACGACGCCGAGCTCCAGTACAGCGGCGTCGTCTCGGCGGTCAGCTTGGACGCGTCGATGCCGTAGACCGTGTACGCAGGCTGGTACACCAGCGCCTCCACGCCGACCCGAGAGGTGAACGCGTCGTAGCCCTCGCGCACGGCCTCGACGGTGTCCGTGCCCACGTAGCCGCAGCTCGCGCTCGTCGTCAG
>CAYZAI010000490.1:0-2638 GCA_964476305.1 uncultured Myxococcales bacterium
CTGCGGAATAGGCCCGCGGCTTCGACCATCCCCGTTCCGTTCCCTTGTCACGGAAATCTGGTCTGCGAACGGCTACGACGTCAGCCCGACGAGTCCCTGCAACCGGCGGTGGACGAACTTGTCCGCGGGACCGAAGCCGGCCGTACGGCCGTCCAGGTACTCGAGATAGCGGTTCATGTCGGAACAGGAGCGGTACCCCACCTTGCGCACAAGTCCGTAGAGCGCCTCGACGGTCTCGCGAGGCATCAGCAGGCCCAGTGCATGGTGGAATGCGAACAGCCGGCTCACCAGCTTCGGCGACTTCGACGCCTCGGCCAGGGCCAATAGCGCGGCGTTGATCGAGAGGAGCTCGGAGTCGGACACCTGCTCCTTGACCTCGCGGCGCTTCAGCGCGGAATCCATCAGGTTGCCGAGCAGGCGCTCGGCCTCCTGGAACTTCTCCATGCCGATGGCCTTCATCACCAGTCCGGCGATCATCTCCTGGGGCTGCATCGTCAGGTGCGACTTGTCCTTCCGCGGCGCCACGATGCCCGGCTGCGTGATCGGCGCGATCTCGGAAGTGCGCCGCGGGTCCAGCCCCTTCTGGCCGCGCACGGCGCCGCACTTCGCGCAGCGCTCGTCGTTCGTCGCCATCCAGGCGCCGCAGGAGGGGCAGGCGGACAAGCCCACCGTGCGGTCGGCGTCGGCCGGGCGCCCGATTGCGATGACGCGGATGGTCTGCTGACCGAAGGCTATCCGGTCTCCGTCGCTGAGCACTTGCCGGCCGCTGACGCGCGTGCCGTTGACGACCACGCCGTTGCGGCTGCCGCGGTCCTCGATCGACAGCTTGCCGCCCTCGTTGAAGATCGTGGCGTGCAGCCGGGAGACGCTCGGATCGTCCAGGATGAGGTGGCACTCGGTGCTGCGCCCGATGTCGAAACGCCCCTCGGGCGCCTCGATGTTCGAATTCTGGTGAACCAACCGGAATCTCATTGTCTTCGGCTCTTTCTTTCGGTCGCCGCCCGGGGCACCGCCCGCCGCAACTCGGCAACCAGCGCCGCGGCCTCCTGCGGCAGGGCCGCTGCCTCGAGCCCGTGCAGATAGGCATCGAGCCCCGGTCCGGGATCGTACCACCCCGCCGTCGCCTGGATCAACGCGTCGAGGGTGGCCATCGGCATCGGCGCCGCTGCCCGCCGCCACTGTTCGACGACCCAGGCCACGCCCGCCGGATCCCGGGTCGCCTCGGCCAGCCGCAGAGCGTGGCCACTCACATCCATCAGCCTGGCGATGTCGAACATCCCCCTCCCCGCGCGGCGCTCCCAGTCCTCGATCTTGCCTTGCAGCAGGCCAGCGGCCTGCTCGTGGCGGCCGGCCTCTATCGCCTTTCCGATCACTTCCCCGACGAGGCCCGACGTCCAGCCCGCCGAGGCGCCCCCGAGCTCCACCGGGATCGTGGTGTCGTCCCGATGCTCGATCCGGGCACCACAACCCGAGCAGAACGCGTCACCCTCCTTCAGCTCCTGGCCGCAGCCGGTGCAGCGGCCGTCCGGGACGAACACGCCCTGACAACGGGGGCACGAGCCGGCGGAGGAGGGGAACGGCAGCCCGCACGTCGGGCACCTGATCATCGATCCGGTCGGGCGCAGCTGCCGCGAGTGGAAGAACCGTTCTTCGACGAAGACCATCTCGTGACCGCCGATCTGGATCCGATCCCGGTTGCTGAGCCGGTACCCGTCGAAGACCGGCTCGTCGTTCACCAACGTGCCGTTGCGGCTGCCGAGATCGTCGAGGATGGCGGTCTCGCCGGTGACGGTGATGCGCAGGTGTCGTCTCGAAACCAAGGGATCCTCCAGCGTGAGATTGCACGAGGGCGAGCGGCCGATGAAGAACTCACCCGAAGCGAGGTCCATCTCCTGGAACAGGAACCGGATCCTGAACTTTTTTCCGTCGCTCACGATGTCACCCGACGGGACCCCTTGTCCCGGGGCCCAGTGTACACCGCACCGGGCCAGCCGAACACTCCTCCCGGAAGGAAAAAAAACACGGGTTCTTCCGGCTCGCGAGCGCGTGCCGGAATCGCCGAGCCCGGCGCGGGGACGGCCGGTATCGAACCGGATTGCGTTGCCTCCGCGAGCGGGGGGAGGTATCATCCGGACCATGATGATTTCGAAGGAAAACGTCGAAGCGGTGATTCACAGGCGCCTCGAACCGCTGTTCAGCCTCGACGGCGGTTCGGTCTCGGTGGTGGGCGTGGACGCCGGCCGCGGCGAGATCGTGGTCGCTTTCGGCGGCAGCTACGACGCCTGCCCGAGCCGCACCGTGCTGATCGAGCGTGTCATCGAACCGACGCTGCGAGTGGAGTTGTCTGGGGTGCGGCGGGTGCGGATCGGGTGAGCGGAACGGACGGATCTAGAACAGATCGTCGATCACGTCCTTGGCCGACTCCTCCTTCTTCGGCGCCGCGGCGCCGGGCTTGTCCTCTTCCTTCTTGGCCTTGTCCTTCTTCTTGTCGCCCTTGGCCGGCTCGGCAGCCGTGGTCGCGGCCGTCCCGCCGGTATAGGCGTCGATCACCGACGATCCCGTCGTCTGGACGTTCTCCTTGCCCGAGGTGACCTGGTCCACGAGCTTGGAGACATCGTCGCCCACGGCGCCGACGGCG
>CAYZAI010000491.1:0-2636 GCA_964476305.1 uncultured Myxococcales bacterium
AGAAGAAGGTCGACGCCCTGTTCCCCTCCATCGCCGAGGCCAAGGTCACCGAGGAAGAAGTCCCGGCGATCTGAACTAGCGCAGGCGTGCGGTACGGCCGCGCCGCCGCGGTTGCCGGGTGCGGCCCGGCTCGCACGAGGAATCGTGGCGCAGCAGGGCCCGGTGCGAGGCGTTCTTGTAAATGCGACCGGGCGGGTGATTGACCAGCGCGGAGTCCTTGAAGTCCCGTTCCAGCAGCCGATCCTTGGACAGCACGAGGATCCGGGCCCCCGAGACGCGCGCCAGGGCGATCACGTGCGGATCGTCCGAGCGGCACTTGCCGGTAATCCGGCGCTCCTCGGCGAGAACGTTCCCCTCCTCGATCTCCCGTGCCCTGCCGGACCGCTTCCATTCGGCCAGCAAGGTGAGCATCCTGGGGGACCTCGCGAGCTCCTGCTTGTTCCTGCCGCCGAAGACGACGCAGCCGCCCTTCGTCTCCAGCCAGTCCAGCAAGGGGGAGAAGCGGCGTCTCGTTTTTTCGGAGAAGAAGTCCCCGATGACGTTGGCATCGACGATCGCGCACACGGCCGCTCCCTACAGGCCCAGGAAGCGCCGCTGTTCGGCGAGGAAGAAGTCGCGGAAGCCGGGCGGCGTATCGACGAAGTTGCCGAGCTTGTCGAGCCGCAGGGGGTGCACCTTCACCTCGGCCCCCTTGTGCTCGAAGTACAGGATTGAGACCTTCCCCGGCGGCAGGCCGGCGCGAACCTCCATGCACACCCGATCGATGATGAAATCGCTGTGGGTCTCGACCACGAAGCGCTTCCTGGCGGATTGCACGAGGCCGGCGAGCATCGAGCCGAGGGCGGCCTGGGCTTTTGGATGCAGGTGCACCTCGGGCTGCTGCATGAGCAGCCAGCGGTCCCTGGTGCGCAGCGCGTCCACGAGGACGGGCAGGACCTGGCTCACGCCGTACCCCACGTCGACAACGCTCCGCGTGCCGCGCTGGCCGGGAACGCTGACCTCGACGCGGAAGGGATCGGTCTCCTTCCTGCCGGGGACGACCTTCAAATCATCGAACAGGCCGGCTTCCTTGCCGTATTCCACTACTTCATCGTGGAGACTCTGCCACTCGGGTCTGACCTGCCCAACGAGACGGGCGAGCAGCATGGGGACGTGATCGCCCGCCGGCTTGGGGATCTCCTGGACCGGGTCGTAGTTGCGCTCCGGCGCGGTGCGGACCGGCGCCATGGCCCAGGGCCTCGAGTTCAATGCCTCTCGGCGCGCTTGCCCGAACAGGCTTCTCATCTGCTCAAGATCCTTGCGGGTCAGTTTTCCAGCGTCTGCTGACCCGTCTTTCCTCGGCTGCGTGACCTCCAACGAAGCAAGAGAGAGGACGAGGTCGATCGGCGGCGGCCCGAGTTCGGGCGGCGCGTCGGGAGCGGAAACAAATCTCCTGTTCACTGCCTGTCGCCCCGCCGGAGATCGCAGCGCCATCTTCCATTGATCGGAGTCGCTCTCGCGAGCCATCTCGACACAATAGGATCCGAGCGACGCGTCTCTGCGGGTGATGACCGGATGACCGTGCTGCTTCTCGAACACCGCCGATATCCCGACCTTCTGGTCCGAGGCGGGCTCTTTGGATCCGTTTCCTCTCGCCCCCGCGGCGGTTTCGATGCCGAGAGTGAAGCTCTTGGCGCGCCTGCCCTGCCCGCCGTGGAAACGGGCGATGTCGTCGTAGGCGCCGAGGCGGAAGGGCTCCTTGTTGAAGTCGATGACTCCACCGAAAGCCATGTCCCAGGCAAGCTGGAAGAGCGCGAGCAGCGTGGACTTGCCCGTGCTGTTCTCGCCGACCAGCAAGGTGAGCGGCGCGAGCGGGACGTCGAGATCCTTGAAGCAGCGGAAATCCTTTGCGATCAGGCGCAGCATCGCTTCACTCCCTGAGTGTTCGAGATCCTTCCACGATGATTACCTCCGATCATGATCGCGGTCAACGCGGGTCACCTGACGATCGTATGCCGGAACGACGGCATTTAGGACCCCGTGCGCGCCATCCGGCACATCGACCTGCACATCGACCTGCACATCGACCTGTCCCCTCTGGGGAGAATCAATGCTATCGTCCCCGCATGTCGCGTTCCGTCGAACGGCTCCTGGACCAGGGCTGGGACCTGCTGGAGCGGGGCCAGGTGATGAAGGCCCGGTCCCTGGCGCGACGGGCCGTCCGCGACACGGCGGATCCGCTGCTCCGGGCCGAGGCGTTCCACCTGATGGGCTGTGTCGGACTCGACCGGGACGACCCGGCCGCGGCCCTGTCAGACCTGGAGCGAGCCCGCTCGCTGGGCGGCGACTGGCCCGACCTGTTCTACGACCTCGGCGTCGCCCACGAGCTGCTGGGCGACGAGAAGGAGCGGCGCGAGTGCTTCCTGGCGGCCCACGACCGGGACCGCGCCGCCTGCCCTGCGCCGCGCCTGCTCCTTGGCGAGGACGAGCTGGTGCGCGTGGCGGAGGAGCTCCTCGCCGCGCTGCCGCCCGAGATGACGGCGAAGCTGGGCAATGTGCCGATCCTCGTCGAGGAGAGGCCGGCGCGGCACCTCGTGGAGGAGGGGTTCGACCCGCGGGCGCTGGGGCTGTTCGACGGCCCTCCCTACGGCGAGCAG
>CAYZAI010000492.1:0-2634 GCA_964476305.1 uncultured Myxococcales bacterium
CTCGTCGGTTTCGTAGATCCCGTTGGCCAGACCCTCGGCGATCGTCAAGCCGTCGACGACCGCGCCGTCGGCCCCGGTGACCACGTGGTAGACGTGGCGGGTGGCCACGGCGCTCTCGTGGGCGTCGAGCACGGTCTGGTGGCTCTCCACGTCGCGCTCGGTGAGCAGCGTCTCGTCGCCGGCGAAGCCGCCGTAGACCTCGATCCCCTGCGCCAGCGCCACGGTGTCGGACCGCGACGTCTTCCAGGTGTAGTAGGTCCCTTCGGCGACCCAGACCTCGCAGGTCCCGGATCCGCCCGTGGTGGCGTAGGCCGCGTCGACGCCCTCCTGGACGGTGCAAAACGCCGTGGCCCAGCCGAACCCGTTGGGGTTTTCTGCCGTGGAGTCGAGATCCACGTAGCGCCGACAGGCAACCTGTACCGTGCAATCGGTGCCCGACCACCCGGGAAGGCATGTCGCGCAGTCCTGCGTGGGATCGAAGCCGTCCTCGCAGGCGAGGCAGTCCGCTGCCTCGTCCCAGTTGCCCAGGCAGGCCGCGCAGTCGGCGGCCGCGTCCCAGTTGCCGGGGCAGGTGCCGCAGTCGTTGCCCTCGTCGACCCACTGGTTGCTGCAGAGGGCGCAGTCGGCGGCCGCGTCCCAGTTGCCGGGGCAGGTGCCGCAGTCGTTGCCCTCGTCGACCCACTGGTTGGCGCAGGCGGCGCAGTCCGCGGCCTCGTCCCAGTTGCCCGAACACGCTGCACAGTCGGTGGTCTCGTCCCAGTTCCCTGGGCATGTCCCGCAGTCGTTGCCTTCGTCGACCCAGTGGTTGGCACAGGCGGCGCAGTCCGCGGCCTCGTCCCAGTTTCCGTGGCAGGCGTCACAGTCGGCCGACGCGTCCCAGTTGCCTGGGCAGGTACCGCAGTCGTTGCCTTCGTCGATCCAGTGGTTGCGGCAGGTGGCGCAGCTCGCGTCCGGATCCCAGTTGTCCGGGCAGGTGCCGCAATCGTTGCTCTCATCGATCCAGTGATTCTCGCACGCCATGCAGCCGAGGTAGGGGTTCCAGTTGCCGTAGCACTCCAGGCAGTCCGTGCGGGGATCCATGCGCGGGTCCGAGCAGTAGGGGAGCGCGCCGATCGCCACGCCGTTGGGATCGTAGCGCTGGGCAAAGGCGCGGCCGCTCCGGGTCGTTCCCACGATGAACCGCCCGTTCGGCGCCACGGAGACGCTCGCGCTCTGGAAACCGAAGCAGGTCGGCAGGGTCATGTGCTCCCCCAGAGGTTGCGCGTCGAAGTCGTACCGCCGGGCGATCAGCGATCCGTCGATCGACCACAGCAGCAGGTAGCTCTCGTCCGAGACATCGATCCCCCAGAGTTCCTGGTTGTCGGAAAGATTGTCGTCCACGTCGAACGCCGGCTCGACGACCGTCCCGTCCGCGCCGCAGAGGCGGGCCCGGATGCGGTAGGACTCCAGGCTGGACTCCTTCTCCTCCCAGACGACCAGGGAGTTCCCGTCCGGGTCCATGGCGACCATGTGGTTGCCGAGGTAGGTCGGGTCGGAGGTGATCTGGAGATCGGTGGCGATCGGAGAGAGATCTTCGCTGAACAGGCTGGCCATCAGCTCGCTCGCCTCGTCTCTCAGAACGACGACGAACAGGTGGGTCTGTGAGGACGTCGCGATGGCGTACGGCCTCGTAGAGGTCGAGAACTGCTCCCCGTCGATGATCAACGTCGATGGCGACCCGGAGACGTAGAGGCCGTGCGGCTCGACGGCCCACCCTCCACGCCAGAACGTGAGGCGGGTGTAGCCCGGCTCGCCGCGGGCCACGAGGGGGTCGTAATTGTAACTGTCATCGGCGGGGCTGTACCAGTCACAGGAGCACTCCTCGTCGCACGACCTGCTGTAGACGCCTCCGTTGTCCGGCTCCATGGAGTGATATCTGGTCGTGGCCCAGTAGAACGTGTAGGTCCAGTTCGTCCCCATCAATACCCCACCCGGATACAGTCCCGAGTGGACGCTGTAATGGCGGTCTATGATTGTGTAGAGGTCGCCGTTGAAAGTTCCGTCCGCGTGCACCAGGCGTCCCGCCGCCGACTTGTAACGATCGTCGCCGTCGAGGCCACCGCCACCGAGCAGCGCGACGAAGCGGCCGTCGGAGCCGATCGAGATGTCGGTGAGCCCGTAGCCCTGGTTGGCGTCGCCGCAGTCGTCCACGTAACAGTCGGGCGAGAGCGCGATCTCGCAGATCTGGCACCCGTTGCACCCGTCGTAGGGATCGGTGTCGCCGTCGTCGCACTCCTCGCCCGCCCCGATCTCCCCGTCCGGGCAGACCGCGCAGTCGCTCGTGTCGAACGTGCAGTCGCCGGTGCAGGCCAGATTGCCGCCGGTAAAGGGCGGGATGTACTCGCATACCCATGAGCCGAGATCCTCGCCGTCGCACTGCTCGCCCGGCTCCTGGACACCGTTGCCACAGCCCGTGGTCGAGCTGTCCGTGTCGGTGTCGCTGTCCGCGTCGGTGTCGGTGTCGGCATCGGTGTCCGTGTCGGCGTCGGTGTCGGTGTCCGCGTCGGCATCGGTGTCCGTGTCGGCATCGGTGTCCGTGTCGGAGTCGGAGTCGGTGTCGGAGTCGGTGTCGGCATCGGTGTCGGCATCGGTGTC
>CAYZAI010000493.1:0-2618 GCA_964476305.1 uncultured Myxococcales bacterium
TACACGAATCGCCGCGCCTTCCGGAAGGAAATCAGCTCCACAGGTCGATGGCGGCCAGGGTCTCGTCCAGGTCGCGGGCCGGCGCGTAGCCGAGGCTCGCCCGGGCGCGGGAGTCGTCGACCATGCAGACGAAGCGCACGTAGTCCACGTGGGCCGGGTTCAGGTCCATGCGGCCGAGGCGGTTGAGCCGGCCGAGGACCTGGCGGGCCAGGAGATGCGGCACCGGCACCGAGCGCCGGCCGAGGCGCTCCAGGATGCGCGTCAGGGGCAGGGGTGGCGGCCCGGCCAGGTTGAAGATGCCCCGGTGACCCGGGGCGAGGGCGAGGCGGATGGCCGCGACGATGTCCTCCTCGTGGACGAGCTGGAGCATCGGATCGTAGCCCATCAGCCGCGGCACGGGATCCATCCTCAGATAGCGGGCCATGGCGCTGTTCACCGCACCGGCGATGTGGGCCGGACGCAGGATCACGGTCTCGATGTCGGGGCGCTTCCAGAAGAAGCTCTGGGCCATCATGTCCACGTCGCGCAGGGCCGAGAGGTCCGCGGCCAGCAGCGGCGCTTCCTCGGTGAAGAACTGCGGGTTGCCCGGGCGCGCGCCGTAGACGTCTGCCGCGGACAGGAGCACGAGCTTCTGCACCTGGTAGCGATCGCAGTAGTCGAGGAGACGGGTGAAGCCCTCGATGGCGCGGGCGAAGACTTCGCGGCCGCCGCCCCGCTCGAGGTGGTGGGGCCCGAGGTGGACCACGGCACGGGCCGCGCCCCGGCGGAACAGGTCGCGGCTCTTGCGGCTGCCGAGCTCGGCCTGCAGGTGCGGCACATCCCGCGGGCGGCGCTCGAAGCCTCGGGGATCGAGCGATAGCACTTCGTCCGTGCGGTGCAGCCGCCGGATCACCAGCTGGCCGAGGCGACCCGCGGCGCCGGAAACGGCGATGGGCCCGTCGAAGGCCTGCGCCCGCTCCCATTTGGCGGCGGCGCTCACCAGAAGACGCTCCCGCGCGCGTCCCTGGCCTCGTGGATCAGCTCCCCGAGGCGGGCGCGTACCTCCTCGACCCTGGGGCCGATCACGGCTTCCTCGTCGTCCGGGTCGCCGGAAAAGCGCATGGGTTCCCCGAAATGCAGCCGGTAGCGCACGGGAAGCGGCAGCAGGCCCAGCACGGGGATCGGCAACTGAAGCCAGATCGGCAGCGAGGGCAGGCCCAGCGCGCGGGCCGCGCTCTCGAGGTTGTACAGCGTGGGGTACTGCTCTTCCGAGCCCACCACCGCCACTGGCACGATCGGCGCCCCGGTCTCGATGGCGAGGCGCAGAAAACCCGGGCCGAAGGGCTGCAGCTCGTAGGCGCGGTCGATGGTCTTGGAGATGCCGGCCGTGCCCTCGGGGAAGACCAGCAGGGTGGCGCCGTCCGCCAGCAGGCGGCGGGCGTTCTCGGGCGAACCGAGCACCACGCCTGAGCGGGCGTACAGCGTCGAGACGAAGGGCAGGGACGGCACCCAGCGATCCGTGAGGCTGCGGGCCAGTCGCGGCGGCTGGGCATCGAGCAGCAGCGCGGCGGTGATCATCACGCCGTCGAAGGGCAGCTGTCCGCCGTGGTTGGCCACGAGGATCACGGGTCCCGCCGGGAGTTTCTCGATGCCCTCGACCCGGCAGCGGAACCAGAAGCGGTAGAGCAGGGCGGCGCCGATGGCCACCGTGCGCAGGGCCTCCGGCTCCATGCCGAAGGCATCTACCCCCGTGTCGCCCGCGGATCTCGCGATGGCGGCGAGGCGCTCGTCGAGGTCGGCGATGACCTCCCGCTGGATCCGTCGGCGGAGCTTCCCCGTGCCGATGACGAGGCGGCCCGCGGCCGAGAGCAGCCACTCCAAGGCGTCGGCGACCGGGCCCCGCGGCGGTGGCGGGATCGTTACCGTGGTGTCGGGAGGAACGGGCTCCATGGGACGAGAGCATGCCGGGGTTCGGGTTCTCGTGTCAACGGAAGTCGGGACGCTCCCGGAGATCAGCACTCGCAGCCGGAGACGTTGCAGGTGAGCGTCACCCTCAGGTCGTAGGTGCCCTCGTCCCAGTACCCCGTGCCGTCCACGACGATGAAGTACCAGCCGTCGTGATCCGCGATCAGGTTGAACGTGTGGTTGGAGCCGATGCTCTGCTGGCAGTGGAGCTCGATGATTTGCCCCGAGGCGCAGGTGGTGTCGTAGCAGTCGGTGACGGAAATGTTGTTGGTGTAGACTCCCATCGTCGGGTACGAGGAGAACTCGTTGTCGCAGTCCCAGCCGCTGCTGACCTGGATCTGCGCCGTCTCGCCGCTGCGCATGAACAGCTTGTAGGTGTGATCCCCGTAGCTGGACGCGCAGCTGTCGTCCCAGTGGTCACCGGCGGTGCACAGGTCACCGCTCTGCTGCAGGTAGCCATCGCCGTCCCAGGCGTCCAGGCGCCCGACGGTCCGCGCGTTGTTGCCGCAGCCGCTGCGGTTCTCGCTGCCCGTGGTGCAGGACCCGACTGGAGGCGGGCAGTCCACGTCGCTGTCGGCGTCGGCGTCCGCGTCGGCATCGGCGTCGGCATCGGCGTCGGAGTCGGCGTCGGCATCGGCATCCGCATCGGCATCGGCATCGGCGTCGGTGTCGGC
>CAYZAI010000494.1:0-2585 GCA_964476305.1 uncultured Myxococcales bacterium
CGCCCTCTCCGGGGGGGTGGGGGGGGGGGTGCGGCCCGGCCGGGTCCGGGCCGGTCGTCGGAACAGCCGCGGCGCCGCCCTTGCTCGTCACGCGCACGACCTTTTCCTTGCCCGGCAGCATCCGCACCTTCTCCACGCCGAACTCGACCCCCTTCAGCTCCGCGGTCACCTCGTGGCTCCCGGGCGCCAGCAGCAGGGCCTTGGACAGCGGTGACGTGCCCACCTCCCGGCCGTCCACCAGCACCGCCGCCCCGGGCCGACCGGAGGTCTTTTCCAGACTATCCCAGCCCTGTTGCAGAGCGTCAAGGGTGGCTGGAAGGGGCGGCCGGGCGATGGACCAGGGGCGACGTGGACGGGAATGGACAAGGCGCTTTCCCCATTTTTTCATCCCCCGTGGTACAATTCTCCACGAACAGGTGCCGGCACCACGGCTGGCGGAGGAGACTTGCGATGAAACTGGAAGCGACGCGACTCTGGCTGGTCCTCGCCCTCGCGGTCCTCGCGACGACGGCCTGGGCCTGCGGCAGCGACGGCCGCGGCGGCGACGACGACGGAAGCGGCGACGATGACGCGGACACCGATACCTGGGACGACTGGACCGGGGACGTCGGCAACCTCGTCGGCACGGTGATGGCCCCGAGCGGGCTGTTCCCCATCGCCGAGGCCCTCGTGTACCTCACGACGACGGTCCCGCCGGCGTTCCCGGACTCGGTCTTCTGCGAGTCCTGCGAGGACATGACGGCCAAGTGGTGGACCCTGACCAACGCGGACGGCACCTTCAACATCTCGAACGTCCCCGCGGTCAGCGGCACCTTCAACCTGGTCGTGCAGAAGGGCCTGTTCCGCCTCGTCACGCCGATCGACATCCACGGCGGGATGAACGACATCCCGCTGGCCCTCACCACCCTGCCCGGCGAGAAGTCGGCCGACGGCCTGGCGTCGATCCCCAACTTCGCGGTCCTGCTCAACGGCTGGGATCTGGCCGAGGACAACCTGGCCAAGCTGGGCATGGCCGATCTGGGCGGCGACGGGCACTTCGTCCAGGGCACCGAGCACTTCGACTGCTACGACGACGGCGTCACGATGGGCTACCCCCAGTCCTCGCAGGTCTTCGCGAGCCAGTCCACGCTGAACGGCTACCACATGGTCTTCTTCCCCTGCATCTGCGGCACCCTGGGCACGACCTTCGTCCAGGGCCACATCGACATGCTGCGCAGCTGGGTCTCCGCGGGCGGCAAGCTCTACGCCTCGTGCTGGGCCTCCAAGTGGGCCGAGTTCCCCTTCCCCGAGTACATCGAGTTCTCGGGCGACGACACCGCAGACCCGGTGGGCGACGTGGGCTCGTACGACACCCTCGGGCGGATCGAGGACCCGACCATGCGCGCCTGGCTCGAGGTCGTCGCGCCGACCGAGAACCTGGACGCGTTCCCCTTCCACGGGGCGTGGATCAAGATGGACAACACCAACACCGTGAGCGACAGCCACGGCCTCGACGAGAACGGCGGCGCGGTCACGCCCGTCACCTGGGCGACGGACGTCCAGCAGTACTCCGGCAGCCCGCTGACCGTGACCTACGACTGGGACTGCGGCCGGGTCTTCTACTCGTCCTACCAGGTCGTGGAGTCCAGCGCCTCCACCGCGATCCGACCCCAGGAGTACGTGCTTCTGTACCTGATGATGGAGGTCGGGGTCTGCTCCGGGTCCTACCCCGTCGAATAGCTCCCGCCCCCTGCCCTTTGCCTTTGGAAGCTGCCCGGCATATGGTGTAAAGTCCCAGGCGCGCGGAGAGCGGGGGACCGGTACCGCGCACCCGGAGGAGCGTCCCATGACCACGGACAAGCCGAACCAGGACCGCACCAAGGCCAACGACGGCACGACCCTCGACATCATCGTCGACGACCGGGACACCCTGCCCCAGGGCCTCGTCCGCCTGCGCTCCGGCATCGTCGTGGTCACCCGGCTGTTCTGCCCGAACGGCCACAACCTGATCGACGAGAAGACCAGCGCCCGGTTCAACGGCTATCCGGGGATCTCGCTCTTCATCCGGGGCCGGGAGATCCAGGGGGCGGTGATCCTGAGCCCGATCCACGGAGACGACACGCGCTTCGGCGAGACGGACTTCGAGCCGGGCGAGATCCTGAAGATCCAGTGCCCGGTCTGCCATGTCGATCTTCCGCGGATCGGCCCCTGCGGCTGCCAGGACGGCGCCTCGCTGATCGGCCTGTTCATCGACGAGAAGCTCGAGGACGGCAACCAGGTCGCGGTCTGCAACGCCTGGGGCTGCCTGCGCTCCCGCATCACCGATCGCTTCCAGATCATTTCCAGGTTCGACTAGCGGGAGGGCCCGGTTGCATTTCGACCTGACCACCTTGCGGGACATCGTCGTCGTGCTCGTTCCGATGATCCTGTCCCTCACCGTGCACGAGTACGCCCACGCCTGGTCCGCGTTCCGCCTGGGTGACGACACGGCCGCGTCCCAGGGCCGCCTGACGCTGAACCCGATTCCCCACATCGACGTCCTCGGCACGCTGCTGATCCCGGTGATCTCGGTCGTGAGCGGGGGCTTCGGCATGATCGGTTGGGCG
>CAYZAI010000495.1:0-1180 GCA_964476305.1 uncultured Myxococcales bacterium
CGCAGATGAACGGCGCGGCCACGACATGAAGCAGCGACACTCGTTTCACCGCCTCTGGTATCATCTGGTCTTCCATACCAAGAATCGGGAGCACCTCGTTTCGTCGCGCGACGACGAGCGCTTCCTCTTCGCCCAGATGAAGGCAAAAGCGCACGAGCTCGACGCCTGGATCGAGGAGTTCGGCGCGTGGCACGACCACGTGCATCTCCTGCTGCGAGCCTCGTCGACGGTTGCCCTGAGCGATCTCTACCGACAACTCAAGGGCTACAGCGCCAGCCAATGGAGGAAAGCGACACCGGAACGTCCTTTCAAGTGGGGCGATGGCGCGTACTCGTGCACCGTGGATCCGGACAACTGCGAGCACCTGAGGACCTACATCGCCGAGCAGTGGAAGCGCCACGACGAAAAGGCGATCATCCCCGAATTGGAACGAAATGACGACGATGGCTGAACCATCATCCATCGTGGCCGCGGGTTTCACACCCGCGGCAGAGGGACCGGGGAGAAAGGATTCCGGCGCCTGCTCGCCGCGCGGCGAAGCGGCGCGGGCCGCGCAGATGAACGGCGCGGCCACGATACCGGATGGGCCTTTCCCCCATCGTGGCCGCGGGTTTCACACCCGCGGCGAAAGACCCGGAGGAGCGAAGACTCCGGCGCGGGCCGCGCAGATGAACGGCGCGGCCACGATGCCAGGAAGGCCCTTTCCCCCATCGTGGCCGCGGGTTTCACACCCAAGGGGTGAGGGCCCGGAATGCGCATCCTGATGCTTTCCACGTCGTACGAGGGGACCCGGGGCCCGGCCGAGCTCGAGGCCGACGAGCTGCGGGCCGCGGGGCACGACGTGGACGTGGTGCGGCTGGAGCTTCCCCGGTCGCGCCCCGGGGCCGGCCTCGCGAGCCGCGTGCCGGGAATGCTGCGCTGTTTCCTGGCCGCGGCCCGGGCGGCCGCGACGCAAAGGAGCTGCGACCGGATCGAGGTCGAGACGAGCCCGCCTTTCGCCTTCGCCCCGTTGGCCCTGCGGGCCCGGCTGCGGGGAGAGCGGCTGGTCCTGTGCCACTGGGACATCTTTCCACAGAACCTCGCCGTGCTGGGCGGCGTGCCCGGCCCGGCTCTGGCCGCCCTGGGCGCGGCGGCGCGCGTGCTCGCCCGCGGGGCCGCGGAGCACCGCACCCTGAGCCCG
>CAYZAI010000495.1:1190-2585 GCA_964476305.1 uncultured Myxococcales bacterium
GGCCACGACGCTGTCGAGGACGCTGGGCCCGGGGATCGACGTCCGGGTCGTGCCCCTGCCGCCGCCGCCGGAGATCGTCCCGGTGCCCCGGGAGCGCAACGCCTGGCGCCAGGAGCAGGGCCTCACGGATCGCTTCGTCGTGATGTACGCGGGCAACCTCGGCCGGGCCTACGACTTCGCGCCGCTGCTGCGGGCGGCGGAGGCCCTCACCCCTCGACGTTCCCACGGTGTCCCGCTCCCCTCTCCCGCGAGCGGGAGAGGGGCCGGGGGTGAGGGCGGAAACGAGTCCCCCGTGACCTTCGCCTTCGTCGGCGCGGGGTACCGCGAGGGCGAGATCCGGGCGGCCGCGGCGCGGCTCTCCAACGTGGTCCTGCTGCCGCCCCAGCCCGAGGCGCGCCTGTCCGAGGTGCTGTGCGCCGGGGACGTGCACGTGGTGCCCCTGCGCCCCGGGGCCGAGGCCGTGATGTGGCCCCACAAGGTGGACGCCCTCGTCCGCCTCGGCCTCCCCGTGCTCGCCGTGGGCTGGGGCAAGGGCGTGGACGGGGTGCAGATCGTGGAGGCGGAGCGCCTGGCCGAGGAGATCCGCCAAAGGGCGGAGGTGACGTGCTGAAGGAGCGGGTCAAGGCGCTGCTGCCCAAGGGGGCCTTCGGCCGCAGCGTGACGATCCTGGCGGGCGGCACGGCGCTCGGCCAGGCCATCGCGATCCTCGCGTCGCCGGTGCTGACGCGGCTGTACGGCCCGGCGGACTTCGGCCTGCTGGCGGTCTACACGGCGATCATCGGCATCGCCGGCGGCCTCGCCGCGCTCAGCTACCACCAGGCCATCCCCCTGCCCGAGAGCGACGAGGACGCGGCCCAGGTGCTGGGGGTGTCGATCCTCTCGACGACCGTCGTCGCGCTGCTGGTGGCCGTGGGCGTGGCTGTGGGCGGCGCGCGGCTGGTGGTCGCCCTCGACGCGCCGGGCCTGGAGCCGTACCTGTGGATGATCCCCCTGGGCGTGCTGGGGCTCGCGTCGTACGAGGTGCTGACCCAGTGGGCCGTGCGAAAGAAGGCGTTCTCCACCATCGCGCGGACGAGCGTGGCCCGGGGAGTGGCCCAGACCGGCACGCAGCTCGGGCTCGGGCTCGCCGCGTCCGGGCCGGTGGGGCTGCTGCTCGGGCAGCTCCTCGGCCAGTGGACCGGATCCGGGAGCCTGCTGCGGCGGGCGGTGAAGGACAGCGGGCCGGCGCTGCGCTCGGTCACCCCGGCGGGGATGCGGGCCGCGGCCTCGCGCTGGCGGCGGTTCCCCCAGTTCACAGCGCCATCGGTGCTGCTCAATGTGGCCGGCGTGGACGCGCCGCCCCTGATCCTCTCGTACTTCTTCGGCGGGACCGTGACCGGGCTGTACGCCCTGGGC
>CAYZAI010000496.1:0-2584 GCA_964476305.1 uncultured Myxococcales bacterium
TGGCGAGCCCATCGGCCCCCACGACACGCTGATCGCCGGGACCGCCCTGGCCACTGGCGGGATCCTCGTGACCCACAATACGAGGGAGTTCGGCAGGGTGGGCAAGCTGCGGATCGAGGACTGGTACTGACCTTGGGCCCCGTCCATTTCCCTCCCCATCCCGCCCCGGATGAAATATAGTCGGCGGGCCGCCCCATCCGCGGCAACGGGAGGATCGAGATGAATAACGAAAGGTGCGCGGGCGCGATCCGCTTCGCTCTCTCGGCCCTGGCCGGGCTGCTGCTCCACGGATGCGACCTGAGCGATCGCGACACGGGCCTCGAGGAGGTCCCGCCCGAGATCGGCGCCGAGCAGGAGCAGGCCATGTGCGACAACCTCTTCTCCAGCTCCTCCACCGGGTCCCTTCCCAAGACCGCCGGGGCCACGATCGACGAGGGCGGCGCGGTGGACGCGGCCGCGGGCAGGAAGACCATCGACCTCGTCGAGTTCGAAGGGCAGATGGGGGGCTTCGTGCGCCTCAGCATCCATCCGGACAACAAGAGCGCGGTGTTCCTGATGCACGCCCAGGACGTGCCTTTCGCCGCGGTCCGCGAGGACGGAACCGAGGTCGACTACTACGACGCGGGTGACTCCGTCTGCACCGACGCGGCGGGTCGCTACCTCTGGATCGTCCGCGACAGCGAGAACCACCTTCGCTTCGGCCCCACCTCGGCGACCTCCGTCGACATCGTGATCGAGGTCGTCGAGTAGGCCGTGCCCGCACGTCCATCGAGGCACCGATGAGGTACGAGGCCGGACCGGTCACCAGGCGGGCGCGCCCCCGGGACGGCCGGGTCAGCGTGCCGAGATCCCTGGCGTACGACGAGCTGCGGGGCTTCTTCGACCGCGTGCTCGCGGCTCACGGCCTCGAGGTCGTGGTCTCGCCGAAGAGCTCGGCGCGGATCCTCGAACGCGGCCTCGAGCGCTGCATCGACGAGGTCTGCTTCCCGCTCAAGGTGCTGTTCGGCCACGTGGACGCGCTGCGCGAGACCGGCGTCGATACCCTGTGGCTCCCGCGGCTGGTCTCGGTGGCCAAGGGTCGCAACCTCTGCCCCAAGTTCCACGTGCTGCCCGACCTCGTGGCGGCCGCCTTTCCCGAGCTGCGCGTGGTCGCGCCCTACGTCGATCTTCATCATTCCAGGCGCTCGGACCTGCTCTCCCACCTGCAGGACGCCCTGCGGCCAGCGCTCGAGGAGCTCGACGTCTTCGGACCCGCCTCGCGGGCGCGGATCGACGAGGCCTGGCGGGCCGCGCAGCGCGATCCGGATGACAGAGCCCACGCCGTCTCGCCGGACGGCGGCGGGCGCCTGCGGATCGCGGTCCTCGGTCACCTCTACGCCGAGCGCGATCCGTTCCTCGGCCAGGGCGTGGCAGCCAGGCTCGAGCGCCTCGGTGCCGAGGTGATCCCCTCTCCGACCGCCTGCCCGCCCGAGCGCGTGCCCCTCGAGGAGGGAATGTACTACGAGCCCTCGGTGCGCGTGGCCCGGCTGCTCGCCTCGCACCTCGCGGACGGCGTGGACGGCGTGGTGCTGCTGACCTACTTCGCCTGCGGGCCGGACTCCTACACCGCGGACACGCTGCTGTTCCGGCTGAAGAAGATGCACGTCGCCGTGCCGGTGCTGCGCCTGATCCTCGACGAGCAGACCTCGGCCGAGGGTCTCGACACCCGCCTGGCCACCTTCGTCGACGTGGCCCACCACCAGCGCGAGCGCCGATGCTGAGGATCTCCACTTCGCAGATCGGCTATCTGGCCGTGGGCATGAAGACCCTGGCCCGGGAGCTGGGCCACGACTGGGTGAACCCCGAGCGGCCGGGCCTCGCCGGCCTTGTTCGGACCCGGCGCCTGTCCCCGGAGTACTGCTGCTACCCGTTCCGGCTGGCCCTGGCGGACTGCCTGTCCGCCCTGGATCGCGGCGCGGACACCATCGTCTTCTTCGGCGGCAAGGGCATCTGCCGGCTGGCCATGTACCAGGCGGCCCAGCGCGAGATCCTCGAGAACGAGGGCCGCACCTTCCGCGCCCACGTGGTCTCCGGCGGCATCCGCAAGAGCCTGTACGGCCTTCTGCGCGAGGAGTCGCCCTATCGCGACTCGTGGACCTACACGCCGCGCACGTTCCTGGGTTTCTGGAAGTTCATGCGAAAGCTGAAGGTCATCGCGGGCTGGCGCGCGGCCCTGCTCGCGGCCAGGCCCTACTGCGCCGATCAGGCCGCGGCCACTTCGCTTTTCGAGGAGCTGATCGCGAAACTCGACGGGACCCACGGGCTCCTGGCCATCGGCAGGCTCGGCAGGCAGGGGCTTCGCAGGCTGCGGGGGCAGGAGCAGGATCGCTCGCGCCGGCTGCCGCGGGTGGGCATCATCGGCGAGTCCTACGCCTGCATCGACGGGTTCACCAACCGCCGGATCCACGAGCGCTTGAACGCCATGGGCATGGAGGCGGTCTCGCCTATCTCGGAGCACGCGTTCATGTCCGTGGTCACGCGGCTGTACTACCGGACCGAGGCGCGCCGCATCGAGCTGGCACGGCGGTTCTTCCGGGCCCCGGGC
>CAYZAI010000497.1:0-2582 GCA_964476305.1 uncultured Myxococcales bacterium
TGGAGCACAGCGGCTGGCTGGAGCTCTGGAACCTGGGTTACTGGGCCCTGTGGCGGGTCTTCGGATTTCTCCTGCTGCCGCTCCTCGCGATCGCCGTTCATCCCAGGCTTCGTTTCCGCGATGTGGGCTTCAGCGTCACGGGGTTCGCGCGGCACGCCTGGGTCTACGGGGTTCTGGCCGCGCCCGTCCTGGCGGTGGTCTTCATCGTCTCGTTCACCGACGACTTCTCGACCTACTACCCCTTCTACACCCAGGCGCACCGCTCGCTGTTCGATTTTCTCGTCTGGGAATCCCTGTACGTGGCGCAGTTCTTCTCGCTGGAGTTCTTCTTCCGCGGGTTCATGCTCCAGCCCTTGCGGCGGAGCATGGGTTCGGGATCCATCTTCGCCATGATGGTGCCGTACGTGATGATCCACTTCGGCAAGCCGATGCCCGAGTGTTTCGCCGCCGTCCTCGCCGGGATCGTGCTCGGGACCCTGGCCCTGCGCACCCGGTCGATCTGGGCCGGGTTCCTGATCCATGTGACCGTGGCCTTGTCGATGGACCTGGCCGCCATCTGGCAGACGCACTGGTAGTTGTGGGCAAGCGGTCACGCGGGGCTTGTCTGCGGATTTGTCTCAAGCTAGGGTGCCCGGGTTCAATCTAAGGAGACGCGACTGGCCGTGTGGAAAACGGAGGTCCATGGATGAAGGTCTGTGTCATTGGAAGCGGGTATGTGGGGCTCGTGGCCGGAGCCGGCTTCGCGGAGATCGGCCATTCGGTCATGTGTGTCGACATAGATCGCGAGAAGATCGGCACGCTGGAGCGCGGCGAGATCCCGATTCACGAACCCGGTCTCGACCTGATGTGCCTGCGCAATCGGGACGCCGGTCGTCTCGTGTTCTCGACGGACGTTCCGGGCGGTGTGAAATTCGCCGATGTCGTCGTGATCGCCGTGGGCACGCCGGAGCGGGAGGATGGCTCGGCGGACCTGAGCGCCGTGCTCGCCGTGGCCGAGACCATTGCGCGCAACATCGATGGCTTCACCGTGGTGGCGTGCAAGTCGACGGTACCGGTCGGGACCAACGAGAAGGTGCGAGCGACGATCGCGGCCCTGACAGAGCAGCCCTTCGCCGTTGTTTCCAATCCGGAGTTCCTGAGGGAGGGAGAGGCCATCGGCGATTTCATGAGACCTCCACGGGTCGTGATCGGTACCGACGATCCCCGCGCCGAGGAGTTGATGCGGACTCTGTACGCGCCGCTGTTCGGCTACTACGATGCCAGGGACAAGATTCTCTTCATGGATCCCCGCAGCGCGGAAATGACGAAATACGTGGCCAACGCCTTCCTGGCCACCCGGATCACCTTCATCAACGAGATGGCCAACCTCTGCGAGGCCGTCGGCGCGGACATCTCCCGTGTCCGCGTCGGGGCGGGCACGGACCCTCGGATCGGGCTGTACTACTTCCACCCCGGCTGCGGCTACGGCGGCTCGTGCTTCCCCAAGGACGTGCAGGCGCTTCTCAGGACCGCCCGAGAGCACAAGCACGACCTGACAGTGCTGGCGGCCGTCGATGCCGCCAACGACAGGCAGAAACTCGTACCTTTCGAGAAGCTCCGCCAGCGCTTCGACGGGATCGCCGGCCGGAAGGTTGCGGTCTGGGGTTTGGCCTTCAAACCCGAAACCGATGACATTCGCGAGTCCCCGGCAGTCTATATCGTCAAGGCGCTGCTCGAGAACGGTGCCCGGGTCCGGGCTCACGATCCCATCGCGATGGCGGCCTTTGCCAGGATGGTCACGGACGAGCCCGTGTTCTGCGACGACATGTACGACGCCCTGGACGGCGCGGACGCCCTGGTCATCGTCACCGACTGGGAGGCGTACCGGTCGGCTGACCTCGGGGAGGTGTCACGGCGGATGCGCGGCCGGGTCGTCATCGACGGTCGCAACATCTGGTCCGACGTGGAACGACCCGCGGATATGGACTATAGTGGCATCGGTCTGGGCGGCCGGATCTGAGCGTTCCGGCACGGGAGGTCGATCGTGAAAGGCAACGTCATTGCTGCGCTGGTCCTGATCTTGGCCGCAGGCTCCCCGGGGTGCTTCTACGATGTCGATGGCGGGAGGTACGAACCGCCGGAGGATACCGACACCGGCGATCCCGACTCCGGGCTCGGCGTCTCCTGCGAGAGCGACGAGGACTGCGCCGAGTTCGCGGCGGAAAGCTGCACGGTGAACGACTACACGACCGAATTCTACTGCACGTTCCTCGATTGCACCGCCGAGCAGTGCGAGGGCGACTACGAGTGCTGCGACTGCACGGGGGTCACGGGTTTCGACGCCATTCTCTGCCTGAGCGCCGAGGACGCGAGCATGGCCTCGAGCATGGCGGGCTGCGCCTGCGAGTAGGTCGACCTCACGCCAGCCCCATCCGTGCCACCTCCTCCTCGTCGAGGCCGAAGAAGTGGGCGGTCTCGTGCAGCAGCGTGATCCGCACCTCTTCGCGGGCCTGTTTCCTGGTGCGGGCCACCGCGGAGATGCAGGCGCGGTAGAGCACGATCCGGTTCAGCGCGGGCCCGGTGAGGCCCTGCTCGTTCCAGGG
>CAYZAI010000498.1:0-2575 GCA_964476305.1 uncultured Myxococcales bacterium
GACTGGATGAGGCAGACGCCCGAGCACGAGCAGTACGGCCGGTCCATGTACCCGCTGTCGCACGCGATGGTCGTCAGCCACGACACCTTCAATAGCTTCGCCCGCTCGGTCCAGGCCATGCCCAGGGAGAACTACCTCCAGTACATCGCCGAGAACGGCCAGTGGATGAACACCTTCGGCCGCAACTGGATGAACATGGGCTGCCTGCGAGAGGTCCGCGTCGGCCAGCGGTCCAGAGGCCACGTCCTGTATGGGGGCCGGACCCGCGGCTCGCTCGCCGGCATCGGCTCCTACTTCCGGACCCCGTCCTACCCGCGGAACGTCATCGCGGGCCTGGGCGCGGTCAGCGACAGGCCCCCGACCCCGGTGGGCTACACCATCTATGCGGCCCCGCCCGAGTCGCAAATCGAGTGGACCGGCCCCTGGGAGACCATCCTGGGCTACTTCACCTGGAACCGCCGGCCGGCCGTGGGTCCCAAGGGCGACTGCTACATCTACCTGGCGGCCAACCTGAGCGATTCGTTCATGGCCGTGCCCGGGGGCAAGGTCGTCATCCCCGTGGCCGACGCCAAGGCCCTCCAGCAGGCCCTCAACGAGCAGTACCTGGCCGAGGGGAACAAGCTCGTGGTCGACGGCATCGTCGGCCCCAAGACCTGCTCGGCGCTCCACTGGTTCCAGTACGAGTACCTGGGGATCAACTCCGCGAAGATCAACCAGCAGACCTACCTCGTCCTGAACCTGCCGATGCGCTTCGCCCAGGAGTACGCCGACATCTGCACGAGGTACTACACCGGGGTCTTCGATGGGACCCCGCCCTCCGAGGTCGGAGACAAGCCCGCGCCGGGGCCGACTCCCGAGCCGGAGCCTCCCCCCGAGCCCCCGCCGACCTCGAAGGCCGGCATTGGGATCGCCGTGGGGGCCATCCTCGGCCTGACGGTCATCGGGGCCTATGTCTTCCGCAAGAAGGGCAAGAAGGGGAGGCGGTAGATGTACCAGCACCCCCAGTACGTCGGGCTGTTCGTGTACGAGGGCCAGAAGGGCGAGAAGCCCCACGCCGCGGCATTCTTCAAGCCGAAGCAGGGCATGACCCTGACGAAGGTCTGCTGGAATGCCTACGGCTCCGGCTACGACAAGCTCGTCTACGCCCGCAAGGTCAACGGCAACTCCTGGAACATGGAGATGGGCCGGGCCGGCCTGGTGGTGTACCGCAACTCCGACTCGAATTGCTCGGCCAAGAAGGTCTCGCCCGATGCTGGACCCGGGGCGGCCAACGCGATCTTCGGGACGAGTCCGTGGATCGCCCAGTGCCCGGTGGCGGACCCGCAGCAGGTGTTCTGGGTTCCGCCCAAGGATCAGTGGGACAAGCGCCCCGAGGACCTGTCGGCGAGCAAGCCCTACAAGCCCCCGACGGCCACGTTCTCGCCCCCCGAGAAGGTCACGCTGCCCGGGGTGTCGCTAGTCGGTCCCGGGGCACCCGAGGACATCGAGGGACCTCTCCCCGAGATGCCAGGGGAGGGTTCCAACAAGAAGTGGTGGGTCATTGGTGGAATCGCCGCGGCCCTCGCCGCTGCGGGATTGGGTATCTGGGCATGGCGAAGGCGGAAAAAGTGAGATGCTCCTGGTGTGGTCAGGAGATCAAGGGTCGCCGGTTGCGCTTCCGCAAGCCCGGCGGCTCGACCGTCTTCGTGTGTCGCCACTGCTCCATGGGCTGGGCCGGGGTTCTCGCCTACGGTGCCGGCCTCGTCGGTGAGCTGACCCGCAAGCCGCGGGTGACCTTCCAATCACTGTTCGGACGGAACGCGGGCCACGCCTTCGGGTCCGTCAACCACAGGAGTGCAGGATGACGTTTCCCCCGAAGAATCCGAAGGGTTCACGGCCCTACAAGCCCTCGCTCGACTACGGGATTGTCCAGCGGCGTGTGACAGGCCTCGACACGGCCCCCACGACCTTGCAGAACGGCATCGACGTCTCGAGGCAGACGATGGTGCTGCTCTCGGTGAACGGCATCACGCCCGCAATCGCTCCCGCCGGCTGGGACGTCGAGGTCGTCGTGTGGCGTCTGAAGACTGCCCCCTCCGGCACGCTCCAGCCCTCCGGAATCTGGTACGCCCGCGAGGTGGACACCTTCTCACTCGAGCCGGCCCTCATCGCCAATGGTGAGCCGCAGGAGCGGGCCTACCCGACCCTGAACAGCGAGGTGATGTTCTTCCAGGTGCGCGCCATGACGGCCACCCCGGCCAACTGGGAGATCAGTCTCTTCGTCTCGGAGCTCGGCCGGCGCACCGACAAGATGCAGGAGGCCTGCTGCCCCGCTTCTGGTGCGATCGAGTCAATCGTAGAAGATGTACCACGCCCCGTGCCGATCATCGATGTGTTGCACGACGGGGACGAGATTGCAGGCCCGGAAACGGGAGGGATCTACCCTGCGACTGTCTACTTCCCCGACGCGGACGGTATGGATCTCCGTAATGCGTCTGACGAAGAGCGCAGGAACTTCGCGCTCTACCTAGATATTCAGGCGGCACCTCTCGATGGCGCCGCGAGCGAGGTATCCGTGACCGTCGAGGAGGACATT
>CAYZAI010000499.1:0-2568 GCA_964476305.1 uncultured Myxococcales bacterium
CTGCACGGGCTCCGACCAATGCCCGCCGGGCCAGACGTGCCAGTACGTCACCGGCACCTCGATCTGCCACCCCTGAGACCGGCCCCGTTTCTCCCTCTCCGGTTCCCAAGGCGCCCCGAGCCGTGTAGAATCTCCCGAGACACAGTTTCAACGCAAGGAGCGTGCGCCATGAGAACAGCCATCCCGGCCATCCTGTGCCTGTCGGCCCTGTGGGCAGGCTGCGGGAAATCGGCGCCACCGTACGAATCCGGCACCGACGCCGACACCGACTCGGACGCCGACTCGGACACGGACACGGACTCGGACACCGACGCCGACTCGGACACAGACGCCGACTCGGACACAGACGCCGACTCGGACACGGACTCGGACACAGACACCGACGCCGATGCGGACGCCGATGCGGACGCCGATGCGGATGCCGACGCCGATGCCGACGCCGATTCCGACGCCGACACGGATTCCGACGCCGACACGGACACAGACGCCGACTCGGACACGGACTCGGACACAGACACCGACGCCGACACCGATCCGTGCGAGGGCGGCGACGGTCCGGGATTGACGTGCGGCGACGCCATCGTCATCGGCCGGAACGATCTGCCGGTCATGGGCAAAGACGGGACCACGATCGGGGCCGGCGCCGAGCTGAACGTCGAGTGCAACAGCTTCGCCCAGCCAGGCCCGGATCGGGCCTACGCGGTCTGGCTGTTCACGGGAGAGACGATTCACGCGCAGATGGCGCCCACGGGTACCGACCTGGACCTGCTGCTTTTCGGCGGCGTCTCGCTCAGCGAGGAACCCTGCGACCCGGCCACACTCGTCGACTGCTCGTCCCTGGGCGGCACCGCGGCCGAGACCGTGGGCTGGAGCGCCACCGTGGATGGCTTCGTCCACATCGTCGTCGACTCCTACCAATCGAATCTCCAGGGAGACTTCACCCTGTCCGTCCACATCGGCAACCCGGCAGAGGGCGAGTGCTACGGCGGCGATCCGGTGCCCGGCCACTGGACCTGCCAGGACATCGGCCCGATGGGAGGCACCTGCGCTCCCGTCTTCCAATACGGCGATGGCACCTGTGGCGACGATCTGTGCGACGTCGAGGGTGGCGAGTCGGATCTCTCGTGTCCGGAGGACTGCGACACCGGGGAGCTGACGACCCTGCCCTGCCTGTCCATGATCGATTGCATCTTCCTCGACTGGCCGCTCGCGGGGACAGGTTACTGGGACTGCCTGGGCGAGCCCGGCAACCGCACCTGCGTGGCCGTCGCCTCAGCCTCCTACTGCGGAGGAGACTCCTGGTGCGCAGAGGAATGGGGAGAATCGGACCAGTCCTGCCCGGCGGACTGCGCCGCCTCGAACGCCCCCTGTGCCCAGGACCAGGACTGCGTGTTCCTCGACTGGTCCTGAACCCCGAGCGGAGCTGCCCGAATGAAGGACCGCCTCCTGGAACGCATCGTCCCGCGCCGCGACCGGCAGCCCGTGGCCTTCGATTCGCTCATTCCCCGCCGTGTGCACGACGTGCTGCTGGTCTCGAGCCTGTACGACGCGTACACGTTCCAGGAGGACGGGCGCCTGACCGAGATGCTGTTCTCGGAGTACCTCGAGCTCAACCTCAAGTACGCGCCTCGCATCGAGCGGGCCTCCACCTCGATCGAGGCTCTGGATCTGCTCCGCGCGGAGCCCTTCGACCTCGTGATCTCCCTGCTGCGTCCGGGTGACATCGACTGCGCGCGCTTCGGGGCGGACGTGCACGCCACGGCTCCGGGCATGCCCCTGGTGCTGATGGCCTCGGGGCCGCGGGACCTTGCCGCCCTCGAGGAGCGCGGCGCCCTCTCGGACAACGACCGGCTCTTCGTCTGGTCAGGGGACGCGCGCCTGTTCCTGGCGATCATCAAGAGCGTCGAGGACAGGCTGAACGTCGCCCACGACACCGAGGTCGCCGGCGTGCCGGTGCTGATCCTCGTCGAGGACAACGTGCGGTTCTACTCGTCGTACCTGCCGATGCTCTACACCGAGCTGCTCGGGCACATGCAGGCTCTGATGGCCGACGGCCTGAACTCGATGCAGAAGCTGCTCCGGCTGCGGGCGCGGCCGAAGATCCTGCTCGCGACCTCGTTCGAGGAGGCGCAGCGGCTCCACGACGCCTACCGCGAGTACGTGATGGGCGTGATCGTCGACGCCGCCTTCCCGCGCGGCGGCCGGGTGGACCCCGGAGCCGGCCTGGACTTCACGCGATGGGTGAAGGCCGCGGCCCCCGACCGGCCGGTGGTGATGCAGTCCTCGGACCGAAGCAGCGCCCCGGCGATGGAGGCGCTCGGCTGCCGGTTCATCGACAAGGCCTCGGACACCCTGCTGCTCGACCTGCGACGCTTCCTGCGTGAGCAGCTGGGCTTCGGCGATTTCTGCTTCCGCTCTCCGGAAGGGGCTCTGCTCGCCACGGCGGGCGACCTCCTGACCTTCTCGCGGCGCATCGCCGAGGTGCCCGGCGAGTCGCTGCTGTTCCACGGATCCCGCAACGACTTCTCGACCTGGCTGATGGCCCGCACCGAGTTCGAGCTGGCGAGG
>CAYZAI010000500.1:0-2565 GCA_964476305.1 uncultured Myxococcales bacterium
CTTGTCTCGGCGAAAATCCCTCTGGCCCCATCTTTTATATATTTCTGTGAAGGTCTACCAATGAAAGAAACAGCGTCCATAGAGAAGGAGATTGCATACTTTGATGAATGGGATCCCGACGCCCCGGGCGTTGCCTACGTTGCCATGACCACAAAAGGACTGAAGTATGTTGTGGAGACGTTTCAGATGCAGGATACAAGAAGACCTATAGTACGCGACAACATAACGGTAATTCCCATCAGCACCGCGTTAAGGCTGTTTGAGTTCTCTCACTTGGAAATCGACATATAGGCGTCGTCTACATACAAGTCGGCGTTGCAGGTGCAACAGTCGCCTGCGTCTACCTGGAACGTTACTGACTTTGTGTTTGACGGAGTCTGCCATGACTCGGAGAGACTTATCCATCCGGTTCCCTGGGCTCCGGCCCAGTCCCCGACAGTTTCGCCTATTTTCTGGTCATACGCATCGTAAGCCATTAGATGTATCCTTGCGTCATTGTCCCTACAAGTTTCTCCGGGCAGCTGCGCGCAGGAGCTGCACATATTGCCTGTTACATATGCGCGTGCCGTTGCGTCTATATTGTATGAACCCGGGAACGTGATCTTTCTATTCTGTAAAAGCATCGTATTCGGATATACGCCGCCGCTGAATTTAGCGCACATCTCCGGCGAATAGCAAGAAGATCCGTAATTGCTTATGTCCGCCGCGCCGACATCAACCCATCCCTCCTGGAGTTGTACTGCTATCTGGGTGAATATGCCCATGAGATCCTGGCTTGAGGGTGAGAAATAATAACTGCCGCCGGTCATGTTGGCTATTAGCCTGAGCTGCGTTTCATCTACATCGCTGCCAAGCCCTATGGCATAGATGGTTATGTTCTGGGCCGCCGCCTCGGCCGCGCGGCCTTCCGGATTGGAATTCCTCGTTTCCTTGCCGTCCGTGAGAAGAACCTCTATTTTCCTGTCCATTCCGTAGACAACCAGCTCACCCGTTGCCCTGTATATGCCGTCTCCTATTGCCGTCCAGCCGTTGGCTATCAGGGCGTTTATCTTGTTTTTTACTGCCTGCTTGTCTATCGTTAACTGCTGGTCCAGCGAAGCGCTGGTGGAGAAGCTTACAAGGCCCATTTCATCAGTATCATCGGCAATATCCACAAAAGACACCGCAGCCACCTTCGCGGCCGCTAATTTTTCTCCAAGCATACTGGTGGACTTGTCCAGAACCAGGAATATGCTTATGGGCTCATGAATTGTGGAGCCAAATGAAGGTTCGGTTATTATATTCAACTTCTGGACCGTTATCCTGCCGGCCGCCTTCGAGTTGACCATGGACAGCTTGAAGTCGTATGTACCTGCTGCAAGGAAACCCCCGGAAAGATTGATGGCCGTGACTTTCCCGGGCTCAAGGTCAACGGCGTCTATGTCCACTTTATCTCCGTCCACATACAGTATAAGCGTGTAATTTGGCACCGGATTTCCGATGTTCCGGACGTAAAGCTGGTCGCTGTTGGCGTTCTCTATGCTGACGGATGTCGACTGTGTCAAAAATACGTCCTGCTCAGCCTCTATGTTCTCGGCTGTCTTCTCCCCCGTGCTCTGGAAGAGTGAGTAGGCCATTATCATGCTGGCGGCCACTATAAGGAGCAAAAGAACCGTAGCGATCGTAGCCGATATGCCTTTCATAACAAGTATTTGTCCGGTTTACCTAATATATTTTCTAAAAATTGTAACTACTCTGGAGTAGAGTCACAGCGAAAGGTATTTAAGCTTGAGCTTCGGGCGGAATGCTTAAATACTGGCCAATAGGTAAGGAAAATTGGGTGTGACAAAATGAAATCCACAAACGCAGGAGAATGGGCATACCTTGTATCAGTGGTCATAGCAGTTCTTGCCGGTATCGGCGCTGCTGCTGGCTTCGGGTCATCCAGCTGGGTAGCTGTGTTGCTCGTGATACTAGGTGCAATTGTCGGTCTCCTAAATATCTCTGAGAAAGAAACGACTTCTTTCTTGGTAGCTACAGTAGCTTTGATTGTGGCAAGTCTAGGCGCAACAGTTGCCGGTGACGCAGGTGCATTCCTACCATTGAATGTTATCCCTGGTCTTGGTACACTGATCAACGCCATAGTTGCTAACATCGCAATATTCGCAGCTCCTGCTGCAATAATCGTTGCGGTCAAAGCTATTATGAACCTAGCAAGCAAGAAATAAAACTCGGCTTGATTTAGGGACTACTTTTGTTCGATTTTTTTCTTTTCCTTCATTTTTATACGGATTTTTTTCTTCAGAAGAAAAAACTACGTCTCCAAAAAAGAATTATTACTAATGGGAACGTCTACGTATCGCCAAAGAAAACTATTACTTCTGTGGTTCTGTCCAAATAAACTGCCGCAAAATGTCTCGCATATTGCGGCCATTCGATATCTTTAAATAGTAGTAACTATATAGTAGTAACTAATTATGGTCCGATGGTGATGTAGAATGAGTTCATACGAAAGACAATTTAACGGAGAAGAATCAACAGACAGAATACTGGGAGCTTTGATTTCTGAAAGAATGCTCGGAATGG
>CAYZAI010000501.1:0-2553 GCA_964476305.1 uncultured Myxococcales bacterium
GCCCCAAAGAACGGTGCGCAACGGCGGCGCGGAGTGGGTTCTTAGCACCCGGGTCGAAACGCTGTCAAACTGTTTTGCCCTTGTCGGGCCTGCCCAGGATCACTTCGTCGATCGCCATGTGGAACAGGGGCCGCAGGCGCGGCTCGACGCGCTCGCGGAAGTAGGCCCGGGCCTTCTCGAGGGGCTCCTCGATTCCGGGATCGACCCGCCCGGCCTCCCGTGACCGGTCCGCGGCCTCGGGGTGGGCGGCGGCCACCTCGCGCACCACGCCGCGGGCCATCTCGCGGGCCACGGGATCGCTGGAGATCAGGCGCCTCGTCCGGCCCTCGCCCTTGGGCCGTCCCGCGATGCGCCTGATGCCCCGCGCCGTGTTGAACCCATGCAGCACCGCGATGGCCGCGAAGAGGATCACGCCGAGGATCGCCACCTGCTCGATGCCCAGATCCAACTCAAGCCTCCTCGATCGACAGGATCCCCGGGCGGACGACGCGCAGGTGTCCGCCGTCGGGATGGACCACGGTGGAGCCCGGAGGGCCGGGCACGGTTCCGGGGACGATCATGTCGACGCCGGTGAGCGCTTCAACCTCCTCGAAGGTCAGCGGATCCTGCCCGCCCGTGGGGTTGGCGCTTGTGGCGGTCAGCACGAGGCTCCCCGCGCGGGCCAGGTCCGCGGCTGGACAGGGGCCGGGCAGCCGCACGCCCACCAGGCCCGCGGGGCCGACGAGCCCGGCGGGCAGCCCGTCCACGGCCGGCAGCAGCAGTGTGAGCGGGCCCGGCCAGTGCCGATCCGTGAGGGATCGCGCGAGCGGCGAAAGCCGGCGGGCGACCATGGGCAGCAGTTCGAGGTCCCCGATCACCACGGGGATCGGCCGGTCTCCGGCTCGCCCCGGACCCTTGATCACGAGCACGCGCTCCACGGCGTCCGGGTCGATGGCGTTCGCCGCGAGGCCGAACAGGCGCTCGAAGGGCAGGGCGACCACGCCGCCCCCGCGGATCATGGTCAGCGCCTCGTCGAGCCAGTGGTCGGGGGACGCGATGCGCACGGCGGCCGGGCGACCCCACCCTCAACCCTGGCGCGCGAGCCGGGCCTGCACCCGTTCGTCTGCCTGCTCGACGCCCTGGCGCAGGCTCTCCCGCTGCTCGTCGAGGCGCCGGGCGAGGGTCTCGTTGCCGAGGCTGAGGATTGCCGCTGCGATCAGGCCGGCGTTCCTGGCACCGTCGATGCCCACCGCGGCGATGGGCACGCCGCCGGGCATCTGCACCGCCGAGAGCAGGGAGTCGAGGCCGCCCATCGTGCCCACCGCGATCGGCAGCGCGATCACCGGGAGTGTCGAGTTCGCGGCCATCGCCCCGCCGAGGTGGTGGGCCGCGCCCGCGGCGGCGACGATGACCCCGACCCCCTGGTCGCGGGCCTCTCGCGCCAGCCGCGCGGCCTTCTCGGGCGAGCGGTGGGCCGAGGCCACGGCCACTCGCACAGGGATGTCGAAGCTCCTGAGGATCTCGACCGCGGGCTGGGTCTTTTCCAGGTCGTTCTCGCTGCCCATGACGATCAGCACGCTCTTGTCCATCTGGTCTTCCCCGTCGGCGGCCGGCCGGGCCGCCGGAAATCAGAGCGCCCGGTGCCCGATGTCCCGGCGCATCCGCATGCCCTCCCACTGGATCTCGCCCGCGGCGGTGTAGGCCACGGCCGCGGCTTCCCGGACGTTCGGCCCGCGGCCCGTGACCCCGAGCACGCGCCCGCCATTCGTCAGCACGCGCCCGCCGTCGAGCCTGGTGCCCGCGTGGAACACCACCGCGTCGGGGTGTGCGGCGGCCGCGGCGAACCCGGTGATCTCCCTGCCGCGCTCGTACGGTCCCGGGTAGCCCTCGGCGGCGAGCACCACGCACAGGGCCGCCCCGGCGTGCCAGCCGATCTCCCGCTCCACGAGGGTTCCGTCCGCGGCGGCGATGAGCAGCGGCACCAGGTCCTCTTCGAGCAGCAGCATCAGCGGCTGGCACTCGGGATCGCCGAAGCGGACGTTGAACTCCAGGGTCAGCGGCTCCCCGTCGCAGATCATCATCCCCGCGTAGAGCACACCCCGGAACGGGTGGCCGTCCTCCGCCATCCCGCTCACGGTTCGGCGGAGCACGGTCTCCACGATACGATCGTGCAGGGCCTGAGTCACCACTGGCGCCGGGGCGTAGGCACCCATCCCGCCGGTGTTGGGGCCGGTGTCCCCCTCGTAGGCCGCCTTGTGATCCTGGGCGGCCAGCAGCGGCACGATCCGCTCGCCGTCGCAGATCGCCAGGACCGAAACCTCCTCGCCGGCCAGCATGTCCTCGATCACCACCCGTGCGCCGGCCTCGCCGAACTGCCGCTCCCCCAGGATCACCTGCACCGCCTGGCGGGCTTCGAAGGCGCTGCGGCAGACGATCACGCCCTTGCCCGCGGCCAGGCCGTCCGCCTTGACGACGCAGGGCCCGGCCCGCCGGTTCACCGCGTCCAGGGCGTCGTCGAGGTCGTCGTGGACCGAGAAGGGGGCAGTGGGCACGCCGTGGCGGGCCATGAACTCC
>CAYZAI010000502.1:0-2540 GCA_964476305.1 uncultured Myxococcales bacterium
CCAACCTTCACACCAGCCCGGCTCGCCGATGCAGTAGGCGTCGCAGGGGCAGGGGTTGGCGCCGACGCAGCTCCCGCCCCCGCAATCGTCATCCGTCCAGCAGGACGGGAACTCGAGCAGGCCGTGGCAGGTGTCCATGGTCGGTAGATCCATGCAGAAGTGGTCTGCGCCGCAGTCGCCGTCACCGCCGCAGCAGCCCGTGGCCGCGGGCGCGCAGGTGCCGGTGCCCTCCCACTCGCAGAGCTCGTAGCAGCCGCACACGAAGACTCCGGCGCAGAACTCGCCGACATCGCAGTCCGCGGCAGTCCAGCACTCGCCCTGGCCGGCGGGCGGCTGACAGGTGCCCAGGCCGCTTTCGGCGCCGTCGTGGCCCGGCGCGCAGATCACGTCGGTCCCGTCGCACGGGCAGCCCGGGGAGCAGCAGTACTGGGGCAGCGTGTCACAATCGACGGTGTCGGTGTCCGCGTCGGTGTCGGTGTCGGTGTCGGTGTCGGTGTCGGCATCGCTGTCGGTGTCCGAGTCCGCGTCGGTATCGGTATCAGCGTCGGAATCCGCGTCGGTGTCCGCATCGGTATCGGCGTCGGTATCCGCGTCGGTGTCGCCGGTCCCGCTGTCGGCCGCCTTCTGGCAGCCTGCCGCGAGGGCCAGGGCCGCCGCCATCCATGCCATCGACACTCCCGAAATCGCTTGGCTCAATGACATCCTCGCACCTCCTCTCGCTTGGATTGTCGCGCCCGGGAGGGATTCCCACAAGTGTCCGATTGGCAATGGCCGATTGATCTTTGGCCACCGATGAACTAAACAGCCGGTTCGTTTATCGGTCGAAACTTTCCCGAAAGGAGTACGACATGGCCAAGGCGAAGGCGAAAGCCGAGAAGAAGGACTACGAGATCATCAAGAAGCGCTCGGGCCGCTACGCGGTGAAGGGGAAGAACGGAAAGTACGTGAACGGTGACGCGAAGGTCGCGATCCTGCTCGCCGAGAAGCTGATCAAGCCGCCGCCGAAGAAGAAGGCCAAGCCCGCCGAGGACAAGCCCGCCGAGTAGCCCGCCCGGCTCAGTCCCAGTTGTCGCACCAGCCCGGCTCGCCGATGCAGTTGGCGTCGCAGGGGCAGGGGCTGGCGCCGACGCAGGTCCCGCTCCCGCAGTCCTCGTCCGTCCAGCACGAGGGGAACTCGAGCCGGCCGTGGCAGGTGTCCATGGTCGGGAGGTCCATGCAGAAGTAGCTGTCGCCGCAGTCGCCGTCCCCGTCGCAGCAGCCCGCCGTCGCCGTGGCGCAGGTGCCGGTGCCCTCCCACTCACAGTCCATGAAGCAGCCGCAGACGAAGACTCCGGCGCAGAACTCGTACGGGGCGCATTCGGCCGCGGTCCAGCACTCGCCCGGCTCGGCGGGGACCTGGCACACGCCGATGCCGTGCTCCATCCCCGCCTCCCCCGACCAGTGGGTGGGTACGCACTCCCCGCCGTCGTCCTGGCACGGGCAGCCCGGGGCGCAGCAGTACTGGGGCAGCTCGTCGCAGTCGACGGTGTCGGTGTCCGCGTCCGAATCCGAATCCGCGTCGGCGTCGGCGTCGGAATCGGTGTCGGAGTCGGTGTCCGCGTCCGATCCCCCGTCGGGATCACCGGTTCCGGTGGCCGCGGCGCGATGGCATCCGATGGCGAGGGCCAGGGCCAGGGCGACGAAGAGCGCCGGACAGGAAACCGATCGTTCGAGGACCATCTCCCACCTCCCTGCCCTGGATTCTCGCGTGCGCACGGCTTTTGCACAAGTGAGGTCGACCGCGATTCCCCCGAATGGCGCGTTGAGTTGTGAGAATCGGGCGCGTATCATGCCGCGATGCCGGGGCCCGGATCCTTCAAGACACCCCCCCCTGTCAGACCGGGCGTGGTGCTGGCCGTGGTCGCCGTTGGCACCCTGCTCAGCGCCATGGCCGGCTCGATGGTCAACCTGGCCCTGCCCAGCCTGGGCCGGGATCTCGGCGTTTCCATCGAGGATTCCCGCTGGGTCGTGCAGGCCTTCCTGCTGACCGTGGCCGTGCTGCTGCTGCCCGCCGGCTGGCTCAGCGACCTGCTGGGGCACGGACGGCTCTACCTCTTCGGATTCGTCCTGTTCGGTATCATGTCCGCGGTCTGCGGCGCCGCGGACCGGTTCTGGGTGCTGGTGGTGGGCCGGGTGCTCCAGGGCATCGGCGGCGCCCTGGCCATGGCCGCCGGGCCGGCGATCCTGACCACCGCGTTTCCCGCGAGCCAGCGAGGGCGGGCCCTCGGAATGCTCGCGACCTCGACCTACGTGGGGCTGATGGCCGGCCCTCCCCTGTCGGGCGCGGTCATCGACCTGCTCTCGTGGCGCTGGACCTTCTACCTGATGGCCCCCATCAGCGCGGTGGTGATCGCGGTCGGGGTGCCGTTCCTGCCGAGGTCGCTGCCGGCGGCACCGACTCCCGCCCGGGACGGGGGCGGCCTCGCGGCCCGCGTCCTCGGCCTGGCGCTCTTCCGCTCGCGGATCTTCTCGGCCGCGGCGGCCAGCGCCTTCTGCAACTA
>CAYZAI010000503.1:0-2539 GCA_964476305.1 uncultured Myxococcales bacterium
CCGTTCGAGTGGCTGAACACGGTCAACCTCGACCGCTTCCTCGGGGAGTTCTGAGCCATGAACGCGAGACGACTGCCCACGCCCCTCGCGCTTCTGCTGGTGACGCTGGCCTTCTGCGCCTGCAAGCCGCCCTATTCGATGGACGTCCCGGACGGTTTCCAGCGCTTCGAGCAGACGAACGACTACCGCCTGATCACCGCCGACGGAGTCCGCGTCGCGGCCCGCGAGGTCGAGAACTATCCCGAGGCGAACCTCGACTTCTGGACCGAGGCTCTCCAGCTTCACCTGGAAGCCCAGGGCTATGCCGCCAAGGCGAAGAACTGCTTCGAGACGGTGGGGGGCCTGCCAGGGTGCACGGTGGAGGTCATGCTCCCCCACGGCGCCGAGGACTGGGTGCTGTCCACCACCCTCTTCGTGGTGGACGAGCGCGTCGTCATCGTCGAGGCGGCGGCCCCCTACGACCGCTTCGCCACGGTGGAGGAACGCCTGAGGGCGGCCATCGCCACCTTCGACCCGGGCGGTTGAAGCGATGAACCGAACCCTCGCCCTGCAGATCCTGGCCAGCGTGCTCGTCGTCGGAGGCGGCCTCGCCTGGCTCGTCTTCGGTTCGGACGACGGGGAGTCCATGGTCTACTACAAGACCGTCGACGAGCTGCTGGCCGAGCGGGCCCGCTTCGAAAGCAAGCCCATCAGGGTCAACGGACTGCTCGCCCCGGACTCGGTCCGCAACAGACCCGGAACGGATCGGTTTCGGTTCGACCTGACCAAGAACGGCGCCCGCCTCGCGGTGGAGTACGCCGGGATCCTGCCGGACTCGATGCTCCCCGGGCGCGAGCTGGTGGTCCACGGCGTGTTGCAGCCCGGCGCCGACCTGCTGCTCGCCAGCGAGATCCTGACCAAGTGCCCCTCGAAGTACGAGGAAGTGGCCCGCTCCCGAGGGAAGCCCTAGCGACCTGTTGCATAAGCCCATATTATATGATATGGGTTTATGTATGAAGACGACCATAGAGATTTCCGACAACCTGCTGGACTCGGCAAGGAAGCTGACGGTCCGGGAGCACACCACCCTGCGGGCGCTCGTGGAAGAGGGCCTGCGGACCGCGCTGGAGCGCCGAAGGAAGAAGCGCGGCTTCACCCTGCGCGACGCGAGCTTCGGCGGCGAGGGCCTGCAGCCCGGCTTCAGCCATGACAGCTGGGAGGAGATCCGCGACGCCGCCTACGAGGAGCGCGGCGCGTGATCGCCGTGGACACCAACGTCCTGGTCCACGCCCATCGATCGGACTCGCCGTTCCACGAAGCGGCCCGCCGCCAAGTGGCTTCCCTTGCCGAGGGCCTGGCAGCGTGGGCCGTCCCCTGGCCCTGCGTCCACGAATTCCTGGCCATCGTCACCCACCCCCGCATCTGGGCGCCGCCGACGCCCCTCGAACGGGCGTTGGACCAGGTGGACGCCTGGCTCGAGTCCCCGGGCCTGGTGCTACTCTCCGAGCCGCCGGACTACTGGACGGACGCCCGCGCCCTGGTCAGCGGCGGGCGCGTCACCGGGCCCCGGATCCACGACGCGCGGATCGCCGCTCTGTGTCTGTCCCACGGCGTGCGGGAGCTCCTGACCGCGGACCGGGATTTCGGACGCTTCCCGGCTCTTTCCTGTTCGAACCCGCTCGTCGGCTGACCCGCCCGGACCGCGATCGGGGGCGGTCCCGGAGGCGACGTCGAAGTTGACAGTCGCGAAGCCCGGGCTGCATACTGCGCCGGACTCGCGGGCGCCTCGCCGCGCCCGGCAGAAAGGCGCCCTCCCATGAAGCTCTACTCCGGCAAGATCCCGATCCTCACATCCGAGATCGTGCGGGCCCTGATCGACCAGAACCTCATCGAGACCGAGAACGCCGACGAGGTCGAGCTCGATATTGCGGCCGTGTTCAAGGAGTACTCCCGCCAGGACCGCGATTTCACCGAGAAGGCCAAGGACCTGTGCGAGAAGCGCGGCATGCCCTACTCGTCCTTCCCCAAGCTCAAGCGCCAGCTCGCCGATCAGGCCGGCTTCTCCGTGGGGGACGACGCCCTCGACTACATCATGACGCAGCTGATCGGCTCGTTCCTGCACAGCCAGTTCGTCGAGGAGGTCTTCGGCGAGGATCAGGATCTGAAGCGCGCAATGCGGCCGATCATCAAGCACCACACCGAGATCGAGGACGACCTCGACAAGGAGGCCCGCTCCAAGATCAAGAACCTCGCCGAGGGCACCCGTGACTGGGAGATCGAGTACGCCCGGGCGATGGAGCAGGTCCGCCGCCGCCGCAAGCTCGACTGATCGCGACGGACCGGGGGGCCGGCGATGCACGAAATTCGACCGTCCGGGGCCGGTTTGCGACTATAATCCCGGGAAACGCGCCCGAGGCGGCGCACAATCAAGGGAGTCGACCATGAACTTCAGGTCTTTCGCGCCGGCGGCCCTGTTGCTGATGCTCGCCTGGGCGGGCTGCGACAACGCGGGACGGGACATCGACGTCGGGGCTCCCGGCGAGCGTGTGGCCCTCGGGCA
>CAYZAI010000504.1:0-2529 GCA_964476305.1 uncultured Myxococcales bacterium
CGCAAATCACGGCACCAATTTTTCGGTCGGAGCAAACCTGGCGATGGTGTTGTTCGCCGCTCAAGAGGAAGAGTGGGATGAGCTCGAATTCAGCGTCAAAGCGCTACAGGACACGTTGATGGCGCTCAAGTATCTCGACAAGCCGGTGGTGGCGGCACCGGCCGGGATGGCCTTGGGCGGCGGCGTCGAGATCTGTCTCCACGCGGACCGCGTGCGTTTTGCCGCCGAGACGTACCTCGGCCTCGTCGAAGTCGGTGTCGGGGTGATCCCGGCCGGGGGCGGAACCAAGGAGCTGTTGCTGCGCAACACCGATCACCTGTTCGAAGTCAAAAAAGGCGGGCTCTATCCCAGGCAAATAGAGTTGACACCGTTTATCGCGCGCGCTTTCGAGACCATCGCGATGGCCAAGGTCGCCACCTCGGGACCGGAGGCGATCGAGATGGGCTACCTCAAGCCGACCGATCAGATGACGGTCAACCGAGACTATCAAATAGAGGACGCCAAGAAGACCGTGTTGGCCATGAATCTGGAAGGATACCAGCCCGGGCGGCCGCGTGACAATATCCGAGTGGCCGGCGAGAGCACCCTGGCGCTGATAAAGCTCGGCCTCTGGGCGATGCACAAGGCGGGTTATGTTCTCGACCACGACGTCACCGTGTCGAGCAAAGTAGCGCATGTGCTGTGCGGCGGCAACGTACTGGAAGGCACGGAAGTCAGCGAGCAATACCTCCTGGATCTGGAACGCGAGGCGTTTTTGAGCTTGTGCGGCGAGCCGCTGACCCAGGCGCGGATGCAGTACATGCTGGAAAAGGGAAAGCCGCTTCGGAATTAACGCCGTTTTACGGAATGACGGAGGACAACGAGATGAAAGAAGCTGTAATAGTCGCTGCATGCCGGACCGCCGGCGGTAAGGCACCGCGCGGGACGCTGAAGGACACGCGTCCAGAGAAAATGGGGTGTACGGTGCTCGATGAGTTGCTCAAACGAGCGGGCAACCTCGACCCGGCGTTAATCGATGATGTGGTCATCGGCACCTCCTTCCCCGAGCACACCCAGGGGATGAACCTCGGTCGCATATTGGTACTCTCGGCCGGCTGGCCGGACAGTATTCCGGGGATGACGGTGAATCGGTTCTGTTCCTCAGGTCTCCAGTCGATCGCCATCGCGGCGGAAAAGATCATGTGCGGCTACGGGGAGGTGGTGGTCGCCGGAGGCGTGGAGAGCATGAGCCAGATTCCGATGACGGGGATCTCGCTCTCCCCCAATCCCGAGCTGGTCGAGCGGCGCCCCGCCGGGTACTCCGGAATGGGGCAAACCGCGGAGAACGTGGCCAGACGCGAGAACGTTTCGCGAGAGCGTCAGGACGAGTTCGCCGTAAAGAGCCACGCCAAGGCTGCCGCGGCTCAGGCAGCGGGTCGATTCAAGGAACAGATCGTGCCGGTGATGGCCAAACAGCAGCGTCAACTGGCGAACGGCCGTTACGAGTTGGTGGAGGTCCCGTTTGATACGGACGAGGGAGTCCGCGCGGACACCAATATGGAATCCCTCGCCCATTTGCGTCCGGCCTTTGCCCCGGACGGATCGGTGACCGCGGGGAATTCATCCCAGATGACCGACGGCGCGGCCGGCGTATTGCTGATGTCGAAGGAAAAGGCGAAAGCCTTGGGGCTCAAGCCGTTGGCCACCTTTCGGAGCTATGCCGTGGCCGGCGTGAGTCCCGAGTTCATGGGCCTCGGCCCGATGAAGGCGATCCCAAAAGCGCTCGATTACGCGGGCCTGGAGCTCAAGCAGATAGAGCTCATCGAGCTCAACGAGGCGTTTGCCGCCCAGGCCATTCCCTGCATCGAACAGCTCGGCCTGTCCAAAGAGATCACCAATGTCAACGGCGGCGCCATTGCCCTGGGTCACCCGCTGGGCTGCTCCGGATCGAAGTTGACCACCCAGCTCGTTTACGAGATGCACTCGCGCAAGCAGCGTTGGGGGATGGTTTCGATGTGTATCGGCCTGGGAATGGGCGCCGCGGGTATTTTTGAAGTCGAGGATTACTAGTGCCTTTCCGATTGAAAACATCAGGAACGAGACCTTCCCCGTTGCAGAGGAAAGGTGGGCGTTCGCTCCCGTCAATGTCCGCTGCTGTCAATGACGGGGGAACGAAATACCAGGAGGTTTAGAGATGGCAGAGCCCAAGGTTTACTCAGGCGGTGAGTTTCTAATTGCGGACGTGAGCCCGGACGATGTGTTCACTCCCGAGGATTTCACCCAAGAACACCGGATGATTTACGAGACCACAATGGATTTCGTGAAAACCGAAATCCGGCCCGTATCCGAGGAGATCGAACAGAAGACGACCGATATTCACCGCAGGGTCCACCAGAAGGCGGGTGAGCTGGGGCTGCTCAGCACGGATGTCCCCGAGGAGTACGGCGGCATGGGACTCGACAAGGTGAGCACCAGCTGCGTGGGTGACGCGATGGCCCGGGCCGGCTCCTATGTGGCGACCCACGCTGCTCACACCGGTATCGCCACCCT
>CAYZAI010000505.1:0-2526 GCA_964476305.1 uncultured Myxococcales bacterium
GACCTCGAGATCGCCGCTGTCCTTCTGCAGCACGGGCCGCACCTCCTGGTCGAGCAGCTCCTGGATCAGGGCGATGCGCCGCAGATTGGTCAACTTGCCCCGGGCCGGCGGCGCCACCGCCGCGCCGGGCTCCTGTTCGACCATCTCGTCCAGGATGCTCTCGATCTCGCCAAGACAGGAGCCGCACCCGCCGCCGGCCTTGGTGTAGTTGGTGACATCCTCGACCGTGCGCAGCTTGTTCTCGCGGATCACCTTGCGGATCTTGCCCTCGGTGATGCCGAAGCAGTAGCAGACGATGCGGCCCTCGTCCTCGTGCTCCCCGGCCTCGGGTCGTTGGCCCCGGTAGTCGTTGACCGCGGCCTCGAGGGCCTCGCGGCCCATGACCGAGCAGTGCATCTTCTCGGGCGGGAGCCCGCCGAGCGCTGCGGCGATGTCCCGGTTGGTGATCTTCAGCGCCTCGTCAACGCTCAGGCCCTTGACCAGTTCCGTGAGCATCGACGAGGAGGCGATGGCGCTGCCGCAGCCGAAGGTCTGGAAGCGGGCGTCGACGATCGTGTCGGTCTTCTTGTCGACCTTCAGCGTCAGCGTCAGCGCGTCGCCGCATGCGATCGAGCCCACCTCGCCGACCCCGTCGGGGTTCTCGACGCGACCCACGTTCTTCGGCTCGAAGAAGTGCTGCTTGACCTTGTCTGTGTAGTCCCAGCCCATGACGGTCCTCCTCGCCCGGCGGCGATCGCACGCCGCCGCGATCTTCTTACCACTTTGACGGCAGCGCGCCAGGGGTGACCGGAGCGTCCGACCGGAGCGCGCATGTGAGCGCTCGCATGTGAGCGCTCGTGTTCCCCGGTCCGTGGGTTCGTGGTAGCCTTCGTCGTCCCGCTTCCCGCGAGAAGGAGTCGCCCATGAACCGCGCCTTCCAGTTCTGCAGCATCGCCGTGGCCGTCCTGGCCGCCTGCAGCTCACCCGCGAGCCTCCGCCTGGAGCCGGAGGTCCTGAGCCTCGAAGGCACCGGGGCCAAGGGCCGGATCACAGCGACGATCCTCGATCAGGACGGCCGGCCCATGGCGGACGGTCCGGGCCTGGCCTGGTTGCCTACGAACCCCGAGGTCGCGGGTCTCAGCCAGGACGGCGAGGTGAAGGCCAAGTCCACGGGCAGCTCGATGTACGAGGTGGAGGTCGTGGGCACCGAGGTCCGCGCCCAGGGAAAGATCGTGGTCAATATCCCGGTTTCCGTGGGCGTGTCCGCGGAAGAGGTGGCTCTCGCTCCCGGCCAGGCCAGCCCCGAGATCACGGCCCAGGTCTTCAGCGACACGGGCAACCCGATGCCCGGCTTCCTGGCGACGTGGAAGATCGAGGATCCGAAGGTGGCCAGGCTCGAGACCCTGCCCGATGCGAACTCGGCCCGCAGCCGTGTCCGCTTCTCCGCGATCAAGGCCGGCGAGACCTACGCCGTCGCCTCCTCCAAGGATCTGGCAGCCGACGTGCACGTCGTGGTCGCCGCTCCGGAGACGGAGGCCGCGATCGCCCCCTGAGTGCGATGTCAGGCCTCGGGTGTGGACGGGCCCCGGACGCGGGTGATGCGCGGGACGAAGGCCGAGCGCCGCTCCAGGCGCCTGGCCACCAGCCGGGCCGCCAGCAGGCCCGCGATCAGGCCTGCCAGGCACCCGGCAATGGCGACGGGATCCGTGGCCCAGCCCAGTATGCCGGCTACCCCGTAGCCGCCGAAGGCGCCGGCCAGCAGGCCCATGGCGGGCAGCAGATACAGGACGGCCGAGGCCTTGATCACCGCGGACTCGGCCAGGGTCAGCACGACCCGGTCCCCGGGAGCCGCGCCGAGGTCGTTGTCGACGACGATGTCGAAGCTCTTCGTCTGGCCGCCCAGGGACTGGCAGGCGCCACGGGCCGCACAGGCGTGGCAGGCCTCACCCCTCTGGATCGTGACCCGGACCCGGCCGTCGGGCTGGACCGCCGAGACGAGGGCCTCTTCGTTGCAGGATTCGTCCACGGTGCGGTTATGGACGCTGGGCGCGCTTCGCGCAAGGGCCGTAGCGTTCGCGCTACCGGGCCGCGACGTGGGTGTCCTACATCTCCTCGGTGAAGTCGCCCTGCAGGGCGTACCCCGTTGTCGCCGCCGCCGCAGGCCGGGATCAGCAGGGCGGGGATCCGCGGCAGGGCGAGATTCCAGAAGATGTCAACGCGCAATTTCATACCTCCTTTACGTCATCATGGCACCGACCTGGAAAACGAGGGGAAAAATCCGACGACGACGGTCCGGATCGCGCGTTTTTCGACGATCGCCTCGTTGACATGATAGCCTTCGAGGATCGAAGATGGAGTTCCCGAAGACAGCGAAGTAACCAGCCTGCCAACCACGGAGAGCGACATGGCCGCCAAGATGATCAATGTCAACGACAAGAACTTCGTGAGCGAGGTCGAGCAGTCCGCCGTGCCCGTGCTCGTGGACTTCGGCGCCACGTGGTGTGGCCCCTGCAAGGTCCTCGGCGGCACCCTCGACGCGATGGTGGA